>NZ_AP027314.1:2205000-2601033 GCF_055397045.1 Sphingobium sp. TomMM15
GCAGGCGCAGTCATCACCTCGCTCACTTTGCGTTTCAACACGGCCGCACCGTCCCGCGCGATTTGATGGACGAGGTCGCGTTCGGAAAAGATGCCCAGCACTTGCCCGTCACCGACGACAGGGACGCAGCCGATCCGCCGTTCGGACAATAATTGAACCACGGAAAGAACGCTGTCGTCGGGCCGGACCTGAGTGACTTCGCGTCCTTTGCCCTGCAGAATCGCGGTGATCGTCATGCCCCGTCTCCTTGCCGTTCAGACATTATGTGTCAGTCCCTTGATGATCCCACTTTCGTTCCCCAAAGAAAAGAGATGAGAGATAAACAGGGCCTCGATGATCCTCTGATTGCCGCAACCGCATGGGGACGGTTCCGCCGCATCATGTTGTGGATGGCAGTCGGTGGCGCGCTGTGCGTCGGCGTCGCGCTTGTCTGCTTGCGGATATGGGCTGGACCGATGCCCTTCCACATGATCCTTGCCACCATCATCGGGGTTTGGTTGACCTTCATGCTGGGGACCGGATTGATGGCGCTCGTGTTCCTGTCGAGCGGGACAGGACACGACGATCAGGTCATGGACCCGCTGAAAGACGAGGTATCGATCGATGACTGAAAAAAGGGGTGAACTGGTTCTGCGGGTGGTTCCCGGCATCACCCAGATCAACACCAACGGCCATATTTTTGGCGGATGGATATTGAGCCAGATGGATATCGCGGGCGGCATCGTGGCGGGCCGACTGGCCGAAGGCGCAGTGGCGACCGTCGCGATCGATGGGATGAAATTCATATCACCGATGCTGCTGGGCGATATTGTGACGGTCTATGCGCATGAGGAGCGCCGGGGGCGGACTTCGATGGGCATTCGTGTCGATGTGGTGGCGACGCGCGGGGCGGATCAGCAGCAGTTCGACCTTACCAGCGGCCTCTTCACCTTCGTCGCGCTGGACGACCAGCATCGGCCCCGGATTTTGCCCACGCGCTGAATTGCCACTGGTCGAATATGAAAAAGGGAGCGGCGCTAACGCCACTCCCTTTATTTCTATCCCGCCGCCTTTCTCAAGCAGCAGCTTAGATCATTCCGCCGCTTCGGCAGCCGGGCGCGCGCGGCGAGTGCGCTTGCGCGGCGCTTCCTCTGCGGCGGGCTCGCTGTCATTGTCGGCGCGCGCGATCGATGGCGGCAGGACGGAAAGATCCAGTCCTTCGCTGCCCTCCGACTTCGCTGTATCGGCCTTGCGGGGACGGCCCCGGCGGGCGCGGGGCGCTTCAGGCGCTGCCGCAGCTTCCGCTTCGGGCTGAGGCGCGGGCGAACGCTCCACCACAGGCGCGGGAGCTTCCGGCGCTTCCATTTCCTGTCGTTCGGCTGCTTCATAGGCAGGGCGGTCCCGGCGCGGCCGATCCCGACGATTCCGGTCGCGATTATCCTGCTGATCACGCGGCTGATCCCGGCGACGATCGCCTTCATAGCCACGCTCGAAATGCTGCTGCTGCTGCGGCTCGCCACGATTATCATCGCCCGCATATTCCGGAGCGTCGAAATCATCGCCTTCATAATCGACATTGTCTTCCGGTCGGCGGTAGCGCTGCTGCTGCTCCTCCTGCCGGGCGCGATTGTCGGCCAGCACGCGGAAATAATGATCGGCAAACTGCAGATAATATTCCGCATTAACCCGGTCGCCCGCCATCTGGGCGTCACGAGCCATATTCTTGTATTTTTCCAGAAGCTGGACCGCGTTGCCGCGTGCGCGGTTGTCAATCCGGTTGCCGCTATCGCCACCGCCCCGGTTACCGCCGCTGGGACGTCCGTTATTGTTGTTCCGGCCGCGATTCCGGCGACCGGCCTGCCTGTTGTTGATCAAGAGCTGGTCCTTGCGTTCACTTTGCCATAATTCACTGAAAACATTGGTCAGTCGCTATCCTAAAGCACGGCCTGCTTATCAGGCCGGGTAGGGCTCCGCCGGACAGGGGCTGCGCGATAGCCCTTGCCCTTACGCTGCCAGAGGCGCCTGCGCAGCAGCGCCGTCGTGACTTTGAAGGAGCGGGAAAACGGCCTTTTCTCGGCTAAGCCCCACAGAGCAGATCCTCAGGATAATGCCGTCCCTGCTCCTCATGTAGTGTCTTTGGCGGGATAAACCAAGCAAATTTCACTTGCCCCCGAGCAATTCCGGCGCGTGCGGTTCGCAGGCTGATCAGCACGAGGATCAGGAGCGCTCAAAGCTATGGAGAAGGAGTAACGATCAGGCAACGGTCATGTCCCGCCATATCCTTACGCACGGCCACGCCAAGTCCCTGTTCATGAAGCAGGGCGGACACGCTTTTTCTCTGGTCATGACCGATCTCGATCGCCGCCACGCCGCCTTCGGCCAGCAGCCGGACGATCATGGGCGCGATACGCCGATAGTCGTCCAGGCCGTCGACACCGGCGAAGAGGGCGCTTGCAGGTTCATGCAACACATCGCCCGCAAGGTCGGCGTTGCTTTCAATATAGGGCGGGTTGGCCAGAATGAGGTCGAACCGATCAGCTATCCCCTCAGCCCAGTCGCCCAGTTGAAAGGCCGCGCGCCCGGCAAGCCCGAGATGTTCGGCATTGGCCCGGGCAACGGCGAGCGCGGCGGTGGAGCTATCCACGCCGATGCCCGTCGCCTGCGGCCAGTGATCCAAGGCCGCGAGCAGCAGCGCGCCCGATCCGGTGCCAAGGTCCAGGACGCGTGCCGGTGCGCGGCCTTGGAAATGGTCAATCGCGGCCTCGATCAGCGTTTCGGTGTCTGGGCGCGGGATTAGTACATCGGGCGTCACCCGCAGGCTGATCGTCCAGAAATCGCGCACTCCGGTGATGTAGGCGATGGGTTCGCCTTCAATCCGTCGATCAATCAGCGCGCCAAAGCCGGAAGGCACCGTGAGGTCTTGCTGGCGAAGTAGCAATTCATTGCGACTGATGCCCAGCGCATGGGCGAGGAGCAGTTCCGCGTCGAGACGCCCTGTATCACTGACATTTTGGAGCCGGGCAGCCGCATCGCGAAGCGCCTGGGCGATGCTCACCCGATGCCGTCCAGTTGAGCGAGGCGCGCGGCCTCATCCTCGGCGATCAACGCGTCGATGATTTCAGCGAGCCCCGGCCCTTCCAATATTTCCGGCAGCCGGTGCAAGGTCAGGTTGATGCGGTGATCCGTCACGCGGCCCTGCGGGAAATTATAGGTGCGAATGCGTTCGGACCTGTCGCCTGACCCGACCATCGCCTTGCGCGCACCCGCTTGCTCGCTCTGCGTTCGTTCCCGCTCCGCTTCGTAAAGCCGGGCGCGGAGAACCTGCATGGCCTTGGCCTTGTTCTTGTGCTGCGATCGTTCGTCCTGCTGCGTCACCACGATGCCGCTCGGCAAGTGCGTGATACGCACGGCGCTGTCGGTCGTGTTCACATGCTGCCCGCCTGCGCCCGATGCCCGGTAGATGTCGATCTTGAGGTCGCCGTCGGCGATCTGCACATCGACCTCCTCTGGTTCAGGCAGCACCGCGACGGTCGCGGCAGAGGTGTGGATACGCCCACCGCTTTCGGTGACGGGCACGCGCTGCACGCGATGGACGCCGCTTTCGAACTTGAGCTTGGCAAAAACGCCGATGCCGTTGATGCTGGCGACGACTTCCTTGAAGCCGCCGACTTCAGCGGCATTGGCGGAGATCATCTCCATCTTCCAGCCCTGTGCATCAGCATAGCGCTGATACATGCGGAAAAGGTCACCGGCGAAGAGCGCGGCCTCATCGCCACCCGTTCCAGCGCGGATTTCCAGCATGGCCGGGCGCGCGTCGGCGGCGTCGCGGGGAAGCAGTTGAAGTGCCAGGGCGCGTTCGGCATCCGGCAGCTGACTCTTGATCAGCTGCATTTCCTCCTGCGCCATCTCGCGCATCGCGGCATCCGCCTCGGCACCATCGCCGCCCGCCATATATTCGAGCGCCTGAAGCTCCTGCCGAAGCCGCCGCACCTCATGGGCGGCGCGGGCTACCGGCTCGATCTCGGCATATTCCTTGGACAGCCGCACGAACTCCTCGGGCGCGAGGTCGGCGCGCGTCATCGACGCCTGCACCTCGTCCCGGCGCGCCTCGATCTGCGCGATGCGTTCGGCGGAGATTTGCATCAAAGAGCCGTCAGCTTCCCGACTAGATCGGCCAGCGGCACGGCCTGCTGTTCACCCGAACGCAGGTCGCGCAAACCCGCTTCGCCACGAACCAGTTCATCGTCGCCGATGATGACCGCCCAAGCGGCACCCGAAGCATTGGCGCGTTGCATCCGCTTCTTCATATTCCCCCGAAAACCCATGTCGCACATAATCCCGGCGCGGCGAAGATCAGCGACCAGGCCAATCGCCTTCGCTTCTGCCGCCTCGCCCAGCGGGATCATGACCACTGCGGGCGCGGAAGGTTCCGGCGCATCGATCAGCATCGCAAGCCTCTCTATCCCCGCAGCCCAGCCGACGGCCGGGGTCGAGGGACCACCGAGATTTTCGATCAGCCCGTCATAGCGGCCTCCGCCCAGCACGGTGCCCTGCGCGCCGAGCCGGTCGGTGATGAATTCGAAAGCGGTGTGACGGTAATAATCGAGGCCGCGTACCAGACGGGCATCGCGTTCCCACGCCACGCCCGCCGCATCAAGGCCCGCCGTCACCTTGCCGAAGAAGTCGCGCGCTTCATCGGTCAGATAAGCGTCGATATCCGGCGCGCTGTCCGCCACGGGGCGGTCGCGCGGGTCCTTGCTGTCGAGGATGCGTAGCGGGTTGCGATGCAGACGGTCGAGACTGTCCTCCGACAGCTGATCGCGATGCGCCTCGAAATGGGCGACCAGCGCGGCGCGCCACGCGTCACGGCTGGCCGCGTCCCCCAGCGTATTGAGGTTCAGAGTGACGCCATCGGATACGCCAAGCTCGCGCAGCAACTGGTCGGCAAAGACCAGCAATTCGACATCCGCGCCCGGCTCGCCCGCGCCGATGATCTCGGCATCCAATTGGTGAAACTGGCGGAAACGGCCCTTTTGGGGGCGCTCATAGCGGAAGAGCGGTCCGTGGGTTGCCACTTTGAGCGGCGAATATTGTTGCCAGCCTTCGGTAACATAGGCGCGTGCGATGCCGGCGGTGAACTCGGGACGCAGGGTTATACTGTCGCCGCCACGATCGTCGAACGTGTACATTTCCTTGGAAACGACGTCGGTGCTTTCGCCAAGCGACCGGGCGAACACCGCCGTTGCTTCGAAGACCGGCACTTCGACGCGATGAAAGCCATAGAGCCTGCGGACCCGTTCAAAGGTCGCGACCACATGGGCGAAACGTTCCTGGAACGCTTCCGCCGTGCCCCCCAGCATGTCTTGCGTGCCGCGCACCGGGCGCGGGGTTTCAATTTTCGCCATGGGGATGCGCCTTTAACGGCAAAGAAGGCTCAAGGAAACGCGCTTTTTTTGTCAGATAATTTCGTCGCTGTTCTTCGCGGTGGACGCATAGATTTTGGTTCGTCATGCTGAGTTCATGAGGCAATTCCTGCCACGTCTTTCACGGAGACAGCCATGATCCGCAGCCTTGCTGCCGCTTTCCTGCTTTCCACAGCCATCATCACCCCGCTCGCCGCTCAGGATGCCGTAAGGTCAAGGCCCGCTGCCCTGCCGGTGAATGACGCCAGCCCCGCGCCGCGCGACATCCCCTACCCCGGCGGCACCATAAGGCTGGAGGTGGACGCGACCGACACGACTCAACGAATCCTCCGGGTGAAGGAGCATATCCCCGTCGCGTCGAGCGGCCCAATGACCCTGCTGGTGCCCGAATGGCTGCCGGGCAACCATGCGCCGCGTGGCCAGATCGAGAAGATCAGCGGCCTCACCTTCACCGCCGATGGCAAGCCGGTCGGCTGGAAGCGCGATCCACTCAACGTCTACGGATTCGTCGTCGACGTACCGCAGGGCACGCGAGAAATCACCGCTTCCTTCCAGTTTCTGTCGGCCACGCAGTCCAGTCAGGGGCGCGTCGTCGTCACGCCCAAGATGCTGAATATCCAGTGGGAGTCGGTTTCGCTCTATCCCGCAGGCTATTATACTAGGCAGATTCCGGTTCAGGCCACGGTGACCTATCCCGATGGCTGGCAGGCGGCCACCGCGCTGCGCGGGCGGAAGACCGGATCGACCGTCGCTTATGAAACGATCGACTATGAAGCATTGCAGGATTCGCCGGTATTCGCCGGGCGTTATTTCAAGCCGGTGGACCTGGGCCATAACGTTACGCTGAATATCGTCGCCGATGATGCCGACGAGCTGGAGGCCAAGCCAGACCAGATCGCCAGGCACAAGAAGCTGGTCGATGAAGCGGGCGCCCTCTTCGGCACCTATCATTTCGATCATTATGACTTCCTGTTCGCCATCACCGACGAGATGGGCGGCATAGGCCTGGAACATCACCGATCTTCTGAGAATCAGGTCGAGCCGGGCTATTTCAAAAAATGGGGGGATGGCGAGGCGCTGCTCGATCGCAACCTTTTGCCCCATGAGTTCACCCATAGCTGGGACGGCAAGTTCCGCCGCCCGGACCTGCTGTGGACGCCCGACTTCAACGTGCCGATGCAGGACAATCTGCTGTGGGTCTATGAAGGGCAGACGCAATTTTGGGGCTATGTGCTGGGCGCGCGGTCGGGCCTGTTTTCCAAACAGGAGACGCTGGACGCCTATGCTCATATCGCGGCCAAGCTCGACACGACGCGCGGGCGCGAGTGGCGGCCGATGGAGGATACCACCCACGATCCGATCATTTCCGCTCGCCGTCCCAAGGGCTGGACGAGCTGGCAGCGGTCGGAGGACTATTATAATGAAGGGCTGATGATCTGGCTGGAAGCGGACGCGATCATCCGCAGGCAGACGCGCGGGGCAAAGGGCCTCGACGATTTCGCCAAGGCTTTCTTTGGCATAAACCCCGGCGATTGGGGTCAGGTCGTCTATAATCGCGACGATGTCATCAAGACGCTGAACGGGGTTGCGCCCTATGACTGGGCCGGATTCTTCGCGCGATATGTCGATAGCACGACGCGCGAGACGCCCAAGGGCGGCTTTGCCATGGGCGGCTACAAGCTGGTCTATGGCGACACGCCAAACGCCTTCACCAAGGCCGCCGAGGGCAAGAATATCGACCAGAGCTTCGGCGTTGGCCTGATCGTCAAGGGCGACGGCGAAGTCTCCAACGTCGTCTGGGACAGCGCCGCGTTCAAGGCGGGGCTGGCGGTAGGCACGAAGATCGTCGCGATCAACGGGGACGAATATTCGGGCGAGGTGTTCAAGGCAGCGCTGAAGGCCGCCAAGCCGATGCAGATCATCGTCAAGCAGGACAGATATTACCGCACTTTGACGCTCGCTTATTCCGGCGGCCTGCGCTATCCGCGCCTCGAAAAATCAGGAGAGGGTGAAGGCAGCCTCGATCGGCTGCTCAAACCAAGGACATAATCACCCGCAACGCCAATTTGCATCAAAAGGCTTGAAGTCCATGAATATCGAACTGATCCCGGTTGGGGACGATCCGCCCAACAGCCTGAACGTCATCATCGAAGTGCCGATTGGCGGCGAACCCGTGAAATATGAATTCGACAAGGCGTCGGGCGCGCTGTTCGTCGATCGCATCCTGCATACTCCGATGCGTTATCCGGCCAATTACGGCTTCGTGCCGCACACCCTGTCGCCTGATGGCGATCCGCTGGACGCGCTGGTCATCGCCCGCTCGCCCTTCGTGCCCGGGTCGGTCGTGCGCGCTCGTCCGATCGCCGTGCTCAATCTGGAAGATGAAGCGGGTGGCGACGAAAAGCTGGTCTGCGTTCCCGACAACAAGACCTTCCCCTATTATAGCGACGTCGATGAAAAGGACGACCTGCCCGGCATCGTGATGGAGCAGATCGAGCATTTCTTCACCCACTATAAGGATCTGGAAAAGCAGAAGTGGGTGCGCATCGGCACATGGGGCGGCGCGGAAGATGCGCGCCGCATCACGCTGGAAGCAATCGAGCGCTATCAGGCTGACAAGAAGGCCGCGTAAGCGCCGTCGAGAGAAATAAGGGGCCGCGCGGGAGATATCCTGCGCGGCCCTTTTTGTTTGGTTTATTCCGTCATGCCAGCGAACGCTGGTATCTCAGGATAGGGTGCGCAAGCAGGCCCGAGATCCCAGGTTTCGCTGGGATGACGGCACCCGGCGGAGAATGCTCCCCCTAAATCAGCCGGTCCGCCTCCAGCGCCGCCGCCAGCGAATCGCGCCCGCGCGGCAGACGGGCGTGGAGCCGTGCATCAGCCTCGGCCAGCCGCTCGACCCCGATCGTCAGCTGCTCCTCAGGCAGCGTGAAGGGCAGGCGCAGGAAGCGCTCGAACGCGCCGCTAACACCAAAACGCGGACCCGGCGCAACCCGCACACCATGACTTTCGGCGATCGCGGCCAAGGCAGTCGCTTCGGCGCGCGGTAGCTCGGCCCAGAGCGAAAGCCCGCCCGCAGGCGATTCGACACGCCAGTGCGGCAGATGCCTGTCGATCTCGCCGATCAGATGATCCCGACGGGACCGCAGCAGGTCTGCCCGCGGTCCCAACCCCTCATCGCTGTCGATCAACTGTGCGACGGCAAGCTGCTCCACCACCGGACTGGCCATATCCATTGTCGTGCGCAGGCGGCCGAGCGCCGCGATCGTCTGCGGATCGGCGCGAATCCAACCGACGCGCAGTCCGCCCCAGAAGATCTTGCTCGCCGATCCCATGGTGATGACATGACGCCCCGACGGGTCATGAATCGCCACCGGTGGCGGGGCGGGAAAGTCGAGCCCCATCGCCACCATGGTTTCATCGATAATCAGTGGCGTGTGCGTACGCGTGGCCGCTGCGACCAAGGCGCGCCGTGTCGCGGGGTCCATGCTGCGGCCGGTCGGATTGTGAAAATCCGCGATGACATAGGCAAAGCGCGGGCTTGTCTGGCGGAACGCCGCCTCCATGGCGTCAATGTCCCAACCTTGCGCGGGAAGGCCAACGGGCACCGGAACGACATGCGCGCGCTGCAACGCCTGAATGACATTATGATAGGTCGGATGATCGATCACGGCCCGGTCGCCCGGCCCCGTCAGCCATTGCAGCAACAAGGCAAAGCCCTGCTGTGCGCCGTTGGTGACGATGATCTGGTCTGGACTGGTGGGGCAGCCGCGCCGTTCGAACTGCGCGGCGATCGCGCGGCGCAACGGCGGCAGGCCGAGCGGATCATAGCCGAGGTCGCCCAGAAAGGCCGGCAAGGCTTCAACCGCCGCCTGGCAGGCGCGCCCTACCCCCGGCGCGGCGGGCAGTGCGGCATGAGTCCAGTTGAGGATGTTCCCGCCAATGGGCAGGTCCAATTCAGGCGGTTCGGGATGTATCCGGCCGGGCGGCAGACGCGTGACGCTGCCCGAACCCTGACGGCTTTCCAGATAGCCCTCATCGCGCAACCGGTCGAACGCAGCCGCGATCGTTGTCCGGCTGAGGCCCAGCGCGGCGGCCAGTTCCCGTTCGCCCGGCAGTCGCACGTTCAGCCCTACCCGGCCATCCAGCACCAGCATCCGCAGTGCATCGGCCAGTTGGCGATAGGCGGGTTCGGCGCTCTCGGCGACCCGCCAAGCACCCAGCAGTCGAAGCAGCGAGGGCGAACGAAGAGCAGAATTGGACATGGACGCGACTCTTTCCGATCAGAAACAGAAGTCCACTTAGAAACCACAGGCTATTTTGTAAAAGGCCAATATATTCAGTGCATCAACCGGCCACCAACCGGATCGACGCGCTCGACACCCAGCCGCTAAGGCACGGCCCGGCATAGGCTTGCTTCCGCTCAACCGGCTCGGACAGGCCGCAATCGGTCGGCGGCTGCGGCACGACGACCACCCCAAGCCACTTTTGGTCCAGACTGCGGGTGCATACGAGGGCTCTCGCCCCTTCCGCCAGACGTCCGACCTCCTGCGCCTCGGCAAAAGGCGCAGCACGGATCGCCAGGCCCTGAGCGCCGACGCGCACCGCCTGCCCCATGGCGGCACAGGCATCCAGTCGCGGGCCATCCTCGCCAATGGTGACAGGGCGTGTGATCTTCGCTCCCAACTGGGTTTCGGGCATGTCATCGCGCGGTGCTCCGGCGATGGAGCTGTTGGGCAACTGCTCCAGCACATCACTGCTATCGGAACAGGCGCCAAGCATCAGAAACAGGGGGATGATAGCGCGCATGCGCCCCTGATAGACCGGCCCATCCTCAAGCGGAAGTCGGCATGTTTCGCTTTAGTTTCTTTGGGGCTTTCCCTATATGCTCAGGCATGAGCGAGGAAAGTCAAAACAGCCCCAACACCAACGCCTATGGCGCCGACAGCATCAAGGTCCTGAAAGGCCTGGACGCCGTGCGCAAACGGCCCGGCATGTATATCGGCGATACCGATGATGGCTCGGGCTTGCACCATATGGTGTTCGAGGTCAGCGACAACGCGATCGACGAGGCGCTGGCCGGACATTGCGACCGCATCCTGATCACGCTCAATCCCGATGGGTCGGTCAGTGTCGAAGACAATGGCCGCGGTATCCCTACCGACATTCACAAGGAAGAAGGCGTGTCTGCGGCCGAGGTCATCATGACCCAGTTGCACGCGGGCGGTAAGTTCGAGAACACATCCGACGACAATGCCTACAAGGTGTCGGGCGGCCTGCACGGCGTTGGCGTGTCGGTCGTGAACGCGCTCAGCGAATATCTGGACCTCAACATCTGGCGGGACGGCAAGGAGCATTATATGCGCTTTGCCTATGGCGATGCCGTCGCACCGCTCAAGGTCATTGGGGACGCTCCCGAAGGCAAGAAGGGCACGAAGGTCACCTTCCTTCCCTCGACCGAAAAGGCCCCCGGCGACGGCGGCACCTTCAAGAACCATACCGAGTTCGACTTTGAAAAGCTGGAGCATCGCTACCGCGAACTGGCCTTCCTGAACTCCGGCGTGCGGTTGTTCCTGGCCGATGCCCGGCATGAGGAGAAGAAGGAAGTCGAACTATTTTATGAGGGCGGCATCGCGGCCTTCGTGAAATATCTTGATCGCAACAAGACGCCGCTGATGCCCGATCCGATCGCGATTTCGGGCAGCCGCGACGACGTGACCATCGACGTCGCGCTGGAGTGGAACGATTCTTATTATGAGAACGTCCTCTGTTTCACGAACAACATCCCGCAGCGTGACGGCGGCACGCACCTTGCGGCCTTCCGCGCGGCGCTGACACGAACCCTCAACAATTATGCCGACAAATCCGGCATGTTGAAGAAGGAGAAGGTGTCCCTGACCGGCGAGGACATGCGCGAAGGCCTGACCGCGATCGTGTCGGTGAAGCTGCCCGATCCCAAATTCTCGTCCCAGACCAAGGACAAGCTGGTCTCCTCCGAAGTCCGTCAGCCGCTCGAAAGCCTGATGGCCGACAAGATGGCGGAATGGCTGGAAGAGAATCCGGGCCACGGCAAGATGATCATCCAGAAGGTGATCGACGCCGCCGCCGCCCGTGAAGCTGCGAAGAAGGCGCGCGAACTGACCCGGCGCAAGGGTGTGATGGACATCGCCTCCCTGCCGGGCAAGCTGGCCGACTGTCAGGAACGCGACCCCGCCAAGTCTGAACTCTTCCTGGTCGAGGGCGATTCGGCAGGCGGTTCGGCCAAGCAGGGGCGCAACCGGCATAATCAGGCGATCCTGCCTTTGAAGGGCAAGATCCTGAACGTCGAGCGCGCGCGCTTCGACCGGATGCTGTCGTCCAAGGAAGTCGGCACGCTCATTCAGGCGATGGGCACCGGCATCCGCGACGATTTCAACCTGGAAAAGCTGCGCTACCACAAGATCGTCATCATGACCGACGCTGACGTCGATGGCGCGCATATCCGCACGCTGCTGCTGACCTTCTTCTACCGCCAGATGCCGCAGATCATTGATGCCGGGCACCTCTACATCGCCCAGCCGCCGCTCTACAAAGCGACCCGGGGCCGTTCAGAAGTTTACCTGAAGAATGAAGCGGCGCTGGAGCAGTATCTGGTCGACAATGGCGTTGATTCCATGGCGCTGGAAACGACCGGCGGCATGCGTTCGGGCGAAGACCTGCGTTCGCTGATCGAGCATGGCCGCCGGATGCGCGCAGTGATGCGCTATGTGCCGCGCCGCTACAATCCCGCCATCATCGAGGCGCTGGCCATCAACGGCGCGCTTGATCCTGAACTCGGCCATGACGCGCAGGCGGAACGACTGACGGCGACTGTCAAGTGGATGGACGCGCAGGATGACGAGGGCCGCTGGAGTGGCCGTATCGCCGAAGAAGGCGGCTTCCATTTCGAGCGACTCTGGCGCGGCGTGACCGATCACCACATGATCGAACATGGCTTCATCGGCTCCGCCGAAGCGCGCAAGCTACACTCCATCGCTGCCGAGGAAGCCGACAGCTATCGCACCACCAGCCGACTGGTCACCGCAAAGGCGGCCGCTGCCGCCGAAGAGGCGGGGGAAGACGATTTGCCGGTGGTATCCAAGGGCGCGGTCGTCGTCACCCGGCCCAGCGAATTGCTGGAAGCGGTGCTGACGGCAGGTCGCAAGGGCCTCGCCATTCAGCGTTACAAGGGGCTTGGCGAGATGAATGCCGAGCAGTTGTGGGAAACCACGCTGGACCCCGACAACCGCTCGATGCTGCGCGTCGAGGTTGAGCAGGCGGACGTTGCCGACGAGATTTTCACCCGTCTGATGGGCGATGTAGTCGAACCCCGGCGCGAGTTCATTCAGGACAATGCGCTGAACGTCGCCAATCTGGACGTCTGATCCTGGTAGAGTGAAGCGGCTCTTACAGCCGCTTCAACTTATCAGCCTGACAGCAGTCAACGACCATTTGGACGCTCCACCCGGGGGGTCGCATGTGTTCGTGATCGTTGCGTTTCCGCTGAAGGACAGGCGTAGCGCAACCATCTGGAAGCAGGTGAGCGACATGCCCGATGTGCCGTTGAACGTCAGCGTATCGTTCGGGAAATAGAAGGCGCCACTGAGGGTCGAATTGGAATTGCCGTTGACCTGGCAGCACTGATTGCTCGCCGCCGCCCTGCTGTCCCGATAGATGGTGATGCCGCTATAGGTGCCGCTGGTGGATTGAGAAAGATCGACCTCCGCTCCACCGTTGATATCCATCGTCGCGAAACTGTTCGCGTTATTGGGCGTCGTGCTGGTCAGCACGAAAGTGCAGCCCATGCAGGTAAGATGGCCCTGAGCGCCAACTTGCAGGCCCGCATTATTCGCCCCATTGGCCAGGTAGTAGACGCCCGGCTTCAGCGTCAGGGTGCCTTGGACATTGATCGTTCCATAGCAGCCCGGTGCATAAGGACTTCCGCTGCTGCTATCGACAGTCGCCCCCGAAGAGACATTAATGACATTCCAATTGCTGCCGCTCTTGCACTTCCCATTGGATACATCGCTGGTGCTCGGGTCCAGATTGGTACCCGCGAAGGGATCGGTCAGCGCTGCATGATTGGGCATGAGCATGGTGCCAGCGGCATAGGCGGTGGATGACGGGATGCCGCCCATCGCGACGATCGGCGAAACCTTCACGGTCGGCTGGCCGTTCACGTTCACCGCATTGCTGCTGATCGAATTGGTGCCCGCGCCGCATCCCAGATCGAGTGTCGAGTTGCCCGCAAAGGTGATCCCGGTGTTGTTGCCACTCTCCTTGGCAAGGAAACATACCTTGCCATCGGAAACGACCGCCGCCCGGGCCTCAGCGGCCACGGTGGACGTAGACATGCCAAACAGGGCCATCAAGGCCGTGGGCTGAGTGCTGGCCAAACGGACATACATTGCCGAGGTGTAAGTGGTGCCACCACTGGTAGTATAAGCCCCCGGCGTGATCGTAGACGTGGCTCCGGGGACAAGAGCATTCTGTGTCAGCGCCTTGTTCGCCTGAGCGGTCGCCGCGCTATTGCCCTGGCTCTGATAGAGCGAATAGGCGCCTGCCATCGCCGCGGAGTCGGCCTCCCGCTGCAATTCCCGCTTCACATGCGAAAGCTGCATGGTGTGGACACCAAGCCCCGCCGCGCCGATCATGACGGGAAGCGCCAGCGCCGTCAGCATGAGCGCATTGCCCCGGGCGTCAGACCAAAGCGTGCGAAGACGGGACAAGCAATTGAGCAATGGCATCGTCAGCTCCTCGGCTTTAGCTCGTGACATAGGCTCTGCGCGTTTCGGACAGCGCGATCGTCTTGCTGCCGAGCAGGAAGTTGATGGTGACATTGTAGCCCATCGTTATGGTGACATAGTTGGGCTTCGAACTGGTCGTGAACGTGACGGTCGGCGCAACGATGTTGGCCGAGTTCATCCCGAACTGCTTTGACGCTATTCTTGCCTGTATGTCGGCCTCACTCGGCTTTGGCCACGTCGTTGCATAACGCGCGGCATCCTCGACGGTGCTCCTGAGCCCCGCCTGCGCATAGAAGAGTATCCCCAGCGCCGGAATCCCGATCAGCATTCCCAACAGGACTGGCGCTACCAGCGCGAATTCCAGCACACCGGCGCCACGGCAATCGCACGCAAGCTGATGGAGAAGGCGAAAAAGCCGTGTCATTGGATTCTCAGGACTCCGGTCGCGGAAATCGGCACGACGCCATTCGAGTTGGCCAGCATCTTCGCCAGCGAACCGAGCGCAAAGGATGGCGTGAAGGTCGTTGAAATCTGAATCTGCGTGTAGCGAGCGGTTTCGCCGGAGGCGCAGGGGTTGGCATTGGTGGTCCAGGTTGTCGCCGTGCCCCCGCACTCAAGTGTCTGGGTGACCGTCACGGCACTGGTCGGCACATTCGCCTGCGCTGCCGCCTGCGCCTGAATGTCGGTTGCGACAACGTCCGTGCCGCCCATCCATGACATCTCCAGACCGCGATTGACGGCTTGTTGGATTTTCATCTTAGCCGCGCCGTAACGGGCCGCATCGACCGTGCCCATGAGGATGATGGCCAGGAAAGGCGCAACCAGCGCCGTTTCAACAAGGGCGATGCCTGATGTCTCGGCCCTGAACCTGGCCAAAAGTGCCCGGAGAGACGCCCGATCGGCGGCAGACGTGGGACAACGCGGCGAATCAGCGCTCGCCTCGCTGCACGACAATCGGCCAAACATAGAAGGACGCATTGAAAATCCCCTTCGCTCGGGGATTTTCTACTCAACACATGCTGTTCATTTGCCTAAACAACATGGTTAATCATCTGCTAAGATGCTGTTTATGCTTCGGTATATATCCGAGGGTATATTAATTAACAGTAAAGAGGCGAGGGAAATATGAAGGCATGGCTGTTCGTTGCAGGCGCTCTTCTGCTCGCGGGTTGCGGCCGGAAAGAAGACATGGGTGAACATCGTGCGAAAGATACGCCAGTCGCGGAAACGCCCATTTTGAACCAGCAGGCGGATCATGACGAACCAGCAAATGTCGCCGACGCGCCAACCCCGCAACCTCCCCCGGAAAGAGTGAATACCGCACCGCTCAGCAACGAAACGCGCTATCGCGCTCTGGGAACCGAACCCTTTTGGGCGGTAACGGTCAAAGGCTCGGTTGCCACGCTGGAGCGCCCGGACAAGGCGCCCGTTCATTTCTCCGTCAACCGGACGGATGACGGTCGCGCCGTGCGGTATCTGGCGGACGGATTTTCGATGACCGTGACGGACGGACCATGCAACGACGGCATGAGCGATGCGCATTGGGCCGATCGCGTCGCGCTGTCTTTTGGCGAAGGAACTTTGAAGGGCTGCGGCGGAGTGCGCGAAGACTTCTAATCCGTCCGCATCGCCTCTGCCACCAGCGCTTCGGCCTCCATCAGCAGGGCATCTTCTGCCGCCGCCTGCGCGACCTGTTCGCGGCCGATCAGGATCAGCACCGGCACCGCCAGCGGGCTTACCCGGTCCAGATCAATATGCAGCATCGTTGCCGAAGCGCGATCGATCAGGTCGCCCAGCCGCCCGACATCCGTCATGCGCGCGCGGGCGTCGGCCCAGGCAGCCTTCAACAGCAAATGATCCGGCTGATATTTGCGCAGAACGTCATAGATGAGGTCGGTCGAGAAAGTGACCTGTCGCCCGGTCTTTCGCTTGCCGGGATGCTGACGTTCGATCAGGCCCGCGATGACGGCGACGTCCCGGAACGCGCGTTTCAACAGGCTCGATTGTTCGACCCACTCAACAAATTCATGATCCAGAATGTCGGCGGAAAACAGGCTCTGCGGGTCCGTCACGGGTTTCAGCCCGTAGACGGCGAGCGCATAGTCATTGGATACGAAACCAAGCGGCATCAAACCCTGCGCATCCATCCGGCGGGTGAGCAGCATGCCGAGCGACTGATGCGCATTCCATCCTTCAAAGCTGTAGCAGATCAGATAATGCCGCCCTTCATGCGGGAAGGTTTCAATCAGCAGTTGCCCCGGCTCAGGCAGGGCTGAGCGATATTTCTGCACCTCCAACCACTCCCGCACATCGTCGGGAAAGCGGTGCCATTCTTCCGGCTCGGCCAGGAAGTGCCGCACCCGATCGGCGAGCCGCGTGGACATTGCCATGCGCGTGCCACCCCAGGCGGGCACCCGCGCCTGCTTCGACGTCGCGCGCACCACCAGGTCGGTGACATCCATCCGCACCACCTCCAGCGCGAGGCCGGAAAAGAAGAAACTGTCGCCCGGCCGCAGCGTAGCGGCAAAGCCCTCCTCCACCGTCCCGAGCTTGCGGCCGTTAGCGAACCGGACGTCCAGCACCGGCTGGTCGACGATGATCCCGGCATTCATACGATGCTGCTGAATGAAGCGCGGGTGCGACACGCGCCATATCCCGTCCGCATCATGGGTCAGCCGCTTGAACCGGTCATAAGCGCGCAGGGCATAGCCGCCCCCTTCGATGAAGTGCAGGACGTTGGCGAAGCCCTCATCGGTGAGCGCGCTATAAGGCGTCGCCGATCGGATTTCCTCCAGCAACTCTTGTTCCGCGAACGGCGCGGCGCAGGCGAGCGCCATCACATGCTGGGCCAGAACGTCAAGGCTGCCGGTACGAAAGTCATCGGCATCCCGCTCCCCCGCCTCCACCGCGTCAAGCGCAGCCCGCGCCTCTAGATATTCAAAGCGGTTGCCGGGAATGATGATGGCTTCGCTCGGTTGGTCCAGCCGGTGATTGGCGCGACCGATGCGCTGGAGCAGGCGGGACGATCCCTTGGGCGCGCCCATCTGGATCACGCAATCGACATTGCCCCAATCAACGCCCAGGTCGAGGCTCGCGGTCGCGACGAGCGCGCGAAGCCTGCCATCGGCCATCGCATTTTCCACCTTGCGCCGGGCCTCCACCGACAGGCTTCCATGATGGATGCCGATGGGCAGGTTCGCCTCATTCGCGGTCCACAATTCCTGGAAGATCAGCTCGGCAAGCCCCCGCGTGTTGCAGAAGACCAGCGTCGTCTGCCGCCGCTCGATTTCGGCCATGACCTGCTTGGCGGCATATTTGCCGGAATGGCCTGACCAGGGGATGCGCCCTTCCGGGATCAGGATCGTGACCTCGGGATCAGCGCCCTGCTCCCCCATGACCGGCGTCACACTGTTGATGTCACCGTCAGGCGCAAGCCAGGCCCGATAGGCGTCGACATCCGCCACGGTCGCGGATAGCGCGACGCGGCGCAGTCCGGGATTGATCCTCTGCAACCGCGCGAGCGACAGGCTGAGCAGATCGCCGCGCTTCTGGGTGGCGAAGGCGTGGACCTCATCAATGATCACCGTCCTCAACTGCGCGAACATCAGGAAGCTGTCGGGATAGCTCAAGAGCAGCGATAGCGATTCAGGCGTGGTCAGCAGTATCTGCGGCGGCCGCGCCCGCTGCCGCGCCTTGCGATCCGAAGGCGTGTCGCCGGTGCGCGTCTCGACCCGGATCGGCAGGCCCATCTCCTCGATCGGGGTAAGCAGATTGCGCCGCACATCGACCGCCAACGCCTTGAGTGGCGATACATAGAGGGTGTGCAGCCCCTCGGCCGGTTCTTCGATGAGGTCGGCAAGCGTCGGCAGGAACCCCGCCAATGTCTTGCCCGCGCCCGTTGGCGCGACGAGCAGGGCATGATCCCCTGCCCTTGCGGCTGCCAGCATGTCCATCTGATGACGACGCGGCGACCATCCGCGCGCGGTGAACCATTGCTCCAGCGGTTCGGGAAGGCGTTGGTTCATAGCGATAGATGTAGGAACGCGCGCAGCCCCTGTCACGATCCCCGCGCGATGTCATGGCGATAACATAATTGCCGGAATGGCTGATCTCTTTCCCCTCGAAAGGCGTTACACTCCTGGCATCATAAAGAGGCGGCAAAGGCCGCAAACGCAGGAGAAACAGCGATGACCGGCGAGACAGAGGCCGACCTTTCCGGGGCCGAGCCCCCGCGCAAGCGCCGACGCGCCAAGCCAGCCATTATGGAAATCGGTGGACGCAAGCTGAAGCCCGCGACGCTGATGATGGGCCATGGCTACGACCCGATGCTGTCGGAAGGATCGCTCAAGCCGCCCATATTCCTCACCTCCACCTTCGCTTTCGAAAGCGCCGCCGCAGGCAAGCGGCATTTTGAAGGCGTCACCGGGATCAGGCCCGGCGGCGCGGAAGGGCTGGTCTATTCCCGCTTCAACGGCCCCAATCAGGAAATTGCCGAAGACCGGCTGGCCGTGTGGGAAGAAGCGGAAGACGCCCTGCTGTTTTCCAGCGGCATGTCGGCAATCGCGACCACGCTGCTCGCCCTCGTCCAGCCCGGCGATGTGATCGTCCATTCCGCGCCGCTTTATGCCGCGACCGAATCGCTGATCGGCCGCATTCTCGGCAAGTTCGGGGTGCAATGGCTCGATTTCCCGGCCGGTTCTACGGAGGAGGAAATCAGCGCGGTTATCGAACGGGCAAAATCGCTCGGCCGCGTCGCGCTCATCTATCTGGAGAGCCCGGCCAACCCCACCAATGTGCTCGTGGATGTGGAGGCGGTCGTGGCCCGCCGTGACCATCTCTTCGCCGGAGAGGCGCATTTGCCTCCGGTTGCGATCGACAACACCTTCCTCGGCCCGCTCTGGCACCACCCGCTGGCCCATGGCGCGGACCTCGTCATCTACAGCCTCACCAAATATGCGGGCGGCCATAGCGACCTTGTGGCGGGCGGGGTTCTGGGGCCAAAAGACCTCATCAACACCATCCGGCTGATGCGCAATACGATCGGCACGATCCTCGACCCGCACAGCGCCTGGATGCTCCTGCGCAGTCTCGAAACCCTAGAACTGCGGATGAGCCGGGCTGGCGAAAATGCGGCGAAGGTCTGCGCCTGGCTGAAAGACCAGCCGCAGGTGGAAAAGGTCGTCTATCTTGGCTTCCCCGAAACGGAACGTCAGGCGGACATCTACAACCGCCACTGCACAGGTGCGGGATCGACCTTCTCGCTTTATCTTAAGGGTGGCGAGGCTGAGGCTTTTGCCTTCCTCGATGCGCTGAAGATCGCCAAGCTGGCCGTCAGCCTTGGCGGCACGGAGACGCTCGCCAGCCACCCGGCAGCGATGACGCACCTGTCCGTGCCCGCCGAGCGCAAGAAGGCTCTGGCGATCACCGACAATATGGTGCGCATCTCGATCGGCTGCGAGGATGCCGATGACCTGATCGCAGACTTCGCGCAGGCGCTGCAGGCCGTGGGATGAGCGGCAGTCGACCTTTAGTCCTGGTCGGGCAGCCACTGCTGGCGCCGTTGCTGAAAGTCCTTTCACCCTTCTACGACGCCCGGCCGCTGTGGGAGGAGGAGGCCCAGCGGCAAGCCGATGCCAAGGCCATAGTTTGGGCTGGCGAATTCCCGCTTTCCGTTGCGCTGCTCGACGCCATGCCGCAGCTCCGCCTCATCGCCTGCTTCACCGTCGGCTATGACGGCATCGATCTGGAGGAAGCGGAAAGGCGCGGCATAGCCGTCACGCATGGCGCGGATGCCAATGCGGAGGACGTCGCGGATCACGCCATCGGCCTGATGCTCGCGCATCGCCGCGCGATCGTCGAAGGCGACCGGCAATTGCGCGCGGGCCTTTGGACAGCAGAATCGGACCGGCTTACCCGTTCCATGAATCAGGCCCGGCTTGGCATCGTCGGCATGGGGCATATCGGGCAGGCTGTCGCCCGGCGAGCGGAAGCGATGCGAATGCAGATCGGCTGGTGGGGTCCGCGTGACAAGCCCGGCTTGCCCTGGCCGCGATCCGAAAGCCTAAAGGCTCTGGCCCAGGACAGCGACATATTGCTGGTCGCCGCCCGCGCCGACAGCAGCAATCGCGGGATCATTAGTGCCGACGTCATGGATGCACTCGGCCGCGACGGGCTGCTCGTCAATGTCGCGCGCGGGCAATTGGTGGATGAGGAGGCCTTGAGGCGGGCTTTGCGTCAGGGAACACTGGGCGGAGCGGCGCTGGATGTGTTCCAGCAGGAACCCACCCCCGCCGACCTCTGGAAGGATGTGCCCAACTGCGTCTTGACGCCACATATCGGCGGCGCCACGCAGCAAGCGGTCGCGCGCATGGCCGCGATGGTGTTGGCGAATCTGGAAGCCTTCTTTGCCGGAAAAGCTGTACCCAACCGGGTCGGTTTTCACTGACCCTGCACCTAAGCCCAGTCCACCCGCGTCCACCCGCGCTTCGCCGCCAGTCTGGCGAGCGGCTTATGCGGATTGGAAGCGAAAGGCATGTCGGCGAATTCCAGCATTGGCGCATCGGACACATGGTCGGAATAAGCCCGGATCTGCGCATGGTCACGGTCGATCGCTTCCGCCGCCATCCACGCCTTGATCATCCGCAGCTTGCCGGTGTCGTAGCAATTCTCGCCCGCAATCTTCGCGCGCACATAACGCAGGTCCTGGCTCAAATGGTCGGTCGCGATCACCGCGTCAAACCCCAGCCTGCGGGCGATCGGCTCCACATAAAGGCGGTAGGATGCGGTGGCGAGCACCAGCCGGTATCCATCGGCCCTGTCCCGTGCGATCTGGTCGAGGGCGCCCGCGCGGACATTGGTCGCAACGACCTTGGCCGCATAGCTTTCGACATGCGGCATCAGCCTGGCGCGCTCGACATTGAAACCGATCATCAGCGCCTGATTCAGCTCCTTCAGCCGCTGCCGACTGATGAGCCTCATCACATAGGCGAGCATCAGCAGGATGACGCAGGGCAGCAGCACCAGCCGCCATGGGGCCAGGCCTTTGGAAACATGTATCAGGAAGCCCGTATAGGTGCCCGAAAAGGTCACTGTGCGGTCCATATCGTATATTGCCAGACGGTGCGTCATGCCGTTTCCGAAACTTTTGCGCCTTGCTATCGTTCTACCGTGCGGATGGGCCGTTTCGGCTTGCCGTGCAACCGATAATGGACCACTAAACCGCCTTGATGAACAAAGCCGCCGATCTTGCCGAAGAAACGCGCGATGGCGGTGCTGTCATTCGGCTTCTCGGGCATTTTTCCATTGCCTGCCTGGGCGATCTGCCCGCCCGCCTCGACGCGGTGTCGGGGCCGGTCGCTGCCATCGACCTGTCCGGCATCGACCATATGGACACGATCGGCGCCTGGACGGTCCACCGTACCGCGAAAAGACTGAGTTGCGAGCTAACTGGCGGCAATGAAGATGCCCGGCGCCTGATCGAGGCCGTGGGCAAGCTGGACGAGCCGGTCAACATCAGGCCCGACTATGTTCCCCCGTTACAGCGCGTGGTCGGCCAGATCGGCGAAGCGGTGGTCAATTCCTTCACCACGCTTCTCGGCCTCCTCGGCTTTTTCGGCGCGACCTTGGTCGCAAGCTGGAACGTTATCCGGCATCCCAGCAAGTTCCGCGTCAACGCCGTGGTGCAGAGGTTCGAGGTCGTCGGCGTCTCCGCGCTCGGCATCATCGGCCTCATGAGCTTCCTGATCGGGATCGTCATAGCCCAGCAGGGATCGGTGCAGTTGCGCCAGTTCGGCATGGAGATGCTGACGATCAACCTCGTCGGCCGCCTGACCTTCCGCGAACTCGGTGTACTGATGACGGCGATCATGGTCGCGGGCCGATCCGGCTCAGCCTTCGCCGCGCAGCTCGGCACCATGAAGCTGACCGAGGAAGTGGACGCGATGCGCACCATCGGCGTGTCGCCCATGGAGGCGCTGGTCCTCCCCCGGACGCTGGCGGTTGTCATCATGATGCCGCTGCTCGGCTTCTATTCCTCCATCGTCGCGGTAATCGGCGGCGGGTTCCTGTGCGCCGTCTCGCTGGACATCCCGCCGATCACCTTCATTCAGCGCTTGCGAGAGGTGGTGCCGATCACAGACCTTTGGGTTGGCCTGCTAAAGGCTCCCGTCTTTGGTATCATCATCGCGCTTTCCGGCTGCTTCCAGGGGATGCAGGTGAAGGGTAATGCGGAGGAAGTCGGGCTGCGAACCACGGCTGCCGTTGTCCAGGCGATCTTTTTGGTGATTGTGATCGATGCGTTTTTCGCTGTCTTCTTCACTTGGCTAGGGTGGAACTGATGGCCGAGGAAGAAGAAGCGGCCGCCGAAGAGGCGCGCGTCGACAATGCCGTCGCAAAAAGCGAGATCGCCATCTCCGTCAGGGGCCTTAAGAACAGCTTCGGCGATCAGGTCGTGCATGAAAATCTCGACCTCGACGTGCGTAAGGGCGAGATATTGGGCGTCGTCGGCGGCTCGGGCACCGGCAAGTCGGTATTGATGCGCTCGATCATCGGCCTCCAGACACCTGACGAAGGCGAAATCCACGTATTTGGCGAATCGATGATCGGCCGCCTGGATGACGAGGCGCTGGCCATCCGCAAGCGCTGGGGCGTGTTGTTCCAAGGCGGCGCGCTCTTCTCCACCCTTACGGTGGCTGAAAATGTCGAGGTGCCGATCCGCGAATATTATCCCAATATCGGGCCGCAACTGCGCGACGAGATCGCCGCCTACAAGATCCGGCTGACGGGTCTCCCCGCCGAAGCTGGTCCCAAATATCCCGCCGAGCTTTCAGGCGGCATGAAGAAGCGGGCGGGCCTAGCCCGCGCGCTGGCGCTCGACCCCGATCTGCTGTTTCTTGACGAACCGACTGCCGGGCTCGATCCGATCGGCGCAGCCGCTTTCGACGATCAGACGCGCAAGCTTCAACGGACGCTTGGCCTCACCGTCTTCCTCATTACACATGACCTCGACACGTTATATTCCATCTGCGACCGCGTGGCTGTGCTGGCGGACAGAAAGGTCATCGCGGTCGGCACCATTGATGAGCTATTGGCGACCGATCACCCCTGGATTCAGGAATATTTCAACGGTCCTCGCGGCCGCGCCGCGACGGCGGCCGTGACCCGCGAACGGGAAAAGACGGCGGCACAGCCATCGGACGGAAGGCGATAATATAATGGAAACCCGCTCCAACCATGTGCTGGTGGGCACGGTCACATTGCTGCTGCTGGCGGCGATCATGGTCACCGCCTTCTGGTTCTCTCGCCTCTCCGAAGGCGACAACATGGAATATGACATCTTCTTCAAACAGTCGGTGAACGGCCTCGCCAAGGGGTCGAGCGTCAATTATTCCGGCGTTCCTTCCGGACAGGTCGAAAAGATCGAGCTGTGGAAACGTGACCCCAGCTTCGTAAAGGTGCGCATCTCCGTGAAGGAAGGCACGCCCGTTCTTCAAGGCACCACCGCCACCATCGCGGGCGTTGGCTTCACCGGCGTCAGCGAGATCGTGCTGGACGGCGCCGTAAAGGGCGCGCCGCCCATCGGCTGCCCCGAGGAAAATCCCCTGTCCGCTTGTCCTGACGGCATCCCGGTCATTCCGACCAAGCCAGGGGCGCTTGGCGAACTGTTGAACAATGCGCCGCAACTGCTGGAGCGGCTCTCGACCCTGACAGAGCGCCTGACCGAACTGCTGAACGACAAGAACCAGCAATCGATCGCGGGCATCCTCGCCAATGTTGAGCGCGTGTCGGGCGCCCTCGCCGATCGCAGCCCGGAAATTGCAGCCACCCTTGCCGAAGCGCGTATCGCGGTCCAGCGCACGGGCATAGCGGCGGAACAGATCGGCAAGCTCGCCGCCACCACCGACTCAATGCTGACCGACGAAGGCAAGCCGCTGATGGCCGATTTGCGCAAGAGCGTGCAGTCCGCCACCCGCAGCATCGAAACGCTCGACAAGACGATCGCCGAAGCGCAGCCGGGCGTGCGCGCGTTCAGCAACCAGACCATGCCGGAAGTCAATCAACTGGTGCGCGACCTGCGTGAAATGTCCCGATCGTTCCGCGGCGTTGCCGAAAAACTGGATCAACAAGGTGCGGGGTCGATCGTTGGATCGCCCAAACTGCCCGATTACAAGCGATGAGAGGGACCGCGATGACGTTCCACAAGAAACCTGCCGCCCTTCCCATCATGCTGGCGCTCGCCGCGACGCTGTCAGGCTGCGTTTCCTTCGGCGGGAAGCCGCCCGAACGGCTGCTGTCACTCGACGCGGCGCAGAAGGTCACTCCTGGCACGCTCCGCAGCGCGACCGCGGGGACAACCATCACGGTTGCCGATCCGGAGGCGCCCAAGCTCCTCGACACCGTACGCGTTCCGGTGCGCACGTCGCCCACATCGATCGCCTATGTCACCAAGGTGCAGTGGGCCGACACGCCGCGTCACCTGTTCCAGAAGCTGCTGTCCGAAACCATCGCCGCCAGCAGCAACCGTATCGTGCTAGATCCCGGTCAATATTCGGCAGATGCGGGCCAGCGCCTGATGGGTGACTTGGTCGATTTCGGCCTGGATGAAGCAAGCAACAGCGCGGTGGTCACCTATGACGCCATCCTCGCGGGACCGGGCGGCACCGCGATCGCGCGCCAGCGGTTCACGGCGAGCGCTCCCATAGGCGGCAAGATCGATGCGACGACCATCGGCGCTCCACTCAACAGCGCCGCGAACAAAGTGGCTACCGACGTCGCGGCATGGCTTGCGGCCAGCGGGCGCTAAGCGACGATAGGCCATGCCGAACCTGTATCGGCATGGCGCATGTCGCCTTATTCCAGGCTCTTGCTCACCTGCTCGGTAACGTCCTTCGACAGGCCCGGCTGACCCAAGACCCTCTGTAACTCGCCCCGCATCAGGGCAGCCCTGCCCTCATCGAAGCGCCGCCACCGCCCCAGCGGCGGCACCAGCCGCGCGGCGGTCTGCGGATTGAGCTTGTCGAGCGCGATGATGCAGTCGGCAACAAGCCGATAGCCCTTGCCCGATCGGTGATGAAACGCCCACTGGTTACCGGCGAACGCGCCAAAAAGCGAACGGACCCGGTTGGGATTGGCGAGGGTGAAATCCGGATGCCGCCCCAATTCCTCCACCAGATCGACGGTATCAGGGTGGGAAGCAAAAGCCTGCGTCTGGAACCATTTGTCCAGCGTCAGCGGATCATCCCTGTAGCGGTTATAGAAGATGTCGAGCGCCGCCTCCCGCTCGTCACTGCGGCCGTTGGCAAGGGTCGCGAGAGCCGATTGCCGCTCCGTCATGTTATCGGCTTCGTCAAATTGGGAGAAGGCCAGCGCCGCCCCATCCGTCGCGCCTGAAGCGACCAGATAGACCAGGGCGCCGTTGCGCAGCTTGCGCGCGCCCTTCGCCGCCGAGGACAGCGAAAAGCCGTTCGCCCTGTTTCGCGCGTGCACGTCGCGCCATAGGTGCTCCAACTCGCGGCCGATCCGGCGCTGCAACGCATCGCGAGCCTCATGGATGGCATCCGGATCGACCTGGATCATTTGGTCGCCCAGGTAGGCCTCGCTCGGCAGTCGAATGGCTTCCGCGATGAACGCCCCATCAAGATGCGGGGCGGTGACGGTATCCCGGATCGCCGTGATGATTGCCGCCGCATCCAATGCCTGCCCCGCGACATGGCCAACCAAGGCATTGACCATCAGCTGCTGCATCGCTTCATAGCGGGCGAAGGGATCGTCATCATGCGCGGACAGGAAAGCCAGATCGGCCTGGCTCCTGTCTGTTTCGACGATCACCGGCGCTGAGAAGCCACGATTGATGGACAGAATGGGCGCAGCAACACAGTTCTTGAAGGTGAAGCGCTGCTGCTTCTCCGTCAGGATCAACAGCGTCTCGCCCGAACTTCCGCCGCTGCCGCGATCGAACAAGGCTGTCCGAAGCGGGAGGGCGAACGGAAGCTTTTCCGGCTGGCCCGGCGTCGGCGGCGTGCTTTGCTCCAACAGCAGCTCAGCGGTCTGGGTAACGGGGTCATGCGTCAGGCTCGCCCGGACATGCGGCGTTCCGGCCTGCTCATACCAGCGGCGGAACTGGGTAAGGTCCGCCCCGCCCCCCTCTTCCATCGCCCGGACGAAATCCTCGCAAGTCGCCGCCTCGCCATCGTGCCGCTCGAAATAGAGGTCCGTCGCGGTGCGGAAGCGATCCGGCCCCAGCATCAGCGCGATCATCCTAATCAGTTCAGCGCCCTTGTTGTAGATGGTCGCGGTATAGAAGTTACTGATTTCCATATAGGATTCCGGCCTGACCGGATGGGCAAGCGGACCTCCATCTTCCTGAAACTGCGCCGCGCGCAGCACCCGCACGTCCTCGATGCGCTTGACAGCCTCGCTACCCATGTCCGCCGAAAAGTTCTGATCGCGAAAGACGGTGAAACCCTCCTTCAACGACAACTGGAACCAGTCCCGGCAGGTGACGCGATTTCCTGACCAGTTGTGGAAATATTCATGCGCCACCACCCCTTCGACGCCGTCATAATCGGCATCCGTCGCGGTCTCGGGATCGGCCAGAATGTAGCGCGAATTGAATATGTTAAGGCCCTTATTCTCCATCGCGCCGAAGTTGAAGTCCGCCACGGCGACGATGTTGAAGACGTCCAGGTCATATTCGCGACCATAGACGCGCTCATCCCACGCCATGCTGTTCTTCAACGCCTGCATGGCATGGCCCGTGCGCGGTAGATCAGCTTCCTTCACCCAGATGCCCAGCTTCACCTCGCGCCCACTCATCGTCACGAAGCTGTCGCTGTTGCAGGCAAGGTCGCCCGCAACCAGCGCGAAGAGATAGCAGGGTTTGGGGTACGGATCGGTCCATCGTGCCCAATGCCGCCCGCTGGAAAGTTCGCCCCGCCCGACCGGATCACCGTTGGAAAGCAGGATCGGATAGCGCGCCTTGTCCGCCTCCATTCGAACGGAATAGCGGGAGAGGATGTCCGGTCGATCCGGGAAGAAGGTGATCCGACGAAATCCTTCCGCCTCACATTGGGTGCAAAGCAGCCCGCCGCTGGCATAAAGGCCCATCAGCTTGCTGTTATGCTCAGGAGCAAGCTCCACCAGCGTTTCCACCTGATGAACCCCGCCCGAAAGCGGGATAATCAAGGCGCCGCCATCCGTCTTCCACTCGCCCGAGCCGAGGGCGTGGCCGTCCACCTTTACTTCGACGGGCGTCAGTTCATCTCCGTCCAGCCTCAGCGCGCGATCATGCGCACCATTGCGGCTAACGTTCAGCCTTGCCCTTACCGTCGTGCGCGCGGGGTCCAAAAGGAAGTCCAGCTCAATCTCGGGGACGAGCCAGTCGGGCGGCCTATAGTCCTGACGTCGAACGACAATGGGCGCGGAAGCATTTGCAGATTGTATGTCAGCCATCGCGGCAATCTAAAGCATTTTCCAGACAGGTGGTATCACCCGCTGGCCCGGAAAATGCGGAAAACGAGAGTTAAACCGAGCATTTTCGAGGCAGGGCGGCGGCGTCACCCGCTGACTCAGACAGCGCCGCAATTAAACCCATGCAGTTTTGATCGGGTCATGCTCTGGGCAAGACCCTCGTCAGATGCCAGTGGCGCGCGGCGGATCATGCCACGCTTGCCTGTTCAGATACGCTCGCCGGACAGGCGCTGGCACAGCATGTCGAGCTGGTCGAGCGTCGAATAACGCAACGACAGCGTGCCGCCCGCGCCCTCCCCATGTCCAATGTCCACTTTGACGCCAAGAATATCGGCAAGATGCTGTTCGAGCGCCGCGATATCGGGATCCTTGCTGACCAGTCCCGACGAGGCCCGGCCTCGCGGCGCGGCCCTGTCCCCCTTTTTCGACCGGCGCACCAGGTCTTCGGTATCGCGCACCGACAGGCCCTTGGCCTCCACGGTCTTCGCGAGCGTCTCACAATCCGGCGCACCGATCAGCGCCCGGGCGTGCCCCATGGACAGTTTCTGCTCAACGACTTGTTGCTGCACAGAGGCAGGAAGATCGAGCAGCCGGATAAGATTGGCGATATGGCTGCGCGATTTGCCAACGATCCGTCCCAGCGCTTCCTGGCTGTGATTAAAGTCCGCGATCAGCTTGCGATAGGCTTCCGCCTCTTCGATCGGGTTCAGGTCTTCGCGCTGGATATTCTCGACCAGCGCGATTTCCAGCGTTTCGGCTTCGTCAAAATCGCGGACGATAGCCGGGATGCGGTGCAATTGCGCACGCTGCGCCGCCCGCCAACGTCGTTCCCCCGCAACGATCTGAAATCCGCCGCCATGGGGGCGCACGATGATCGGCTGGATAACGCCACGCTTGCCGATGCTGTCCGCCAGCTCGGCCAAGGCACCTTCGTCAAAATGACGGCGAGGCTGCTCCGGATGCGGCTGGATCAAAGCGACTTCGATGCTCTGAATAGCCTTGGTCGAAGCGGAAACGGCCTGTGGTGCGACCGGCTCTTCTCTCGTTACGTCGCCCAGCAGCGCTGAAAGGCCCCGTCCCAGTCCATGGGGACGCTTGATAACCTTCAGCTTTTCATCATTCTCGTTGCTCAAGCCGCAACCTCCTGTGGGGGCAGACGCGAAATCAGTTCACGGGCGAGGCGCATATAGGCCTCCGAACCAGAACAGCGGAAGTCGTAGATGAGCGCCGGAACGCCATGGCTTGGCGCTTCTGAAAGCCGAACGTTCCGCGGAATAACCGTCGAGAACACCAAGTCGCCCAGACAGGCCCGCACATCGTCCGCGACCTGATCTGTGAGGCGATTACGCCGATCATACATGGTCAGCGCCACACCCATGATCGAAAGCCCCGGATTGAAACGGCCGCGAATGCGCTCCACCGTCTGCAATAGCTGAGAAAGGCCTTCCAGCGCGAAGAATTCACACTGAAGCGGAACGAGCAGGGATTGGGCAGCCACCATCGCATTGATGGTCAAAAGGCCGAGTGAAGGCGGGCAATCGATAAGGCAGATATCCCACCTACCCCCCTGCGCTTCGCTGAGCACCCGCTCCAGTCGGTGGGTCCGTTCCTCATATTCGATCAATTCGATCTCGGCCCCCGACAAATCCTGCGTAGCCGCGATGATATCGAGTTTCGGCACACGGGTCGGGAGGATCGCGTCTTCAATAGCGCAATTCCCGACGAGCAAGTCGTAGCTCGACCAGGTACGATCGGATTGATGGACCCCCAATCCTGTTGAAGCATTCCCTTGTGGATCAAGGTCGATCAACAACACTCTCAGGCCAGTAGCGGCAAGCCCAGTTGCCAAGTTGATCGCAGTTGTGGTCTTCCCCACCCCACCTTTTTGATTCGCAATGGCGATACGGATCATTTGCGACCTTTCTTGCCCCTTGGCGCTACCGACTGCGCTATGATGATTGCGCTTTCCGGGTCGGTGATGCTGCGTTCCACGTGAAACACACCTTGCCACGAGGATCGCGCCGCCTCCAGTTCATTCTGCGCATTACGCCCCTTTGGCAACACCCAAAGGGTTCGATTATCGGACAAATGGAGCGCCGAGGGGAAGAGGCGCTCCAATGGCGCATAAGCGCGCGCACTGATTACCACCGCCGCCCTTGAGGAAGCACCTTCCACCCGCCCGCCGTAAACTTGGGCATTCTTGATGCCGACACTGTCGATCACCTCATTCAGGAAATCTATTCTCTTACGCCGCGATTCTATCATCAGCACGGGCCGGTCGCTCAAGATGGCGATCACTATTGCAGGCAAACCCGCTCCCGATCCGAGGTCGATCCAAAGACCCTCACCCGCGCTATCGGCCAATGTGAGAAGCTGAGCCGAATCCGCAATATGCCTCGCCCAGACATGATCACGCGTGGACTCTGCAATCAAATTCTGCTGATCCATCTCGGACAGCAAGATTTGCACATAGCCGTCCAGCTTCTCCCATGTTTCACGTGAAACGGGGAAATGCTGCTCCAGCCATGCCTTCGCTTCATCCTCCGTCATGCGGCTTGACGCCGAACATGTACCAGCAACGCCGCCAAAGCCGCTGGAGTAATGCCCCGAATGCGGCCCGCAGCCGCCAGCGTATCGGGGCGAGCCTTATCAAGCCTCTCGATCATCTCGCTCGACAGTCCACCGATTGCCCCGAAGTCAAAGTCGGCCGGGATCGACACCCGCTCGTCGCGACGCAAGGCAGCAATCTCTGCCGCTTGGCGTTCGAGATACGGAGCGTAATGGGCGTCCTCCAGGATTTCGTCTCGCACACTCTCGTCCACTGATGTGAGCGACGGCGCCAAAGCGAACAGCAATTCCCGCTGGACTTCCGGAAACCGCGCCCATTCAAACAACGTTCTTCGCGAGCCATCCTGCCGGACATTCGCACCCGCGCGGGCAAGCTGAGTGGCGCTCACCTGCTGCCCCAGCGCCTCATCCACACTGGCGCGCTGCGAAGCCCGCCGATCATAATGAGCGAGCCGATCCTCGCCCAATATGCCATGCACCCGACCAACGTCTGCCAGCCTACTCACGGCATTGTCCGCTCGAAGCCGCAATCGATACTCCGCCCGCGCAGTCAGCATGCGGTACGGCTCAGTCACGCCTTGCAGCACCAGGTCATCGACCATGACGCCGATATAACTGCTCGCCCGATCGAGGATCATCGGCGCATCACCCTTGGCACGCGCCGCCGCATTCACACCGGCAACCAGCCCTTGCGCCGCCGCTTCCTCATATCCCGTGGTGCCATTTATCTGTCCCGCGCAGAAGAGGCCGGGCACGTCTCGCATCTCCAGACTGTGGTCCAATGCGCGCGGATCGATATAATCATATTCGACCGCATAGCCCGGCACCACAATCTCGGCACACTCCAGCCCCACCATCGACCTGACCATCTGCTCCTGCACATCGGCAGGCAGGGAGGTACTGATCCCATTGGGATAAACCAAATGGCTTCCCAGCCCTTCCGGCTCCAGAAAGATCTGATGTCCGTCACGATCACCGAAGCGGATCACCTTGTCCTCGATCGAAGGGCAGTATCGAGGACCGCGCCCCTCGATCGCCCCGCTGAACAATGGCGAGCGCCCCAGCCCCTCACGGATGATCGCGTGGGTCCCCTCATTGGTACGCGTGATCGCGCAGCTCAACTGAGGAAGCTGCCGCCCTGCAGAGATGGCGGACATGGTCCAATCGCCACCGTCAGACGGCTGCTCCTCCAGCACCCCCCAATTTATCGATCGCCCATCCAGCCTCGGCGGGGTCCCCGTCTTCAGCCGCGCGATTGGCAGGCCCAGCCCACGAATCTGAACACCCAGTACCGTTGCCGCCCGCTCCCCGGTTCGACCGCCCGTCAGAGTCTCCTCGCCCCGGAATAATTTGCCGCCCAGAAATGTGCCCGTTGCCAACACGATGGCTGGCGCGGACAAGCGGCGTCCGTCTGCCAGCTCCATCCCATCAACCTCGCCATTCTTCAGCAGCAGCGCCGCAGCCTCACCCTCGATGATTTCGATCCCGCGCTGCGCATCGATCATGCGGTGAATGGCGGCCCGGTAATGTGATCGATCGGCCTGCACGCGCGGCCCCTGAACGGCGGCGCCTTTGCTGCTGTTCAACATCCGATAATGTATCGCGGCGGCATCGGCGGCACGCGCTATCAAGCCATCCAGCGCATCAACCTCGCGCACCAAATGACCTTTGCCTAAACCCCCGATCGCCGGGTTGCACGACATCGCCCCCACCGTTGCTTTTTCGAAGGTGAGAAGCGCGACCCGCGCACCCTTGCGAGCAGCCGCAGCCGCAGCCTCACACCCGGCATGGCCGCCGCCCACCACTATCACGTCAAAAGCTGTCTGCATGCCGCGCCCTTATCAGAATTGGGGCCTCGCGGTCAAAACTGTTCCACGTGGAACAGCGGTCATTTGCCGATGCAAAATCCTGCAAAGAGCCGGTCGAGCATATGCTCGGTGCTTGCCCGCCCCGTCAGCGCATCGATCGCCGCACGCGCATGCCGAAGCTCTTCCGCGACAATGAGAAGGTCTGACTGCGGCAAGGCGTTTTCCAAATGACCGACGAGCAGCGCAACACCCTCCCGCTGCCTTTCATGCAGGGCATATTGACTCTCTCCGGGCAGCAACGCCGCCGCTCGCTCCAGAAGCAATGCGACGAGAGCTTCCATTCCCTCGCCCGTGACCGCCGATATGGGTAGCCCTCTGGTCACCGCGTACCGGTCACATTGGGCAGCAACAATCATTGCGTCGGCGCGCGGTGCTTCATCCGGATCGCCAAGCCACAAAATGATGTCGGCACTGTCCAGCGCCGCGCGAGCCCGGTCCATGCCGATCGCCTCAATAACGTCCGATGCCCCGTCTCTCAGACCGGCGGTATCGGTAAACAGAAAAGCCGTGCCGCCGAGCGCTGCGGGCACTTCTATGCGGTCGCGCGTCGTACCCGCCACATCGGACACAATCGCCGCCTCCCGCCCCACCAGCGCATTCAAAAGCGTCGACTTCCCCGCATTGGGCGGCCCAGCCAGCACCACCCGGATACCATCCCGCAAACGCTCGGCCGAAGGCGCACTTAGCGCCGACCGCACCTCATCAATGAGCGCAGCTATACCGGAGCCGATACGTTCCTCGGCCCCATGTTCAGGCACATCATCCTCATCGGAAAAATCGAGCGCTGCCTCTGCCATGGCGGAAAGATCAAGCAAGCTCCCTTGCCACTGCTCCAGCCGACGAGAAAAATGCCCCTCGGACATAAGCAGAGCCGCGCGCCGTTGCTGCTGGGTTTCGGCGGCGAGAAGATCGGCCAGCCCCTCCACCTCATTGAGATCCATGCGCCCATTCATGAAGGCCCGGCGGGTAAACTCACCCGGCTGGGCCTGCCGCACGCCTTCAAAGGACCTGAGCGCATCCTCCAGCCCCGCAATCACGGCCCGCCCGCCATGGCAATGCAGCTCCGCCAGGTCTTCGCCGGTCGCAGTGCCGGGGCGAGGAAACCAGAGAATGAGCGCACGATCGAGAGGAGCGCCGTTGCGCGGGTCTTTCAGCAAAGCCAGCCGCGCTCGCCGGGGTTCGGGAAGATGTCCCGCAAGCCCCTGCAAGGCGGCAGCAGCAGCAGGGCCACTTATCCGAATGACCCCAATCCCTGCCGGTGGCGCACCACTCGACAGGGCGAAAATCGTATCTGCCATTAACGGATCAGGACTTGTCGCCATTCTTCCCAGCAACGCCAGAAAGGCCGATGTCCATCATCTGCCGGAACAGGCGCATCCCCGCGTCCCCCAGAGGAGAAAAGCTCTTGAACATCGTTTCCATCTGTTCGGCGCTGGCGATGCCGTCAAAGCTGTCCAGCATGGTTTTCACATATTTGTCGTGAATGGGTGTGACATCGGGCAGGCCCAGAAAGGCCCGCGCCTCGGTTGGGGTGCAATCTACGTCGACCGTTACTTTCATCCTGCGCACCTTCAATTGCCAGCGATCGTCGTCATGCCGCAACATGGCCCCTGAACGCAAATAATTTGGGCACAGCAGCGTTGGCGGTTCTGCAAAAGCCGCTTATCCTCAAACACAGTGCAGCGAACGAAAGGACATCCGCCATGGGATCATTTACGCCGATTTCGACCCTTGAGGGCGATGCGCAATTCGACACCTATGTCGCTCGACCCGACGGAACCCCGCGCGGGGCGATTATCGTCATTCAGGAAATCTTCGGCGTGAATGAAGGCATTCGCCGCAAATGCGACAATTGGGCCACCCAAGGATATCTGGCGGTTTCTCCCGACTTGTTCTGGCGCGACACCGCGCATGTCGAACTGGATGCAGACGTTCCGGAACAATTTCAGGCGGCAATCGGCCACATGCAAAAGCTGGATCAGGACCTCGCCATCTACGACATTGAATCAGCGATCAAATTCGCTCGGGCCGAACTGAGTGGCACAGGCAAGGTCGGCGTGGTCGGCTATTGCCTTGGCGGGCGACTGACCTTCATGGCCGCCTGCCGGACGGATGGCGACGCCTTTGTCGGCTATTATGGCGTGGGCATCGACAATCTTCTGGGCGAGCAGCATGCGATCGGCAAACCCGTCCTACTGCACATCCCCACCGCTGACGGATTCGTGCCGCCGGAAGTCCAGAAGACGATGCATGACGGCCTGAAGGACAATCGCCATGTAACCCTTCACGATTATGAGGGGCTGGACCATGGCTTCGCCGCTGAAATGGGCGCGCGCCGGGTCGAGGATGCCGCGCAACTGGCCGATCAGCGCACGGCCGACTTCTTCGCCACGCATCTCTGACCGACGCGCCGCCCATGACACGAGCTTGGCGCATGATCGTCCGCGCGACCGGTGGTCCGGAGGTGATCGAGCGGGAGTATTTCGATCCCGCGCCTCCGGCCGAGGGTGAGGTGCTGATCGCTCAAGATGCAATCGGCTTGAACTTCATCGACACCTATCATCGGTCGGGCCTCTACGAAGCATCGCTCCCCCTCACCCTCGGAGTCGAAGGCGCGGGCTATGTCGCGGCCTTGGGACCGGGTGTCAGCGGGCTGGCGATCGGCGATAAGGCAGGCTCGGCGGGCGGCATGGGCGCCTATGCCACCCATCGCACGGTCGCCGCCGACCGCGTCATAAGGATTCCAGACGAAATCGGCACGGATGAAGCCGCCGCGATGATGCTGAAGGGCATGACCGCCTGCTTCCTTGCGGAGGATATATTGCCGCTGCGGCAGGGTCAGGTCGCTCTCGTCCATGCAGCCGCGGGTGGCGTAGGTTCCGTGCTGGTGCCTTGGCTTCGGGACAAGGGCGTCGTGGTCATCGCCCATAGCGGTTCAGCAGAAAAGGCCGCAACCGTGCAAGCGGATCACAGCCTACACTGCCCGTTACCGGACCTCGCCGACCGGGTGCGCGCCCTGACGGAAGGTCATGGCGTGGACGTCGTCTATGATGGCGTGGGGAAGGATAGCTGGAGCGCTTCGCTTGGCTCGCTCAGGCGGCGCGGCATGATGGTGAGCTATGGCAATGCGTCTGGCCCAGTACCGCCGGTCAGCCTGCTGGAACTCAGTCGCGCTGGGTCCCTCTATGTGACCCGCCCCACCCTGTTCGACTATATCGTGAAGCAGGAGGAACTGAAACATGTCAGTGACCGCCTGTTCGATCGCATGTTGAGGGGCGTCGTTCGCGCCCATATCGGCCAGCGTTTCGCCCTTTCGGAGGCTGCTGACGCCCACCGCGCGCTGGAAGGGCGACAGACCGTCGGTAGCACCATCCTGGTGCCATAGGCGCGCTGAAGAAGTCTGAAACGGGTTGAGCAGGTGACGGGCTCAAGCCCGCCCCTGCTCGCCTCAATCACACAAAGAGGGTCAGAATGCCGACCTGATGGTCGATAATACCCTCATAGATCATCTTGACGGCGACATAGATGATGACGGCCAGACCCAGATAAGCGATCCACCGGAAACGCTCGATATATTTGGCGATGATGTTCGCCGCGATACCCATCAGGGCAACCGACAGGATAAGCCCGATAATCAGGATGCCAGGGTGATCGCGCGCCGCACCCGCGACGGCCAGCACATTGTCCAGGCTCATCGACACGTCGGCAACGGCGACAGCCCAAGCGGCGGCTGCGAAGCTCTTGGCGGGACGCAGCCCCGATATGTCATCGTCGCTGGGATCGTCCGGCGTGTCCGCACCCCGCTTCGGGTGCAGTTCGCGCCACATCTTCCAGCTGACCCACAGCAGCAGCAGGCCACCAGCCAGGATCAGGCCGACGATCTGCATCAACTGCGTCACGACCAGGGCAAAACCGATACGCAGCACCAATGCGGCGATGATACCGATCATGATGACGCGCTGACGCTGCTGCACCGGCAGGCCCGCCGCCAATGCGCCGACGACGATGGCATTGTCGCCCGCCAGCAGGATGTCGATCATCAGCACCTGGCCAAAGGCCGACAAGGCGGCCGGAGAACCGATATTGCTGAAATCGTTGACGATATGCCCCCAAATATCGGCGGGCGAACCCATACCCTGCGCGGCGGCAGCGGCAGTCGTAAGAAGGTCGATCATAACGGCCTGATATAACTCCGCTTACTGGTTCATCGAATCGAAGAAATCTTCGTTGGTCTTGGAATCCTTCATCTTGTCGAGCAGGAATTCCATCGCATCGACCGTGCCCATCTGCATCAGGATACGGCGCAGCACCCACATCTTGGAAAGCTTGGCCTTGTCGACCAGCAGCTCTTCCTTGCGGGTGCCCGACTTGCCGACGTCCAGCGCCGGGAAGATGCGCTTGTCCGCGACCTTGCGGTCCAGCACGATTTCCGAGTTGCCGGTGCCCTTGAACTCTTCGAAGATGACTTCGTCCATGCGGCTGCCAGTGTCGATCAGGGCCGTCGCGATGATGGAGAGCGAGCCGCCCTCTTCGATGTTGCGCGCCGCACCGAAGAAGCGCTTGGGACGCTGAAGCGCATTGGCGTCAACGCCGCCCGTCAGCACCTTGCCCGACGAGGGCACGACGGTATTGTAGGCACGACCGAGGCGGGTGATCGAATCAAGCAGGATCACCACATCCTTCTTATGTTCCACGAGGCGCTTGGCCTTTTCGAGCACCATTTCGGCGACCTGCACGTGGCGCTGCGCGGGTTCGTCGAAGGTTGAGGACACGACCTCGCCCTTCACGCTGCGCTGCATGTCGGTGACTTCTTCCGGACGCTCGTCGATCAACAGGACGATCAGGAAGACTTCGGGATGATTGTCGGTGATCGCCTTGGCGATGTTCTGGAGCAGGACGGTCTTACCGGTGCGCGGCGGCGCGACGATCAGGGCGCGCTGGCCCTTGCCCTGCGGCGAGACGATGTCGATGACGCGGGCCGACTTGTCCTTGACCGTCGGGTCGAGCGTATCGAGCACCAGCTTCTGGGTCGGATAGAGCGGCGTCAGGTTGTCGAAGTTGACGCGATGCCGGACGACATCCGGGTCATCGAAGTTGACGGAGATAAGCTTCGTCAGCGCGAAATAACGCTCGCCATCCTTGGGCGCGCGGATTTCGCCTTCCACCGTATCACCCGTGCGCAGGCCGAACTTGCGGACCTGATTGGGCGACACATAGATGTCGTCGGGACCGGCAAGGAAGTTCGCTTCGGGCGAACGCAGGAAGCCGAAGCCATCGGCCAGCACCTCGATCGTGCCCTCACCCATGATCTGCTCGCCATTTTCCGCCTCAGCCTTGAGGATCGCGAACATCAGGTCCTGTTTGCGCAGGGTCGATGCGCCTTCGACGCCCAGTTCTTCCGCCGTGGTGACCAGGTCGGCGGGTGATTTCTTCTTGAGGTCTTTAAGGTGCATTCGACTTGAGTCCGATGACGAGAGATGAAGATTGGAAATACAAAAAAGGAGAGTCGCCCGGTATGGAAAACACGGGACTCCGGCGCTGGACGGCCGGGATAGACCGTCCGCGTTTAGCGATCAGCCCCCCCCAAAGTCAAGGTGTCGCTTGGCTCTGCCTTGCTGGAAATGCTGGCTCCCGCCGCCTTCATCGGCAAATGGTGCAGCAGTTGCGGCAATGGACGGGCCTTGGCGATCCATGCTATGACTTGGCGCTCTAGCTGAAGAGGCGAAGGGCATGAGAAGGCCTTATCTCGTCCCTGCAATGGCCATCCTGATGATGTGCCCGCCCGCCGCGGGTCAGCCGGTCCCTGCGGCCGATCCGCCCGCCGTGGTCCGCACCCTCTCAACCAGTGACGACCGCGTCTCCATCCCCATCCACATCGATGGACGCGGCCCCTGGAACTTCATCGTCGATACCGGATCGCAGCGCACCGTCATCTCCCGTGATCTTGCCGATCAGCTCGCCCTCCCCCCCCGACGTCACGTCACCATCGTCAGCATGGCGGGCCGCCAGGAAACGCGCACCGTCGCCGTTCCGCGGCTCGGCTATGGCGCGGAAACGGTCGATGACATCGAAGCGCCCGTGCTGGAGGGGGACCATCTCGGCGCGGCTGGGCTGCTCGGGCTCGACAGCCTGCATGCCAAGCGCCTCCTCCTGAATTTCCGCACCGGCCGAATGGAAATCGGCGCCAGCCGTCCCTCATGGCGGGACCCCAACGCCATCATCGTCGAGGCACGGCGCCGCAAGGGGCAGCTGATCCTGCTGCATTCCGACGCCAACGGGTTGAAGGTCAACATCATCCTCGACACCGGCACGCATCTAAGCGTTGGCAATCTCGCCCTGCGCGACAAACTGATCCGCAAGAAACGCGCCCCGGCAATGAGCGAGATCAGCCTGATCAGTGTGACGGGCGAAACCCTTACGGGTCAACTGGGGCGCATCAGCAGGATCCGCATGGGACCCATTGCCTTGACCGACCTGCCAGTCATGTTCGCCGATGCCCAGCCATTCAGCGAACTTGGGCTGCAGGATAAGCCGACCCTGCTACTGGGCATTCAGGCCCTCAGAATGTTCGATCGCGTCGCCATCGACTTCGGCCGGGGCAAGGTGGATTTCCTGATGCCGGACGCCAGCGCGCTTGATCCTCGGCGCTTTGCCGGAGCGCCCCGTCAAGCCGGTTAGAGCACTTTAGAGCCTCCTACCCTTATCTCCATCACTCAACTCCGTTCGGGCTGAGCTTGTCGAAGCCCTCTTCTTTCTAAAGGGAAGTAGAACCCTCGGCAGGCTCAGGGCGAACGGTAACAGGGGGAGTGCCGATTTAGGGATCGACACCCTAGCGCGGCGAAGTCCGCTGCCTGTCGCGGCCGAGCACCTGATCAATCCATTGCTGGTCCAGCTTTGGCGGCGCCGTCCGGGCAGGAGGCGCTTGGTCGACCGACTGATCGTCCTGCTGGGGCTCCTGATCCTGCTGCTGTTGCTGGGGGTCCTGACTGATCGGCAATCCATTTTCATCGACCATCATGCCCCCGCCCGTTCCATTATCGGGCTGGCCATAATAGGCCTCGTCGTCGGGCTCCAACTGCCATTCGGGCAGCGTTACCTGCGTCTCGAACTGCTCGACGGGGCGGCGCGACACGGCGACCTTCATATAGTCGGCAAAGGCGTGCGCGGGCGCGCGGCCACCCTGCAAAACACCCACCGGCCGCGCATCGTCCCTACCCATCCATACGCCGGTGGTGATCCCGCTGGAAAAGCCCAGGAACCAGCCATCCTTGTTGCTGCTGGTGGTGCCCGTCTTGCCCGCTACTGGCCGACCAATCTGCGCCGCCTTGCCCGTGCCCGTGCTGACCGCCGTCTGCATCAGGTCGGTCATCCCCGCAGCTACCCAGGGCGCAACCAGTACCCGGCTGGTATCATCCTGATGCTGGTAGAGCATCCGCCCATCGGCCGTTGTCACCTTGGTGATGCCATAGGGCGTCACCGCCACGCCCTTGCGCGCGATCGAGGCAAAGGCGCGCGTCATGTCGATCAGGCGCACGTCGGACGTGCCCAGCACCATTGAGGGATGCGTATTAATCGGCGTCGTCACGCCAAAGCGCCGCGCCATGTCCGCCACGGTCGGAAAGCCCACCTCAACGCCCAGCTGCGCCGCAACCGTGTTGATGGAGTAAGCGAAGGCCGTCCGAACATCGATGTCGCCGGAATAGCGACCGCTGCTATTGCGCGGGCTCCATCCGTTGATCGTCACCGGCTTGTCCGTAACGCCGGTATCCGGCGTATATCCCGCCTCCAGCGCCGCCATATAGACGAAGATCTTCCAGGCCGAACCCGGCTGTCGCGTGGCGGTCGTCGCGCGGTTATAATTGGACGTCACATAGTCGAGTCCGCCGACCATCGCCCGCACCGCCCCATCGCGATCGAGCGACACCAACGCGCCCTGCGCACCCCCCGGCACATTCGCCTGGATCGCCGCCGTCGCCGCCTTCTGCATACCCAGATCGATGGTAGTATAGACTTCCAGCGGCTCATTGGGCTCATCCACCAGCACATCAAGCTGCGGCAGTGCCCAGTCGGTGAAGTAACGCACGCTGTTTTGCGGAGGCTCCGGCGCCATCTTGACGTCGTTCAGGTCGATACTCGCCCGCTGCGCCGCGCTGATCGCGCCATTTTCCTGCATCAGTTCCAACACGACGCCCGCACGGCCGATCGCCGCTTCGGCATCGGCGGTGGGCGAATAGCTCGATGGCGCCTTCACCAGCCCCGCGATGATCGCCGCTTCCGGCAGGCTGAGCGCGGCGGCGGGATGACCGAAGAATTTGCGGCTGGCGGCGTCGATGCCATAGGCGCCGCCGCCGAAATACACCTTGTTGAGGTACAGCTCCAAAATCTGCCGCTTGGAAAATTTCCGCTCCAGCGCCAGGGCCAGGATCATCTCCCGTACCTTGCGGCCCCAACTATAGCTGTTGTTGAGGAAGATGTTGCGCGTCACCTGCTGGGTGATGGTCGACGCACCCTGCCAGCGGCGGCCCTTGCCCCGATTCTCCAGCGCCACCCAGGTCGCGCGCGCCATGCCGATCGGATCGACGCCGGGATGCAGGTAAAAGCGCCTGTCCTCCGTGGAAACCATCGCATCGACCATAACCGTCGGGATCTGGTCATAGGACAGCCAGCGGCCAAAGCTCGGCCCCAAGGACACGATCACGCTGCCGTCGGCGGCATGGACGCGGATCATTTGCCCGTTGGGCGACGATTTCAGCGATTCATAATCAGGCAGCGACTGGTAGGCGATCACCACAGCCACGACGATCGCGAACAAAGCGCCCACCGTCGCGACCAGTCCGAACTTGATGCCCCGGATCAGCCACCGCTTCGCGCCCCCGGGCGTGTCCTTGCTCTTGCCTGCTCGTGCCATCTACATCGCCCGGATACGCGCTAAGGGATCAAGCCACCAGCGCAAAACAGGCACTGACAACCTTGTGATCTTGGTTCTCAAGAGGAGCGACGCTTTACCGGCGATGAATGATTATTCAACCTCGTCGCGCGGCTTGAAGTCCAGCGACGCACTGTTCATGCAATAGCGCAGGCCGTTGACGCCCGGACCATCGGGAAAGACATGGCCCAAATGCCCTTCGCACTTCGCGCAACGCACTTCGGTGCGGATCATGCCGTGGCTGCTGTCGCGAATCTCCTCCACCGCGTCGATGTCGACCGGTGCGGTAAAGCTGGGCCAGCCAGAACCGCTGTCATATTTTTCCTCGGCATCGAACAACTCTGCCCCACAACCGGCGCAAAAATAGACGCCGTCAGCCTTGTTGCTGTTATATTTGCCGGTAAAGGCCCGCTCCGTCCCCGCCTCTCGCAACACATGAAATTGTTCGGAAGAAAGGCGCTCGCGCCATTCGGCGTCGGTCAGGTTGAGCTTGTCCATGGCCGCAATATGGCGAGGGCCTTTCCTGCGATCAAGCGCTTAGCGCTCCCGTGCCGCCTGCCGCGCAATGGCTAGCAGTTCATGGCGCACCATCAGGTCGCCAAGCCCCCTGCCCGACCGGCTCGCCCGCTCCGCCTGCGCCAGCCGCTGGATCACCCGCGCTATGCCATGCGCGTCCCACAGCCGCACCTGCCGGGTGACGACGCCCTTTTCCTTCCAGAATACCTGTCTGCCCGCAGCTTCGACGGCTCCCTCCAGCCGTCCGCTGTCATCGAAAGACGAGCGAATATTGGCGAGCAGCATCGCACGGGTCAGAAGCGGACGCAGCACCGCCGCCATCGCGGTCCCTGTTTCAGCCAGACGCCCCAGTTCCCGATGCATGGCGCGCAAATCGCCTCCCAGCACGGCATTGACCAGCGGCGCCGCGTCCGAATCAGGATTGTCGGCGGACAGGGCGTCCAGCGCTTCCGCCGTCGCCTCGGCTGGCCGATCCGGCGCGGCGTCGAGATAGAGGATCAGCTTCTCGATCTCACCGCCCATCAACGCGCGGTCACCATTGGCAAGGTCCACAATCCGCTTCGCCAACTCGGCGGGCAGGCGCAGTCCCCCTTCGCGCGCGATCGCGACGGCAATCTGCTCCGCCTCCCGCGCATCCGGCTGATAGGAGGCGAACGCCATGGCCAGCGGACTGTCGAGCGCCAGTTTCAGCAGCTTGGACGTACCCTTCAGCGCCCCTGCGGTAGCGATAACCGGGTTGCCTGCCGCCAGCGCTTCGAACAATGCCGTCACCGCCGGCAGCGACTCCTCGCCCATGCCGTTGACGCGTATCCAGCGCCGGTCACCGAACATGGAAAAGGACGCGGCCTCATCCGCCAGCCGGGCCGGATCGTCCCGCAATGTCGGCCCATCCAGATCGACGCGCTCCGCCTCCGGCCCCATCGCGCGTTCAAGCCGCTTGCCCAGCGCCGCGCTCCCCGCCTCATCGGGGCCGTAGAGCAGGAAGAAACGGATATCGGCCGGGGGTGCGTCGAGCGCCTTTTCAATCTGGCCGCGATTGGCCTTCAACGCTGCTGGTCCCTCACCGCGAACAGCGCGAGCCGGGAGACGATCTGGTCCGCAATCGTCTGCGACAGCCGTTCCAGCGCGGTATCTTCCGCCGCGATGGTCGCATATTCGCTGGACGTGACGTCGATGCCCGCGTCCGATCCCGCCGTATCGTCGATCACCTGCGCGCCGGTGGCCGCATCGATCAACTGATAGCGCGCCCGCAACGTCCGCCGTTCGCGCGTAATCGCCTGGTCGGCGCGCAAGCCAAAACCGCTGATCTGGTCATCCAGCTTCACCACCAGCTTATAGCTCGGCCCCGCGCCGCTCATTGCGGACAGGCGGTCGTTGAGCGCATTACGCACCAACCAGCCGCCCTTCCCTTCGATCGGCGCAACCTCGACATTGCCCAGCTTCTGCGCGACCGCGCCATGACTGCCGCCACTATAGACGGGACGCAGACCACAAGCGGAGAGGATGACGGTGGCAGCAAGCAGGGGCAAAATGCGCTTCATGGGACACTCTCTACCCGTTCGGGCTGAGCCTGTCGAAGCCCTGTTCTTCTTTTGAAGAAAAGAGAGCCCTTCGACAAGCTCAGGGCGAACGGTTCGTTGTTAAATGACTAGGTTGACCAGCCTGTCAGGCACCACGATTACCTTCTTCGGGGTCGCGCCATCCAGCGTCCGCGCCACATTGGGCGCGGCAAGGGCGAGCCGTTCCAGCTCATCCTTGCTCGTCCCCTTGGGCACGGTGATGGTATCGCGCAGCTTGCCCATGACCTGGCAGGCGATCGTCACCTCATCCTCGACCAGCAGCGCCGGATCGACCTGCGGCCAGGCTGCGTCGGCAATCAAGCCTTCCTCACCCATGTCGGCCCAAGCTTCCTCCGCCAGATGCGGTGTCATCGGCGCGACCAGCAATGCCAGCGCCCGGATCGCCCCGCTCCGGCTGGCGGAGGGCTCCGCCTTCTCCACTGCATTGGTCAGTTCGTAGATTTTCGCCACCGCCTTGTTAAAGGACAGGGCCTCGATATCCTTGGCGATGCCGTCGATCGTCTGGTGCAGCTTGCGGTCCAGCGCCCTATCTTCACCCTCGGCCGCCTTGTCCGCCGCTCCAAACAGCCTCCAAAGCCGGTTGATGAAGCGCCAGCTGCCCTCAATGCCGCTTTCGGTCCAGGGCAGGTCGCGCTCGGGCGGGCTGTCGGACAGCATGAACCAGCGCACCGCGTCCGCGCCATATTGGGCGATGATGTCATCGGGATCGACGACATTCTTCTTGGACTTGGACATCTTTTCGACGCGGCCCACCGTGACCGGGCCACCGCCATCGACCATGACGATCTTTTCACCCTGCCGCGCCACGTCCTGCGGAGCGAGCCATGTGCCTTCAGGTGACTTGTAGGTCTCGTGCGTCACCATCCCCTGCGTGAACAGGCCGGTGAACGGCTCCGCAAAGCCCAGCTGCCCCATATGCTGGAGCGCTCGCGTCCAGAACCGCGCATAAAGCAGGTGCAGGATCGCATGTTCCACGCCGCCGATATATTGCCCCACCGGCAGCCACTTCTCGACCGTTTCCCGATCGAACGGCTTGTCCTTGGGCTGGCTGGCGAAGCGGATGAAATACCAGCTGGAGTCCGCAAATGTATCCAGCGTGTCCGTCTCGCGCCGCGCCGCCTTGCCGCACTTGGGGCAATCGACATGCTTCCATGTCGGATGGCGGTCGAGCGGATTGCCCGGAATGTCGAAGCTGACATCCTCCGGCAGCACCACCGGCAGCTGATCCTTGGGCACGCCCACGACCCCGCAATCCTCGCAATGGATCACCGGGATCGGCGTCCCCCAGTAGCGCTGGCGCGACACGCCCCAGTCACGCAGACGGAACACGGTCGTGCCGTTGCCCCAGCCTTCGCCCTCGGCACGGCGGATCACCTCAGCCTTCGCATCCTCGACGCTCATGCCGTTGAGGAAGTCCGAATTCACGAGGCGGCCCGGCCCGGCATAGGCCTCGTCGCCAATGCCCTTGTCCTCATCACCCTCGGCCGCGACCACGCGCTCGACCGGCAGCATATATTTGCGCGCGAAGTCGAGGTCGCGCTGGTCATGCCCCGGCACCGCCATAACGGCGCCCGTGCCATATTCCATCAGCACGAAATTCGCGACGAACAACGGCAGCTTACGGCCAGTAAAGGGATGGATCACCGATCGCCCGGTGTCATACCCCTTCTTCTCCTGCGTCTCGATCTCCGCAGCGGCAGTGCCGCTATGACGGCATTCCTCAGCGAACGCAGCCAGACCCGCATCCTTCGCCTCCAGCGCCAAAGCGATCGGATGATCCGCCGCAATCGCCGCAAAGCTCGCGCCGAAGATCGTATCGGGCCGGGTCGAAAAGACCTCCAGCTCCCCGATGCCATCGACGGCCTCGTCGAGCTTGAACCGGAACTGCAAACCGACCGACTTGCCGATCCAGTTCTCCTGCATCAGCCGCACCTTTTCGGGCCACTGATCCAGCGTCTTCAACCCACTCAGCAGGTCATCGGCAAATTGCGTGATCTTGAGGAACCACTGGCTGAGCTTGCGCTTCTCGACCAGCGCACCGGATCGCCAGCCCTTGCCGTCGATCACCTGCTCATTGGCCAGCACGGTCATATCGACCGGGTCCCAGTTGACCGCGCTTTCCTTCCGGTAAACCAGCCCCGCTTCCAGCATATCGAGGAACAGCGCCTGTTCTTGCCCATAATAATCCGGCTCACAGGTGGCGAGTTCGCGGCTCCAATCCAGCGCAAAGCCCAGCTTCTTCAGCTGCGCCCGCATCGTCGCGATATTGGAGCGGGTCCAGTCGCCCGGATGCACCTTCTTTTCCATCGCCGCATTCTCGGCGGGCATGCCAAAAGCGTCCCAACCCATCGGATGCAGCACTTCATGCCCCGTCATCCGACGGAACCGCGCCAGCACGTCGCCCATCGAATAGTTGCGGACATGACCGATATGGATGCGCCCGGACGGATAGGGGAACATCTCCAGCACATAGGAACGCGGCTTGTCGCTCGTATCCGACGCCTTGAACGTCTGCTTCTCGTCCCAAACGGCCTGCCAGCGGGCATCGGCCTCAAGCGGGTTGAAGCGCCTTTGCATCTGTTCACGTCCCCAAAATGCATGCGGGCTGAGCTCTTCCAAGCCCAGCCCCTTTGTTGTTCAAGAAATTGGATGAAAGGAAGGGCTTAGCCTGCAATCGCCATGCGGCGCAGGTCGCGCGCCTTGGTCAGGATGATCTCTTCCAGCTTCTGCACGGTCGCCGCCTGCACCGGCGCATCGACCCACTGGCCGCCCTGATTGACCTGGCGGCTGGCCGCGACGCGCAGCGCATCGGCGCGCAGGTCCTGGTCCAGGATCGACACGGTCAGCTTCATCCGTTCATTGGGCGTGTTCGGATTGGCGTACCAGTCCGTCACGATCACTCCACCGTTGGAATCGGTCTGCACCATCGGCATGAAGGACAGCGTGTCCAGCGTCGCGCGCCACAGATAGCTGTTGACGCCGATCGTCGTCACCTTGGACGCGGCCAGATCGGCCTTGGGACGTTCCTTGGCCCCGCCGCCGCAGGCAGCGAGCGGCAAAAGCGCGGCCAGCAGCAGACCGGCGGAAATAGAAGCGGGTAGGCGGCGGACCATCAGGGCATGTCCCATATTGAATAAAAACGCCCCGCTTCTATAGAGAAGCCGTCGCAATGGGCAAGGGGGCCGTGGCAGCAGTTGCAACGCTTGGCCGCCAGCCGCGTTTTGGCCTCTGTGTGTTCCGTGCAACAGCCCGGACAAAAAGGTCATGACGTACTACCCATCGCGGCCCGACGGGTGTACAAGTTTTGAAAATAAGTCGGTGGGGAAGAGATTCGCGTTATGCGCATGAATAGGGGATATTTGGCATTGGCAAGCGCGGCAGTTGCCGTCGCTGGCTTTATGCTGTCTCCTGCTATCGGCGCCGCGACCGATCTTGCCCGGCTACGCGCCGACGTGCCGGTGTCGCTTGGCGCTCTGGGCAGCATTTCCTCCTTCACCCCGACGACCAAGGACCCGCGCCTGGCTGCTGCCTATGCCCGGATCGCAGCGTCGGCTGGCCGTCAGAATTTCCGCTTCACCCCCACCAGCGGCTCGCTCAGCGGGCAGCGCTCGGTGACGGTGATGGTCCGCGCCGCCGATCTCAACGATCGCGTCACGGTCAGCCGCACGATCGACCCGGTCGGCATCGCCCCCGTCGCCTTCAGCCTGAACAATGCGCATAACTGGCGCAAATTCGCCCTGCCCGAAGCTGTCGGCCGCAAGGAACTGGACCCGGTTTCGATCGAGCAGATGGCTGGCGCAAAGAATTTCTCGCTGGATCAGGGAAACAAGAATCGTTTCAGCACCAAGGTGATGATCGAGAGCCGCCGCGATCCGGGCACGGCCGTGCGCAACCCGAATGCGGACAAGGATTATTCGCTGGACCTCGCCAGCTCCTATTCGCTGACGCGCAACCTGAACGTCACCGCTGGTCTACGCTACAACAACAGCGTGATCGGCCGCCTGACCCCGATGACCGACGAGCGGCAGGATAATCAGGCCGTCTATCTGGGCACCGTGTTCAAGTTCTGATCTCGGTGAGCTGAAACTTCGGCTTCTTTAATCGGTATCCGGGTTGAGGTCATTTGGCCGCACGGCTGTAATTGCTTTCCATCTATATCTGACGCCACTCCCTCGTCATCCTAGCGGACGCTGGGATCTCGTTAGGCTTGGTCGAACACTCGACACAAAAGCGCGGCGTTCACGCATGGATGACAGCTGATGACGATATCTTGCCATGGAACTTAGCTAATCGTTCACCCAAAGCAGTCGTTGTCTCGCCGTCGGCTGACAAGTAGGCTGGCTCAATGACGTACGATCTGAGTCCAAGGTTGCGAACGGTCAGCGGCAAATTTTTCCGGTCTGTTCTCGCAAATCGGGTAGATGACGTCCTTACGCCCCCCAGGTCCGAGAGCGCAGGACGCTACCATCGTCCGGGCCAAGCGGTGCTCTACATGAGTCCGCAACTGGAATGGGCAATGATCGCGGTTTCGGGCTACATCCGAGAAGATGGACAGCCCCGTGTCGTGGTCCCATTGATCGTGGGCGAGGCCCATGTGCTCGATCAGCACGATGAACATGCCTGTCGCCTCCTCGGCATTGATCGCGATTTATCGAATGCACAGTGGCGACAGGCCTTGGAGGCCGAACAGGAGCCTCCATCGTGGCGTAACGCGGATAAAGCGCGTGCGGCAGGCGCAGATGGCATAATTGATCGTTCGCGAATGATCTCGGGCGGATGGCACGTGAACCTATTTCGGTGGAATGAACTTGGCGGCCCATCGGTGTCAGTGACCGGAGAGCCAATTCCAATTCACCTATCATGCGACGGGCCGAAATGGGGCTTGTAGTCGGCGGCAAGCGACCAAATCTGACCTTAAAATCCTCCCTACGCGAAGCGTGGGGAGGGGGACCGCCGCGCAGCGGTGGTGGAGGGGAATGGCACGACCTGCGCATTTTCCCTCCACAAGCCCATAGCTGCCATACCCAGATTAGCCGCTATCACCCCACTACCGATCCCCCGTCAGACCATCAATCGCCGCCCACCCCAAAGCACCCAGTCCTTTCAACATCCGCCGATGCCCCGCGCGAACACCGCCCAAAGCAACCACCGGCATCCCCGCCCTATGCGCCAACGCCGCGAATCCCACCCGTCCCAGCACCCTTCCCCCCGGATGCGACCGCGTCGCAAAGAGCGGCGACAGGAAGATAAGATCCGCCCCCGCCCGCTCCGCTGCCCGCAACTCCCGCGCATCGTGAACGGCCATGCTGCGCAACAAAGGTCGGGCAATCCACCCGGCCCCTCGCCCATGCCAACCATCAGCGCCCCAGGCCGCAGCCTCCCGCGCCGATCCCGCCAACAGCAGCTTCAAGCGCCGCCGCCGTGCGACCTCCGCCACCCGGTCGAATAGCGCCCGCCGTTCACGCGGCCCCGTGCGATAGTGCCGGAACAGGATTCCCCCCCGCCCCTTCGGCAACCGCGCGGCACTTGCCAGCAGCACTGCGGACGGAACGCGCTCATCCGTCACCAACCAGATGGAGTGCATATTTTTAGCGTAGCGACCTGTCATCGCCCTCGCCTATAGCAGCCCCCATGACGACCGACAGCATCGAAGCCGCGAACCGCCTGAACGCCGTGCGCGAAACCATGGGCCGCGCCGCTAGCCTCACTGGCCGCACCGCCGATGACATCACCCTCATCGCTGTGTCCAAGACACAGGATGCTGCCGCCATCCAGCCGCTGATCGCCGCCGGGCAGCGCGTCTTTGGCGAGAACCGGGTTCAGGAAGCGCAAACCAAATGGCCTGCCCTCCGCGAGCAAACGCCGGACATCGCCCTGCACCTCGTCGGCCAGCTTCAATCCAACAAGGCCGGCGACGCCGTCGCCCTGTTCGACGCCATTCATTCGCTTGATCGCCCTTCCCTGCTCACCGCGCTCGCCAAGGCGATGGACGCGGCGGGCAAGCGCGTCCCCTGCTTCATTCAGGTCAATATCGGCGCGGAAGAGCAGAAAGGCGGCTGCCCGATCGCTGAAACCCCAGCGCTGATCCGCGCCGCACGCGACGCCGATGTCCCGGTCGCAGGCCTGATGTGTGTCCCGCCCGCAGACGTAGAACCCGCGCCCTATTTCGCGTTACTGGCAAAGATCGCCCGTGATGAAGGTATCGATCAGCTTTCCATGGGCATGTCAGGCGATTTCGAAACCGCCATCATGCTGGGCGCAACCCACATTCGCGTGGGCACAGCCTTGTTCGGAGAAAGACCCTCTCCCGCCCGCCCTGTTCCGACGAGCGGGAGAGGCATGATCAGAAACTCCCGCGAAGCGTGATGCCGTAGGTGCGGGGTTCAGCCAGATAGGCCGAGATCAACTGGTTTGCCATCGGCGCGCCCAGAGCAAACTGGCCGGTCGTCGATGTTGACGGGCTGCTCGATTGCAACGGGCTGCTGAAGGCCACTTGGGTATAATCCTGGTTGAAGATATTCTGGCCCCAGAATTCCACCGCCCAGCGCTGCTGCGGCCCACGGATGCCGACACGTGCATTGAACACCGCATAACCATCCTGCCGCTTTTCGGGGAACAGGTCCGACCCGGTGTTAAAGTCGCTCGTCATGCGCCCGTCGATGTAGAACAGCGCCGAAAGCCCGGTAGAGCCAATCTCCGGCGTCCATGAAGCGCTGACCGTGGTAACCACTTCAGGCGCCTGACTGTTGATCGATCCCGGCAGCAGGAACAGCGCCGGATCAAGCGGCACCGATCCATCGCCGCTGCCCACCAACCGGTTGGCGAACTTCGCCCGCGCGTAGGTCAAACCACCCGCCACGCGGACGTTGCGCACTGGCGACGCCGTCAGCTCCAGCTCGACACCCTGGCTGATCAGGCCCGGCCCCACATCGCCGCTGTCGCAGGTGCGGCCCGCGACAAGCGAACCGTCGCACCCATTGATATTCTGAACCACGAAGCTGGTGCCGTTGAAGGTGTTCAACTGGAAATTCTTGAACTCCTGCCGGAACGCCGCGATGTTCACGCTCCACTTGGGCTGGCTGTATTTCAGGCCCACTTCGAACGCATCGACCTTCTCCGCAGCGAAGCGCAGGCTGGTCACATCCGCATTGCTACGGGGCGAAAAGACAGCAGGCACCGGGTTGAGGCCTGTCGATCCCAGTTGGAAGCGGTCAAGATTATAACCGCCCGCCTTATAACCCTTCGAATAGCTGCCATAGATCAGCATCTCGTCCAAAGGCTTCCACGACAGCACGGCCGCACCCGAAAACTCGCCATTGCTGATCTTGTCATTGAGGTTCAGCGCATTGAGCCCGGTCGAACCGTTGCCCAGACAACCCAGCGTCAGGATGCCCTGCGCCAACGCGGCTGCGCTCCCCAGCGCAGGCGTGGTAGCGATCTCGAACAGATCGTTCAGCGCTCCCGGATTGCGCGTCTGCAACGCTGCGCAGGTCCCATTATTATTGTTGAAATCTGCCGAGAAACGCTTGCTCTCATGCGTGTAGCGCAGGCCCAGGGTCAGATCGAGCTGCTTGGTGATGTGGATGATGTTGTGGGTGAAGAGCGCCCAATTCTCGCTCTTCTGATGGTAGAGCGAGGCAACATCGCCGGTGCCGCCGGGAATCGCCGCCAAGGCGCGCAGCCCGTTCCCAAGGCCAGTTGAAAGTGCGCCCGCTGCGCCTGCTCCGATAGCGGGGGTCAAGCCAGCATTCAGCTGGGCCTGCGTCCCGGTGATCAGCGCCTGTGTCGCCAGACCACTGCCACACGCTGCCAATTGCTGCGCCGTCAGGTTGCTGTTGACCCCTGCCCCCGCCATCAGGCGGCACGCGGCAAAGCGGCCATAGTCGTCGCCGAAGACGATATTGTCCTCCAGCGTCAGCTTCTCATGCGCATAATAGCCGCCGACCAACCAGTCGAGCACCTCGCCAAAGGCCGAACCCTGCGCGCGCAACTCCTGTGTGAAAGTGCGGAACTGGCGGTAGGTGTTGGGATCGCGATACAGCAGGTCCGCCCCGCTATAATCATAATCGCCATAATCCTGGCTCTTATAATCGCGATAGGCGGTGATGCTGGTCAGCTTCGCGCCGCCCAGATCATAATTGACCTCACCCGACAGGCCCCAATCCTTGACCTTGCTCACATATTCGCGCCCGGGCGTGATCGTCAGTTCGCGGTCATAGGGATCGGCCGCGAACACGCTGCCCTGTCCGGCAAGGATCGCCGCGATGCGGTTGAACGGCGCGGTGCTGTATCCGCCACCGGCGACCGGCCGCCGCTCGCGCGTTTCGATATAGGCCGCGCCGCAGCAGCTTTCATCGCGATTGGTATAATCGCCGATCAAGCGGATCGACAGCGCATCATTGGGCTCGAACAGCGCCTGTCCGCGCACGAAATAGCGATCGCGATCGTTGGTTTCGCCAACCTTGTTGCCGCTCGTGTCCACCAGGTCGTAAAAGCCGTCTCGCTTCGACCACACGCCATCCAGGCTTAGCGCCAGCTTGTCGGAAACCGGCCCGGTGATACGTCCCGCCAGCCGCCAATAATCATAATTGCCGTAGGTTATCTCGGCCTTGCCGCCCAGTTTGAATTCGGGCGCCTTGCTGATGACGTTGATCATACCCGCCGAAGCGTTGCGTCCGAACAGCGTCCCTTGCGGTCCGCGTAGCACTTCGACCCGCTCGATCTCGCCAAGTTCGTTAAGCCCCGCACCCGTGCGGGAACGGTAGACGCCATCGATGAACAGCGCGACCGAGCTTTCAAGGCCCGGATTGTCACCCACCGTGCCGATGCCGCGAACACGGGCGGACGCATTGGCTTCCGACCCGGTCGATGACACCAGCAGCGATGGCGCCAGCTGGTTGAGCGCCCGGATGTCGCTCGCGCCGCTATTCTGCATTGCCTGTGCGGAAACAGCCGATACCGCGATGGGCACGTCGGACAGAGGGCTGGGGCGGCGCGTCGCGGTGACGATGATGATGCCATCATCGTCCGCCACGCCGTTCTGCGGTTGTGCTTCCTGCGCCTGGGCATGGGACACCGACCCGGCCAGCGCTATCATGCCAGCGGACAACAGCCAGAGATTTTTCTTATTCATGGGACCCTTTCCTCTCCTTCAGCGCATGATTTTCTCATGTCGACTTTAGGAGCGCGATTATGCGGACACAGCAGACTGAAGGCAAGGCAACCGAGCCTTTCCAACCCTTTGCGTCCGGCGTTTGACCTTATTACCGGCTTCTGTGTCTTAGCAGCAACAGCTTAACGCCAGGTTTCCGTAGCGTTTCTAGCCAAGCGGAAAGCGCAGCATCCTGTCCGCGACCGGCACCATCGCCATGGCGCCGGGACCCACCGCGCGGCGGATTTCTCCATGGCTTGCATCCAGTCCACCGGTGAGCGCGCCCAAGGCTGGCAGGATCAACTTGGATGATGATCCCACAAAGCAGCGCCGCGACACCCTTCGCCCCCGCACCGACAGCCGCAGCTTCGGGTGAAAATGCCCCGAAATCTCAGGCCGCGGATCGACCGGATCAGCCTCATGCCGCAGCCAGATGCCATCGACCTCGGCCTCTGCCATTCGCCGACCGCCTGGTGTCGCATCCATGCCCGCATCGTGATTACCGGTAATCCACAGCCAATCGAGCCGCGCCGTCAGCGCCTCAAGTCGTTCACGCGCCCTCACCGGCAGCCGCGCCGCCCCATCCGCATCGTGGAAGCTGTCACCCAGCGACCAGACGGCCTTTGCCCCCGTCCGCGCCACCAGCGCCTCGATCACGTCCAGCGTTGCCTGGCTATCATGCGGCGGCAGGAACTGGCCGAACCGGCTGAACCAGCTCGCCTTCTCGAAATGCAGGTCCGCGACCAGCAACGCCGATCGCGCGGGCCAGAACAGCGCCGCTTCAGGCAAAGCCAGAAACTCGTGACCCGCGAACGAAAAGGGAACCATGGCCCGCCTATGCGCGCTCGCGCCCGCCCTTTCAAGAGGGCTGCGAAGTCGCTATGGCGCCCGCCATGGCTCCGCCCTTCACCATTGCCGCGCTGTACCGCTTCGCCGCCTTTCCCGATCCGGAAGCACTTGCGGCACAGCTGCGCGATCTCTGCGCGCAGCTTGGCACTTGCGGCACGCTGATCCTCGCGCGCGAAGGCATCAACGGCACGGTCGCGGGCAGCGAGCAGGCGATCGAGGCCCTCCTCACCCATCTCCGCACGCTTCCGGGCTGCGCCGATCTGGATGTCAAATTCGCCACGGCGGACGAAGCCCCCTTCGCCCGCATGAAGGTCAAGGTGAAGGCGGAGATCGTGACCCTGGGCGCAGGCGATCTCGACCCCGCCTCCCAAGCCGGGCGTTATCTCGACCCGGCCGAATGGAACGCACTGATCGCCGATCCCGACACGATCGTCATAGACACGCGCAATGCCTATGAAGTCGCCGTTGGCAGCTTCGACCGCGCGATCGATCCCGGCACGCGATCCTTCCGCGAATTTCCGGCATGGTTCGACCGCTTCGCCGAGCAGCTGCGGGAAGAAGGCCGCGAACCCCGCATCGCCATGTTCTGCACCGGCGGCATCCGCTGCGAAAAATCGACGGCGCTGGTGCGCTCACGCGGGTTTGAGCATGTCTATCATCTGCGCGGCGGAATCCTGCGTTATCTGGAGGAAATGCCGGAAGAACAAAGCCGCTGGCAGGGCGACTGCTACGTCTTTGACGAGCGGGTGTCAGTCGGCCACGGCCTCGCCCCCGGCAATCATGTCATCTGCCGCGACTGCGGCCTCGCCCATCAACCTGATGCCGCGCATGAGTGCCCGGCGGGTGACGCCGCACTCTAAACTATATAGCGGTGCAGCCCCGCCCCATGCTCCCTTAACCAGGCACGGGCAGGCTTGGGGTCCTCCCCCAATATCCGCGCATGGGCCGCATGGAATGCCGGACTGTGATCCATGTGCAGCAAATGAGCGAGCTCATGCGCCACCGTCGCCCGCCGAACATGCGGCGGGCACAGGATCAGCCGCCAGCTGTAGCGGATCGCCCCGCTCGACGCGCAACTCGCCCAGCGACTGCGCGGATCGCCGATGCCAACCGAAGCCACGATCAAGTCATGATCGCCCGCCATCGCATGGCTCTCCTCTTCCAGCACCGCCCTCGCCCGCGCCTTCAGCCAGCGCAGCACACGCGGCCCGACCGACTCGCGCACGCCCCCCAGCATCAGCCGATCGCCCTCGATCCGCACGGTGCGCGACGCATCCGCCATCCAGCAGATCAGCACCTCCCGCCCTTCGAGCGGAAAGCATATCCCATCCTCCAACCGCACCGTTGCAGGCCGCGCCGCCATCTGCGACCGCACCCAGCCCTCATGCCCCTGCGCCCATCCGAGCGCGCGATTGAGATTGGCCCGCATCGGCAGCGACAGCCGCAACTCCCCGCGCGCATGATCCAGTGACAGGCGGTAGGCCTTCGCCCGCGCCGAACGGCGGATTCGAACCGGAACGGCAATGCCGTCGATAGTGATGCTGTTGTCAGAGTTCCCGGTCGACAAGATGATTTTCCCAATCGCCCGCGTCCGCCTCAGCGATCGTCCAGCCGCGCACCGACTCCTTCGCGCGATGCACCGCCTCGCGATCGCCGCTGATCAGATAGTGCCAGGACGGCAACGGCTTGCCCTCACCCCGTAGCCGATAGGCGCAGGTCCGCGGAAGCCAGCTGATCGTCTTCACCTTTTGCGGGGTCAGCCGAACGCAATCGGGCACGAAACGCCGCCGTTCGCTGTAATTGCTGCACTGTCCGCTATGCCGGTCGAGCAAGCGGCAGGCGACGTTGGTCGGATAGACGCGGCCCGTATCCTCATCCTCCGCCTTGTGCAGACAGCATTTGCCGCAACCATCGCACAGTGCTTCCCACTCCGCGCGGTCCAGCTTGTCGAGGGGCTTTTCCCAGAAGTTCAAACCGTCACTTGACCCATTTTTCCAGGAAGGCGCGCACATCATCCGCCGTGCCTTCCTGCTTGTCCGCCGTTCCCGGATCGTCCACCGGCACCAGCGCCACAGGCTGACCATCCGGGCCGAAAAGATAGGGCGTGCGGCTATGGCTTACCAGATAGCCGCTCGCCCCTTGCGCCTTTTCCTTGCTGGCGATGACGACGAAATCCTTCTCCACCTTCGCGATTTCCTCGGGCGTGCCCGTGAGCCCAATCAGCTTGGGGTGAAATGCCGCCACATAAGTCTTCAGAACCGCAGGCGTGTCACGCTCCGGATCGACGCTGATGAAGATCGGCTGCACCGTCGCCGCCCGCTTCGCATCCGCCTTCTCGAACTGCGAAAAGCCCTGCATGATATGCTGCAAATCCAGCGGACAGACGTCAGGACAATAGCTGTAGCCGAAATAGACCAGCCGGTACTTGCCCTTGAAATCGTCCCACCGCACCTTCTTCCCATCCTGGTCGGTCAGGGTGAAGGGCGCGCCGATCCGCGCCCCGGCGAGATCGCCGCGCGTCCCTTCCATCTCGCTTGATGCATTGCCGCCAGCACCCATATTGCAGGCGGCCAGCAGGGCGGTGAAGGGCAGGATGAGGGAACGGATCGCTTTGTTCATGGTGCCGCCAGCCATGCCCTGCTATGGGCGCTATTGCAAATGCCAACGGGGCTTAAGGACGATGATGAAGGCTTTTCCGGCTTGGATAGGCGCGGCTCGCGCGGCGGCTCTGGCGCTGACATTGCTCTCGCCAGTCGCGGCGCAGGCGCAATTTTCGGACAGCTATAATTTCCTGAAGGCGGTCAAGGACGCCGACGGGCAGAAGGTCACCGACCTCATCCAGAAGCCAGGATCGACCGTCATCAACAGCCGCGACGTCACCAGCGGCGAAACCGCGCTGCACCTCGTCATCGCCCGTCGTGACAATACATGGCTCTCCTTCCTGCTCGCCAAGGGTGCCAATCCCAACCTTGCCGACAATCGTGGCAATACCCCGCTCATGAACGCGGTACAGGCGCGGTTTGAGGACGGCGTCCGCACCCTGCTCGCCGGTGGGGCGCAGATCGACAAGACGAATGGCAGCGGCGAAACCCCGCTGATCCGCGCGGTGCAGATACGGGACATCGGACTCGTCCGCCTGCTTGTTGCGCAAGGGGCTAATGCGGACAAGCGCGACACCATCGCTGGCATGTCCGCGCGCGACTATGCGGAACGGGATGCGCGCACCTCCGGAATTGTCGAGGTGTTGGCGGCATCGAAGCCAAAGGCCGCGCCTTCGGGGCCGGTTCAGGGTCCAACCTTCTAGGACGACCGGGTTAGACGCCTTCCTTGCGCCTGCTTTCGGGAATTGTGCCCCATATCGCGCTTACCTAACCCCGTTCGGGCTGTCCGAACGAGTCACTTGCCTCGTTCGAATGTCGAAGCCCTTTCCGTGTTCTGAAAAGAAGGGGAGCCCTTCGACAAGCTCACGGCGAACGGAGCGCTTTTCATTGGAGGCACGACGCTCCAGTCTCACGTCAAGCATGCCACGCCTTGTCTCACGCCCTCCGCCTTCCCATCTCCTCTATATCATCCCAAGCCCGGAGAGGCCGGTTATGGAGCGCAAGAACGACATCGAGAAAGCCTGGGAACAGGCCCTCGGCAATATCTTCCAGCCCTATACGCATGCACCGCATGAAACGAAGAAGGCGCTGGAGTCATTTCATACCGGACTGAACAACAGCAGCTATGACATACGCCGCCACATGGCGCGGACAGCAGCGCGGCAGGGATCGACGGCGCTCCACCGATTCCTGGCCGATGAATATTGGGGTACGCGCCCCCGCTGACGCCTCATGGTGGATGTCCTTACGTCACCATCCCAGTTCGGCGGCATGATCGGGATCGGCCAATGCAGTCAGCCGCCGCGCCGCCCGCCGTGCAAAGCGCAGGGTCTCCGCTTTCCGTCGTGCCGCCGCGAGCGGTTCCACGGGCGCAGGCCGCAGCAATTCGGCATCATATTGATCCGCGACGATCAGGCCCGTGCGCGCTGGCCATAAAGCCTCGCTGTCGAATAACGACAGGTCAAAGCCGGAAGGCACCGCCCAGAAGAAGCGATCGCAATAATCGAGATAGTCCGGCCATTTCATGTCACCCAGCAGGTCGGCGCGGCTGCACTTGATCTCGACAATGCTGATCCGCCCCGCGCTGTCCAGCGCCATGATGTCGGCGCGGCGCCCATTGGGCAGCGGCACTTCCAATATCCCGCTCATGTCATGGCGAAAAAACAGCCGCAGCGTGCCACGCGCCACGGCCAGCGCCGTGCCATCGGTCAGGGGAGAGCAGTCCCGATCAGGGGCGGGCATGGAAGAAACCGGACTCATGCCCATATCTTAGAACAAGAAGGGAACAAAAGAAAAGGCCGATTCAGTTTCCTGAACCGGCCCGCTGTCCTTGTGATGTGCGACCCGAGGATCAGCGATAGAAAATATGATTGTCGATCGAGGCCAGTTGGCGCTTGCCCCAGCTCGGCGACACGCGGCGGGCATGGAAAAACAGGGCGCCTTCGGCCTTGCTGTTCCAGCTGTCCTGCATTGCGATCTGCGCGATCGCGACAGCATTGCGCCAGCTTTCGCTGGCCATCGGGATTGCCGGCATACCACGGCCACGGACGAAGCTGAATTGGCCCGGCTGATAGACGACGCCGCACAGGCTGCTGGCGAAACGGCCCGACTTCACGCGATTGATGATGACGCGGGCAACGGCCAGCTGGCCTTCCAGGCTCTCGCCCTTCGATTCGAAATATACCGCGCCAGCCAGGCATTTCATGTCGCTGTCCAGGTCTTCGGCTGCACCCTGTGCATCGACCAGAGCGGACAGATTGTCGGCACGCACATCGGCGCTATTGGAAAGATCGGCCAGCGGCTGGGCGACTTCGCGCGGCGCGGCAAAAATAACAGCGGGCTTGGAAGCCGCCGGAGCTGCATTCAGCTCTTGATTCCCGGCAAGGGATACGACCGAAGGAGCGACTTCGCTAGCGCTCGACATGTCGGCCGCCGTAACCGCGACGGTGGCGGTCAGGGCAAATGCCGCGGCAGTCGCGGCCTTCAAACGAAAACTCATTACAACTCAGAAACATGCGGTTCTTGGCCAGGGACGTCGGGAAAAACCCCATCACATAATCGACGTCAGGCCGCCCCCCGTCTGCGTGTTTACCTCGCCCGCCCCCCACGGGCGAATTTGGCAACCTGCGCGTTAAGCGTTGGGTGGGGCCAGTGCCTTTCCATCCGTTCAGAGTCAACGATCAACAGATCGTTTCAGCGGCGAACCGTTCCGCATCCGCGATATCGAGTTCCACGACCCACAGATCGGGGTCTGATCTGCGACGCCTCGCTATATATTGATTGAGGGACTCGGTTCCCTCATCCGGCGCCGGTCCGCAACGCTCCAACCTATATCCACCGGCAAAGTCGGAAACCCGTTCGAACAGGCCCATAGCCTGCCCTCTTTCAGCGGTTTCGATAAGGATTGCGCCGCTAATCTCGTCACCCTTGACCAGTACCGTGGCAAAGCCCCCTGCCCCGGCCGCGCGCCTTACCAGCACGCCGACCAGCATCGCGCTGGTCAGCCGGTCAGCCGGCATAGCCCGGCAGCGAAGACAGCGGGAATTGCGACCGCATGAAGGTGCCCGTTCCCCGGCCTACCTCTTCGCCGTCCATGTCGATCAGGCTCGCTTCGGCGACGAACACCCGCCGCTTGCCGCTGATCCACCGCCCTTCGGCTCGGATGCGGCCCGGCCCGATCGGGCGGGTGAACAGCAGGTTGAAGGCGGTTGTCAGCAGGAATCGATCGCTGACAAGGCTGTTCGCCGCATAAAAGGCGGCATCGTCCATCATCTTGAAATAGACGGTGCCGTGGACGGCGCCAGCCGCGTGGAACTGTTCTTCATCGACATCGAATTCGATGATCGACCGGCCCGCCGCGGGAATCGTCAGCTCCGACCGGAACATCCGATTGATCGGCGCGGAACGATAGAGATTCTCCAGCGCACGGAAATGCGCCGCCTCGCCGCTCGGCGCGCCATCCATTTCAGGCGGCGTCACGCGCTTCGCCACCGGCCAGCAGCGCGTGCAGCGCCTCGGCCGACTTCGCCCCGCGCAGCCGGGCGACATGCCCCTCATCGCGCAGATAGCGCGACACGCGGGCCAGCGTTTTCAGATGTTCCGCGCCGCTATCGACCGGCGACAGCAGGGCGAAGACAATGTCGACCGGCGCATCATCGACCGCGTCGAAGGCAATCGGGGGATTGAGCAGGGCGACGACGCCCCTCATCCGGTCCAGACCGGGAATCTTCGCATGCGGGATGGCGACTCCGCCGCCAAAGCCGGTCGACCCCAGTCGCTCGCGCTCGAAAAGCGCTTCCGATACCGCGTTCGCGTCCAGACCATAGGCGGACGCCGCCAGTTGCGCGATTTTCTGGAACAGCGGCTTCTTGCCGTTTGTGGAGACCTCTGTGGCAAGTGCCTGCGGCGCGACGATGTCGTTGAAATGAACCATGACCAACCTGGAACAGCCGGCATGCGCGCTGCCCCTTAAAAACCGCGCTTGTCCGGGGATATAAAGCCCGGCCCCATAGGCTGCCTGCCGCTCTGGGTCAATGGCAGCCGGGGCCGGACCCCAGTGTCAGGCACCTGTCAGGCGCGCGCTTCCAACCGCGGTTCCACCCAGCCAATCGTCCCGTCGTGGCGGCGATAGACCATGTTATAGGCGGCCGTTCCGGCATTTAGGAACAGCAGCGCATTGGTGTTGCGCAGGTCCAGCATCATCACCGCATCGGACACGCTGGCTTCAGGAATATCGACCCGCGTTTCCGCCACGATCAGCGGCGCGTCGGCCGGTTCCTCCTCCTCCGGCGACGAAGCAAAGATGGTATAGCCCGCGCCGTCCATGCCGTTCAGCTCATATCCATTTGACCGCTGAGCCTCCGCCGCAATGGCTTGGGGGTGGCGGTCCTTCAGGCGGCGCATGTACCGCCGCAGCTGCCGTTCGATCTTTTCCGCGGCCTGGTCGAAAGCCGGATGCGCTTCCTGCGCTTCACCGGACCCTTTCAGGATCAGGCCGGTCATCACATGGCAGACGATATCGCAATGGAAGGCGCCGTGCGGCGCGGGCCGGAACGTGACATGAGCGGAAATCGTGCGCGAAAAATATTTCTCGGCCATGGCCTCCAGCCGGGTCGCGACATGCTCCTTTAGAGCGTCGCCCGTATCGACCTGATGCCCAGAAACACGAATATCCATATGCCTTCTCCTTGTTCTTGCCGGGCTGCAGGAGGCAGTCCGGGTGGGTGAAGCGTGAAGGGCAGTATGTCAGCCAGCCTTCAAGCCTCCTCCAGCCAGAGCGGCTTTTCCAGCGTCGCGACAAACGCTGCATGCCTCTCCAGCTCCATCGCGCTGGCCATGAAAACCCGCGCGGGACGAACAGGGCGAACCGCGATACCGCTCGCAAGTTCCACCCGAATGGCGTCTTTATCCTCCTCCTGTGCAAGACCAAGGCCGATCTGACGGCCGCCGGTCAGTTCGATATAAAGCTGCGCCAGCAATTCAGCGTCCAGCAAAGCGCCGTGCTTGATGCGATGGCTGCGATCGATGCCATAGCGTGTGCAGAGCGCATCCAGGCTGTGCTTGGCGCCCGGATGCATCTGTCGCGCGATCGCGACCGTATCAATCATCCGGTGCATGCCGACTTCCGGCAGGCCGCACAGTTTCAGCTCATGGTTGAGGAAGCCGAAATCGAACCGCGCGTTGTGCGCGACAAGCTGGCTGTCCTCCAGAAAGTCCAGCAACTCCTCCACTCCATGAGCGAAAAGCGGCTTGTCCTTCAGGAATATGTCCGACAGCCCATGTATCGCCTCGGCGGCGGCGGGCATCGCCCGCTGGGGATTATAATAAGCATGGAAGGTGCGGCCCGAAGGCACCCGGTTCACGAGTTCGATACAACCGATTTCCACGAGCCGGTCGCCCGATACAGGGTCAAATCCAGTCGTTTCGGTGTCGAAAATAATCTCGCGCATGGACCTCTTCACACCGACTCTGCCGGGTTTTTCCTTATCGACCTGTCTTTGATCCAAGGCAAGCCGCCAAGCGCCTCACCTGTACCCGCGTGGCGGCAAATGTGGTGCCTGTATAGATGATATAGTCCGCCCGCCGCCGTTTTTCAGCATCGGGCGTCTGCAAGTGCAGGATTCTGCGAAATTTCGCCGCCGTCATGCCCTTGCGCGCCAACACGCGTTTGCGTTGCTTCCAGGCGGGCGCCGTCACGACGATGACTCCCGACAGCGTCCGCTCCATATGGCCTTCAAACAGCAAGGGGATATCCAGCACGACGAAGGCGCGCGATCGATGGCGGCGCAGGAAAGCCTTCCGCTCTTCCTTGACCGCCGGATGGACGATCGCCTCCAATGCCTTCAATTCCTGGGGATGCCCAAACACCGCCGCGCCGAGATTCCCCCGATCCACGCCCTCTGGCCCCGTCGTTCCCGGAAAGCGCGCCTCGATCGCGGGCAGCAGCCTGCCGCCGGGTCCCTGCAACCGATGCACCTCGGCGTCCGCGTCGAACAAGGGCACGCCTTCTTGGCCAAACATGGCGGCGACGGCCGACTTCCCCATGCCGATAGATCCGGTCAGCCCATAGACTTTCATGGCCTTCAGGCCGCCAGCAGCAGCGCGCGCAATTCATCGTCCCGGTCGCGCGGCGCTTGCGCATCGAAGAAAATATCAAACGCCAGCGCGGCCTGCCCGATCAGCATCTCCAACCCATCCAACGCCTTCAAACCCCGCGCCCGTGCTGCCTTGAGCAGCCCAGTCTCCAGCGGCGCATAAACGATGTCATAAACCGTCGCATCGCAGGCCAGCGGCGATAGATCGAGATCAAGCACCGGCTGCCCCACCATGCCGAGCGAACTGGTGTTGACCAGCAGATCGGCCGCCGGAAGCAGATCACCCATGCCGATCACCCGTCCCTTGACCTTCGCCCGGTCGAGCAAGGCCTGCCCCTTGGCCGCATCGCGCACCATGACGGTGATGTCCTCCACCCCCAGGCTCGTCAGCGCAAACAGAATCGCTCGCGCCGCACCGCCCGCGCCGACCAGTACGGCGCTTCTCCCCGTCCACTTGTCGCGCAGCAGCGGCTGGAGGAATCCGCCCGCATCGGTATTGGTGCCGATCAGCGGCCCGCCGGTCTCGCTGGCGATCGTGTTCATCGCCCCGATCCGCTCCCGAACGCCGCCCGGATCATCGGTATAATCCAACACCGCGATCTTGTGCGGAATGGTGACATTGCATCCCAGCCAATCGGGATCAGCCCGCCTCTCCAGAAAATAGGCGGCCAGACCCTCGGCCGTCACATGAGTCTTGCGATATTCCGCCTCGATCCCCAGGCAATCGAGCCAGAAATTGTGGATCAGCGGCGATTTGCTGTGCGCGATCGGATCGCCGATCACTTCTGCATAAGGGAGCTTGTCGGTCATGCTGGCAGAACGCCCCGGACGCGTAGAAAGTCAAGCAGCGGCAGCAACGGCAGCCCCTGAATCGCGAACTGGCTGCCCTCAACCTTGCTGAACAGTTGCACACCCGGTCCCTCGATCCGGTAATTGCCGACGCACCATCGGCAATGCTCCCATTCTTCGTCCAGATACTTAGCTATGAAACTATCTGACAGGGTCCGCACCGTCATCCTCACCCGCTCGACATGCCGCCAGATCGGCTCGCCGTTCAGGGCAATCACCGCTGCGCTGTGCAAATGATGCACCCGCCCCGACAACGACCGCAAGATTTGCTCCGCATCAGCGCGGTCCACCGCCTTGTCGATCATGCTGCCATCATCCAGGCTCAGCGTCTGGTCGCAGCCCAATATCAACCCGCCCGGCACCCGGCGCGACACCCGCAATGCCTTCAATTCCGCCAGCGCATCGGCCAAAGCGCGCGCATCCAGTCCATCACCGCGCAGCGCTTCCTTCGCCGCCTCTTCATCCACACCGGGCGACATAGCCTCGAACGGCACCCCCGCCGCCTGCAACAGCGCCCTGCGGCTCGCGCTTTGCGACGCCAGCACGATCATAGGTCACTCCCTTCCGCCAATACGCGGTCGTTGAACAGATTGATGATAGCCGCCGCCGCTTCCTCGATCGACCGGCGCGTCATGTCGATCACCGGCCAGCCATTGTCGGCAAACATCCGCCGGGCAAAAGCCAATTCCTCCTGCACCTTATCCAGATCGACATAGCTGGTTTCCGGCGCCTGATTTAAAGACAGCAGGCGATTACGGCGGATCTGCACCAGCCGCTCGGGACTCACCGTCAGACCCACCACCATCGGATGCTTCAACCCATAGAGGCTGCGCGGCGGCGGCGATTGCACCACCAGCGGAATATTCGCCGTCTTGTATCCGCGATTGGCGAGATAGATGGAGGTCGGCGTTTTGGAAGCGCGTGACACGCCCGCCAGAACGATGTCGGCCTCTTCCCAATTTTCATGCCCCACGCCATCATCATGGGCGATGGTGAACTGGATCGCCTCGATCCGCGCGAAATAGGCTTCGTCTAGGATATGTTTGCGCCCGGGCCGATTGCGCGTTTCCTGCCCCAATATGTTGGAAAGCGCGTCCGTCACGCTGTCCAGCGCCGCAACATGCGGCAGGCCGAGCGCCCGGCAGCGCGTTTCCAGCCGCCGCCGCAACTGATGATTGGACAAAGTGAACAGCACCAACCCCGGATTGGCCGAAATCTCCTCCATGATCCGGTCAAGATGGACATCGGACCGCACCATCGGCCAGAAATGGCGCACAGCTTCCACATTTTCGAACGCGCCGATCGCCGCCTTGGCGATATTTTCCAGCGTCTCGCCCGTGGAGTCAGACAGCAAATGCAGATGGATACGCGACATGACGCATATCTCTGTGGGGAGCCTGTGGATAAAGCAAGGGATAGGTTGCGGGCAAAACTACCCCTTTTGGATAGTACCCATTGGCCGGAATCTTATCCACATGCCCCCAACAGGCCGTCATTTTCATCCACAGCCTGTGGATAGCGTGAATGACCCACACTGACTCGGTCTCGAATCCTTGACGCCAGAGAGTCAAGCTGTTGGCAAATCCGGGCGCTGCGCATAAACCCCGCTACCAACTGACCTACTATCTCCATCATCCTTTTAATAATCTAAATAAGAGAGTTTATGACGGGACCAGATACCGGCCTTTCCGCTGGGCCTTCCAAGCCGCTGCTTTCCGTCCTGAAGGGGGAATGTCTTAGCCCGCCGCCCATGTGGCTGATGCGTCAGGCGGGCCGCTATCTGCCCGAATATCGGGCGCTGCGGGCTCAAAAGGGCGGATTCCTCGAACTCGTCTATGACAGTCCGGCCGCCGCCGAAGTCACTCTTCAGCCGCTGCGCCGTTTCGGCTTCGACGGTGCGATCCTCTTTTCCGACATTCTGATCGTGCCCTATGCGATGGGTCAGGACCTTTGGTTTGAAACGGGGGAGGGGCCGCGCCTAGCGCCGATCCTCAACGAGACGGACCTCTCCGCGCTTAAACCTGATCTCAGCCGCTATGAGGCTGTCTATGAGACCGTTCGGCAGGTGAAGGCGGCGCTTGACCCGTCTGTCACCTTCCTCGGCTTTGCAGGCAGCCCGTGGACCATCTCGACCTATATGGTGGCCGGGCAGGGCAGCAAGGATCAGGGCGCAGCCCGCCGCCTCGCTTACCAAGACCCCGAACGCTTCGGCGCGATCATCGACGCGATCATTGAATCTACCGTCACCTATCTTTCGGGCCAGATCGAGGCAGGAGTCGAAGCCGTGCAGCTGTTCGACAGCTGGGCAGGCAGCCTCGCGCCGCTCCAGTTCGAACGCTGGGTAATCGAACCCAATCGCCGGATCGTGGAAAAGCTCAAAAGCCTGCATCCCAATATCCCCGTCATCGGCTTTCCCAAGGGCGCGGGCGCCAAACTCGCCGATTATGCGGCGGGCACGGGCGTCGATGCGATCGGCGTGGATGAAACCATCGATCCGCACTGGGCCAACCGCGTCCTGCCACAGGGCTTGCCGGTACAGGGCAATCTCGATCCGCTGGCGCTGATCGCGGGGGGCAGGGCGGTCGAGCAATCGATCGACAATATCCGCGCTGCCTTTGCGGGCCGGCCCCATATCCTGAACCTGGGCCATGGCATCCTGCCCGACACGCCCATCGCCCATGTCGAAGCGTTGATCGCCTATGTCCGGCAAGGAAAGCAGAGCTGATGCCCTATCTCGGTGCCGCCTATCTGTGGGTGAAGGCCGCCCATGTGATCTTCGTCATCTTCCTGATGGCGGGATTGTTCATGATGCCGCGCTTCTTCGTCTATCACCACCAATGTGCCGTGGGATCAGACGAGGACCGCAAATGGATCGACCGCGAACGACGCCTGCTCAAGATCATCCTCAATCCCTCGCTGATCCTCGTCTGGGTCTTCGGGCTCATGCTGATGGTCGAGATCGGCGCCTGGCATTTTGGCTGGTTCCACCTGAAACTGCTCTTCGTCCTTGGCCTCTCCGCCTATCATGGCTGGATCGCAGGCTATGCGAAGAAACTCGCCAGGGGTGAGCGTCCCTTGCCGGAGGGGAAGCTCCGCCTCATCAACGAAGTCCCCGGCATCGCCGCTGCGGTGATCGTCGTCGCAGTGATCGTCAAACCCTTCTGAAGAAAACCCCAACGCCGTCATCCCAGCGAAAGCTGGGATCTCATGAGGCCGGACGGACCGGGATAGAAAGCTCAACCACAATATCGCCGACCAGCCCGGTCTGCTGCCACCCCTAACTTAATTCGCATGTCGATCGACATATTGCGGCAATCAAAGTCGACGCTAATTTCCTCGCCAATTAATAAGGGGAGAAGGGTCGTGAGCAGCTTCGTTCTGCGCGCATTGCGTGCATTCAGTCACCGTCGCCATGTTCGCCAGCGTCTTGAACAGATCAGGCATGAAAATGCGGGCTCAGGCGCCAGCAGATTCAATCTGATTATGTAGTTGGGGCAGCTCGGGCGGATCGACCGCGATATTGTCGATCAGCCGCGTCCGCCCCAATTTCGCCGCGCCCAGCAACCGGGCCGGACGTTCCAGCACATTCATCGGCTCCAGCGTCACCGCATCGCACAGCGTCACATAATCAATGGGATCAAAGCCATGCGCGGCCAGCATCGCGATCGCCTTGGCAAGCGCGGACTCAACCGTCGCGCCCTTCTCCATCTGCCGCGCCGCTTCACCCAGCGCGCGGGGCAGGGCGAGCGCGTCCTTGCGTTCATCCTCGGTCAGATAGGCGTTGCGCGATGACAGGGCGAGGCCATCCTCGGCCCGCTGCGTCGGCACGCCGATGATCTCGACGCGCATGTCGAGGTCACGCACCATCTGCCGGATAGTCGCGAGCTGCTGATAATCCTTCTCCCCGAACAGCGCGACATCGGGCTGCACCTGGTTGAACAGCTTGGTGACCACCGTCGCCACCCCGTCGAAATGCCCGGGCCGCGCTGCGCCATCGAGGCCTTCAGTCACTCCCGAGACAGAAATATTGGTGGCATAGCCCGCCGGATACATGACCTCGGCCGTCGGCGCCCACAACGCATCGACTCCCGCCGCCTGCAACATCTGCGCATCCTTGGCTTCCCGGCGCGGATAAGCGTCCAGATCCTCATTGACCCCGAACTGTCGCGGATTGACGAAGATCGACACGACCACATGCCCGGCATGCCGCCGCGCTTCCTCGACCAGCGCCATATGCCCTTCATGCAGAGCGCCCATGGTCGGCACCAGCGCGACAGGCCGCCCATCGCTTTTCATCGCATCGATGGCGGTTCGCAGGGAAGGAAGGTCACGCAGGGTTTGCACGGGACGAGGGGCTCCGATATGGCAGGGGCACGGGGACTATCCTGCTAAAGGCACGACCCGGCAAGTGGGTCAAGAATCGTTGCGGCAATAAACGGGGTTATCAATGGGTCCGAACACCCAAACGCATCATATCGTCTTCGCCAATGAAAAGGGCGGGACCGGCAAGTCGACCACCGCCGTGCACACCGCGATCGCCTTGACCGCGCTCGGCTACAAGGTCGGCATGATCGACCTCGATCCGCGTCAGCGCACCGTCACGCGCTACATGGAAAATCGCGCGGAAACGGCCCGCCGCCGGAACATCGACCTGCCCGCGCCCGATTTCGCCGTGCTGAAGGGCGACACGGTCGAGGCGCTGGAGGAAGAATCCGCCGCCGTCGCCGATGGCAAGGATTTCCTGGTCGTCGACACCCCCGGCCGCGATGACCTGTTCGCCCGCCACATGGCCGCCCGCGCCAACACGCTGGTGACGCCGATGAACGACAGCTTCGTCGATTTCGACCTCATCGGCCAGGTGGACGCGGAAACCTTCAAGGTCCGCCGCCTGTCCTTCTATTCCGAACTCATCTTCGAGGCGCGCAAGACCCGCGCGAAGGCCGATGGCGTCTCGATCGACTGGGTCGTGCTGCGCAACCGCGTCCAGCATCATGATGCCCGCAACAAGAAGCGCGTCGGCGATGCTCTCATGGAGCTGTCCCGCCGCGTCGGCTTCCGCGTGATCCCCGGCCTGTCAGAACGAGTCATCTTCCGCGAACTCTTCCCGTCCGGCTTGACCCTGCTCGACAAGGGCCATCTGGGCGACCTTGGCGTCAGCCACATCGCCGCCCGCCAGGAACTGCGTGAGATGGTGTCCGGCCTCGCCCTCCCCGCCCGTGAGGAAAATTCGCCGGTCGATCTTCTCGGCGCGGCCTGATGGGCCTTTTCGCCTTCCTTCTTCTCGGGCTGGCCGCCTGGCTCATCTGGACGGGACGATTGCAGCGCATGAGTGTGAAGGATGGCATGGTGCTCGGCGGCGCGCTGGTCGGCGCGGTCATGGCGGCCAAGGGCAAACCGCTAGCCGGAGCGCCCCTGCTCCTCGGCGCGGCACTCTTCTTCCTGTCCCAATCGCAGCAGAAGAAAAGGCGATCCGCCACTCCGCCCAAGGCGCCCCCCGAAGCCCCCAGCATAGCAAGAGCGCGCGCCCTGCTCGGCGTACCCGAAGATGCCGATGAGACCATGATCCGTTCAGCCCACCGGCGACTCATCGCCTCGGTCCATCCCGATCGCGGCGGCACCGAAGCGCTGGCAGCGGAAATCAACGCAGCCCGCGACCTGCTACTCGCCGAGCCCGAGAAAAAAGAGGCCACCCGCCGCCGCTAGGGCTGTAGAATAGGACCCATGGCCCACCACTTCCATCCCTCGCTGCTGCGCGAATATGACATGCGCGGCATCGTCGGCAAAACCTTGGGAGAGGAAGACGCCTACGCGCTTGGCCGCAGCTTCGGCACGATCGTCAGGCGCAAAGGGGGATCATCGGTCGCGGTCGGCTATGACGGCCGACTCAGCTCACCGATGCTGGAATCGGCCGTGGTCGATGGCCTTGCCGACAGCGGCACCAACGCGCTGCGCATCGGCCTCGGGCCCACCCCAATGCTCTATTATGCCGAAGCGACGCTCGATGTTGATGGCGCCATCCAGATAACCGGCAGCCATAATCCCGCCGATCACAATGGCTTCAAGCTGGTACTTGCGCATGAAGCCTTTTTTGGCGCCGACATCGCCGGTCTGGGCGCCATGGCTGCTGCGGGCGATTGGGAACAAGGAAGCGGCAGCTGCTCCACCATCGACATCATGGACCGCTATGTCGCCCGCCTGATGGAAGGGTTCGACGGCGCTGCCTGCCGCATCGGCTGGGACGCGGGCAATGGTGCCGCAGGCCCCGTCGTGGACAAGCTCGTCCAGCTGCTCCCGGGTGAGCATCACACGCTTTTCACCGAAATAGACGGCAATTTCCCTCATCATCACCCCGACCCGACAATCGAGGCGAATCTGCATGACCTGCGCGCCCTTGTCCTCGCCAACAACCTCCATTTCGGACTGGCTTTCGATGGGGATGGCGACCGGATCGGCGTGGTCGACGGGCAGGGGCGCACCATCTGGGGCGATCAACTGCTTTCTTTGTTCGTGGAACCAGTGCTGATCGACCGGCCCGGCGCCACCATAGTCGCCGACGTGAAATCCAGCCAGGCGCTGTTCGATCGCGTGGCGGCGCTGGGCGGCACGCCGCTGATGTGGAAAACCGGCCACAGCCTCATCAAATCGAAGATGAAGGAAATCGGCAGCCCGCTGGGTGGTGAGATGACCGGCCACATCGTCTTCGCCGATGATTATTACGGCTTTGACGATGGCCTTTACGCCGCCGTGCGCCTGATCCGGCTGGTCAGCCGCCTCGGCAAGAGCGTGACCGCCCTTCATGACGCGCTACCGCTGCTGGTAAACACGCCTGAATTGCGGTTTCCGGTCGATGAAGACCAAAAATTCGCGATGGTCGCAGAGATAGTTTCGCACTTGCGGGCGGAAGGCGCGAGCGTCAACGCCATCGACGGTGCCCGGGTCACAACCGAAGATGGCTGGTGGCTATTGCGCGCATCCAACACGCAGGCGGAACTGGTGGCCAGAATCGAATCCACGAATCAGCAGGGCCTTGATCGCCTGCGGGCCGATCTTTTCCGCCATTTGTCCGAATCGGTGCCCGATTTCGCCGCTTGAGGCGGATCGCCACAGCCGATTCTTCCCAAATCATTGCCGAACGCCTTCCCCATTTCCGCTACGGAAATCCCCCCAAATGTTGACAGTTGCAATAAACGCAACCGTATACTTGTCTTTCGCAGTTGCGAAAGAAAGCGTCGGCCCGCAAAGAGGACGGGCCTTTCAGGCATCCTCTCCTAAAACTTTCCAAGCCGTCCTTCGGGGCGGCTTTTTTTTCGCCTGGCGCACAGGCTGCCCGAACCGGAAATTAACCATATCGCAGCCATAGCGCGGGATGATAATGCGTGCCCGACGCCGCAACGGGATTTCAAAGGGGAATTGCATGTTTTCAAGCCGCCGCATTGCCACCACTTTCCTGTCTGCGGGCTTTCTGGCGCTTCCCATGCCCGCGCTCGCCGGCGGCTTCTATCTTCAGGAACAATCGCCCAAGGAAACGGGCAGGGCTTTGTCCGGTGCCGGTGCGGCGGCGGATGACCCGTCGGCCATCTATTTCAATCCTGCCGCGATCACCGAACTTCCCGGCGTGCAATTGTCCGCTGGCGCCGTAGCGCTTTTCGCCACCGCTCAGCAATCGAACCAGGGCAGCAATCGCACCGTGCCGGGCTTTCCGGGTGTCACTGTGCCGATCACCGGCAATTCGGGCGGCAATCCGTTTGACAAGGTCATTCCCGTGCCCAGCTTCTATGTCACGGGTCAGGTCACCGACCGGCTGTGGCTCGGCGCGGGCGTCAACGCGCCCTTCGGCCTGAAGCTGGATTATGACCCAGGCTTCTTTGGTCGCTATGAATCGCTCCACACCGACCTCAAGGCTTATAATGTCCAGGCGTCCGCCGCCTATAAGCTCGACGATCATTTCTCCATCGGCGGCGGCGTGGACGTCCAATATGTGAAGGTTACGCTGACCAACGCCCTGCCGCAACTTTCGCCGCTGATCACGACCGATGGCCTCGCCCGGGTGACAGGCAAGGATTGGACGCTGGGCTGGAATGCGGGCCTTTTCTATACCGACGGCGACACGAATGTCGGCATCTCCTATCGCTCCGGCATGGGCCATCATCTGACCGGCACGCAGACGATTTCGGGCCTCCAAAGTCTGCTGGCGCCGCAAAATGGCAGCAGCGACGCCACCGCGCCGCTTGAACTGCCCGACATCGTGACCGTCGGATTCATGCATCGGCTGACGCCCAGCCTTCGCGCCATGATCAGCGCACGCTGGTATAATTGGTCGGTCTTCAAATCGATCGCGATCACGGCGGCTGGCCGCACCTCGGTCAAGGAACTGGATTACAAGGACAGCTACAGCGTCAGCCTAGGCGGCGAATATGACGTTAGCCCCGCGCTCACCTTGCGCGCGGGCACGATGTTCGATCGCTCGCCCACCAATCCTCAGCATCTGACGACGCGGGTGCCCGATGGCGATCGCGCCTGGCTGTCGGCCGGGGCGACCTACAATATCTCGCCCGCCATCGGCCTCAACCTCAGCTACGCGCATAATTTCGTGGAAAAGGCGAATATCATCCGCCCCGAAACCTATTATGCCGGGACTGCGGCGGCGACCACCGTCACCACCCTGTCCCGGACCAGCGGCAATGCGGACCAGATCGCCGCATCAGTGACGGCGCGCTTCTAACTTGGCTCGTGAATCACTATAGGGGCTCCATCAGCACGGAGCCCCTAGTTCATGTCCGACCATAATCCCGGCCTGCGTCCCTGGCGCGACATCGCCCGTCGCCCATGCCGCCAGATCATGGTGGGCAATGTGCCCGTCGGTGGCGGCGCGCCCGTCACCGTGCAGACGATGACCAACACGCCGACCTTCGATGTCAAAGCGACGATCGACCAGATCCGCCGCTGCGAGGAAGTGGGCGTGGACATCATCCGCGTGTCCTGCCCGGATGAGGAATCGACCGCCGCGCTGAAGCAGATCGTGCGCGCCGCCCGCGTGCCGATCGTCGCCGACATCCATTTCCACTATAAACGCGCGCTCGAAGCCGCCGACGCGGGCGCCGCTTGCCTGCGCATCAACCCCGGCAACATCGGCTCGGAAGCGCGCGTCAAGGAAGTGGTCGACGCCGCCAAGTCCAATGGCTGCGCCATCCGCATCGGCGTCAATGCAGGCTCCCTTGAAAAGGACCTGCTCGAAAAATATGGCGAACCCTGCCCGGAAGCGCTGGTCGAAAGCGCGCTCGACCATATCAAGCTGCTCCAGGATCAGGATTTCCACGAATATAAGGTCGCGGTGAAGGCCAGCGACGTCTTCCTTGCCGTCGCCGCCTATATGCAGCTGGCCGAAGCCGTGGATTGCCCGCTCCACCTTGGCATCACCGAAGCGGGCGGCCTGATCGGCGGCACCGTCAAAAGCGCCATTGGCATTGGCAATCTCCTCTGGGCCGGGGTCGGCGACACCATCCGCGTCTCCCTCTCCGCCGAACCGGAAGAGGAAGTGCGCGTCGGCTATGAAATCCTCAAATCCCTCGGCATCCGCACGCGCGGGGTAAAGGTCATCTCCTGCCCCAGCTGCGCGCGTCAGGGCTTCGACGTCATCCGCACGGTGCAGGCGCTGGAGGAACGGCTTCAGCATATCCACACGCCCTTGTCGCTCTCCGTTCTCGGCTGCGTCGTCAACGGCCCCGGCGAAGCGCGGGAGACCGACATCGGCCTCACCGGCGGCGGCGCTGGAAAACATATGGTCTATCTCTCCGGCCTCACCGACCACACCATCCAGGACGAAGGTATGATCGACCATATCGTCGGGCTGGTGGAAGCCAAGGCGGCAGAGATCGAAGCCGCCAAGCTCGAAGCGGAAACAACCGACGCAGGCCGGGCGGAAGCGGCGGAGTAGGGCAGGGGGCGTCCCGCCACACCCCGCACGCTCGCTGCCGTCCCCTCCACGGGTGAATCAGGGCTCTTCCCTCCACCCCACCCCGTTCGGGCTGAGCCGGTCGAAGCCCTTTCCTTCTTCTATTTCCCCGCTCGAAAGTGCCGAGCGCCTTGACCGTCACCCCTATGCTATGACCATGACCCAGCCCCGCTCCCTCGCCATCCCCTTCGCGGTCTGCTGCGCCGCCGTCCTGCTCTTCGCCATCATGGACGCGGCGATGAAGGGGTTGAGCCTTTCCATCGGCCTCTTCAACGCCTTGTTCTGGCGCGCCCTCGCGGGAACGCTGCTCGGCCTTGCGATCATGCTGCCGGGCCGCCATCGCTGGCCGGGCAGGGCGGCCCTGCGCCTGCATATTCTGCGCGGCTGTGTCGTCACGCTGATGGCCAGCCTCTTTTTCTTCGCGCTGATGCGCATGCCGCTCGCCGAAGCCATAGCGCTGTCCTTCATCGCGCCGCTCATCGCCCTCTATCTCGCCGCGCTGCTGCTGGGCGAACGGATCGGCCAGCGCGCCATCAGCGCCTCTCTCCTCGGACTCGTCGGCGTCGCGGTGATCCTGTCGGGCCGGATGCAGGACAGCTATGATTGGGACGCCCTGCTGGGTGCCGCCGCCGTGCTGATTTCGGCGGTCCTCTTCGCCTGGAACCTCATCATCCAGCGCCAGCAGGCTCAGCTTGCCTCCCCGGTCGAGGTCGCCTTCTTCCAGCACTGCGTCATGCTCATCCTTTTTGGCCTGTGCGCGGCCGCCGCATGGGTCGCGCCTGATCTGGTGCCGCTGCGCCTTGACCTGCCCCGGCCGGATTCCGCGCTCCTCATCGTCGCCTGCGCGGCCTTCGCCTTCACCTCGCTCGCCGCCTTCGCCTGGGCCTATGCGCGGGCAGAGGCGCAGCATCTCATCCCGGTGGAATATACCGCCTTCATCTGGGCAGCGATCATCGGCTGGCTCGCCTTCGGGGAACGGCTGACCCTCACCACCCTCGCGGGCGCGGCGCTGATCGTCGCCGGATGCCTCATCGCCCTGCGCGCCGCGCCCGCCGCGCAAATGCATGAAGGAATCGCATAGCGTTCCGATTCACCTGCAAAATCCGTTCTTCTCGCCACTTTCTTCATGACTTTCCCACGACCAGCCGAACCGCCGGACTCTTGACGCGGACTCCCCGCTCGGCGCATTGTGCCGGAACGGAACATTTGGGGGACATTTGAAAGCCATGGCTGTCAGCCGCGGAGCCAAGCGCACGCCGGAATGGCGCGAAATGCTGAAACGCAGCCTCATCCGCAGCGGCGCGCTCATCAGCGCGATCGCGCTGATGCTGGCGACCCTGTTCCTTGCGCTCGCGCTGCTCAGCTTCCGCCTGAGCGACCCGTCAATGATGACCGTCGCCGACAATCAGGTCCAAAATATCATGGGCTGGCCCGGCGCCTGGATCTCCGCCTTCCTCTTCACCCTGCTCGGCGTGCCCGTCGCGCTTGTCCTTCCGCTGCTTGCAATCACCGCCCGTCGGCTTTGGGGTGATCAGGACATGACCGGGTGGAAAGGGCAGTTTGGCAAATGCTTCCTCGGTATCATCCTCATCGGCATCGCGCTGGCGATGTTCCAGCCTGACTCGCTGATCGATCTGCCTTCGGGCTGGGGCGGCCTCATCGGCCTGGCCACCGCTAACGGCGTACGCAGCCTGACGTCCGCCGCGCCAGCTGCCCAAGGCTGGATCACCGGCATTCTCGTGGTGCTGATGCTGCTCGCCGGTTTCTTCACCTGGTATCGCAGCCTTGCGCTGGAAAAGCCGATCCTCGCCCTGCGCCGTCCCACCTTGCCGCGTCTCAGCCTTCCCAAACCGGCCCTCGCTTTCGCGGGCGGCGGGAGCGTTACTGCCGACGCGCAAGATGACGACGACGAAGCGGCAGAACGCGTCATCGCTCCCCGCCGCGCCGTGTCCAACGAGCCGAAGCCGCCGATCACCATCCAGACTCCGAAACCCGCGCCCGCCCAGCGACAGATGGCGCCAGTGTCGCAGGATGACCTGTTCGGCCACAGTTCGCTGCCCTCGGCCGACCTGCTCAATCCGATCCCGGCTAGTCAGGCGCAGAAGATCGACAAGGCCGCGCTCGAACGTAACGCCCGCCTGCTCGAATCCGTGCTCGACGACTTCCATGTGAAGGGAAACATCGTCGAAGTACGCCCCGGCCCGGTCGTCACGATGTACGAACTGGAGCCCGCCCCCGGCATCAAGGCGAGCCGCGTCATTGCTCTGGCCGACGACATCGCCCGCAACATGTCGGCTCTATCCGCCCGCGTCGCGACCATTCCCGGCCGGACGGTCATCGGCATCGAACTGCCCAACGCCAACCGGGAGGGCGTTTCCTTCCGCGAACTGATAACCTCCGAACAGTTCGTGCAGGATGCGACTCTGCCGATCATCCTGGGCAAGAATATCTCAGGCGAGCCGATCATCGCCGATTTAGCTCCGATGCCCCACCTGCTCATTGCGGGCACGACCGGCTCGGGTAAATCCGTCGGCCTCAACGCCATGATCCTGTCGTTGCTCTACCGCATGACGCCGGACCAGCTGCGCCTGATCATGATCGATCCCAAGATGCTGGAACTGTCGACCTATGACGACATCCCGCATCTGTTGTCCCCGGTCGTGACCGAGCCTGCGAAGGCGATCCGCGCCCTCAAATGGGCGGTGGAGCAGATGGAGGACCGCTATCGCATGATGGCGTCCATCTCCGTCCGCAACCTCGCCAACTATAATGAGAAGGTTCGGGCAGCGAAAGCCAAGGGCAAGCCGCTCGGCCGCCGGGTGCAGACGGGCTATGACCCGGAAACCGGCAAGCCCATCTATGAGGAAGAACAGCTCGACTTCCAGCCGCTGCCACAGATCGTGGTGGTGGTGGACGAACTCGCCGACCTGATGATGACGGCTGGCAAGGAAGTCGAGTTCCTGATCCAGCGCCTGGCGCAAAAGGCGCGCGCGGCGGGCATCCACCTGATCCTCGCGACGCAGCGCCCATCCGTTGATGTCATCACCGGCGTCATCAAGGCGAACCTTCCGACCCGGATCAGCTTCTTCGTCACTTCCAAGATCGACAGCCGAACGATCCTGGGTGAGCAGGGTGCCGAACAGCTGCTGGGCAAAGGCGATATGCTCTACATGCACGGCGGCAAGGGCCTGATGCGCGTCCATGGTCCCTTCGTGTCCGATGACGAGGTGCGCGTGGTCGCCGACCACTGGCGGGCACAAGGGCAGCCGGATTATATCTCGGCCGTGACCGAAGAACCGGAAGAAGGCAGCTTCGCGCTAGACGGCGTGGATCTGGGCGACGACAGCCCCGATGCGCAGCTGTTCCGCAAGGCATGTCAGCTGGTGTTTGAAAATCAGAAGGCTTCGACCAGTTGGCTGCAGCGTCAGCTCCGCGTTGGCTATAATTCGGCCGCGCGCCTCATTGAGCGGATGGAAGAAGAAGGGCTGGTCGGCCCTCCGAACCATGTCGGCCGACGTGAGGTATTGCGCGACGAAAATGGCAATCCGCTATGACTGTTGCGTCAAACGCAATCGAGCCGGACCTGTATGCATTTGCGAAAAGGATCAGCGCCGTTCAATAAGAGCGGGCCTTTCAGGCATCCTCTCCTAAAACTTTCCGGCTGGTCTTCGGACCAGCCTTTTTTTTGTTCGCCGGGCGAGCTACCCCACGGCTGCAAAGCGGCCCATGCAGGGTTCGGAGATCAGGAACGCATCAGTTCACAATGGGTTCAACGCCTGATCGCTACTCCTTGACCTCTCAACAAAGCGGAGAAGAATGCATGAAGCGCTTGTTTGCGCCACTCGCCCTGGCCCTGGCCGCCGCACCGTTGTTCGTTCCTGCCGCGCCTGTTGCCGCGCAGCAGTCGCCGGACGGCATGGACCGGGTAAATGCCTATATTCGCGGAGTCACCACGATGACGGCCGATTTCGTGCAGACCGACCGCGCCAGTCAAACCCTGACGGGCAAACTGACGATCAAGCAGCCCGGCAAGGTGCGGTTTCAGTATCAAAAGGGTGTACCGCTGCTGATCGTCGGCGACGGCAAGGCCTTGACCATGATCGACTATGAAGTCCGGCAGGTACAGCGCTGGCCCATCGGCAGCTCGCCCTTGGGCGCCTTGCTCGATCCGAAAAAGGACCTGTCCCGCTTTGGCAAGTTGATCCAGACCGGGGATCCGAAGGTGATCAGCGTTCAGGCACGCGATCCCAAGCGGCCGGAATTCGGGACCATCACGATGATCTTTGAACGGGATCCTGCCGGGCCGGCAGGTCTTCAGCTTTACGGATGGGTAGCGCTCGATTCTCAGAATAACCGCACTAGCGTGCGCTTGTCGAACCAGCGTTATGGCGTCCCGGTTGCGAATTCCGCCTTTCGTTGGACAGACCCGCGCCCGAAGGGTCGCGTAGCCGGGGGGTGAAACGGGCCTGGCGTGAGATGGATGGTGCTCACCTGAATCTTGTTCATCTTCGGCTCATATCCGGAACCCTAATAAGAACTCCACGGCGCGAGACGAAGTCCGGGATTTCCCCCCTGTTACTCGGAACGCAGCTCCCGCCGCAAAGCGCTTCAAGGGCGCGATCGAGACCCCCGTTCCATGCCCCCGGAGCGGGGGTCTTACTTTGCCAGCGGCAGGTCGGCGCAGAGCCAAGCTTGCGAAGCCGTTCGCAGGCCCTTAGGGGATCAGCATGCCGAAAACACTGAGCATCGCATCCTGGAACATCAACAGCGTCCGCGCCCGGATAGACATCGTCGAACGTTTCCTGACCGAAGAGGCGCCTGACCTTCTTTGCCTTCAGGAGACGAAGGTGGTGAATGACATATTCCCCACCGACATGTTCCGGCGTCTGGGCTATGTTCATCAGGTGCTGAATGGCCAGCGCATGCATCATGGCGTGGCGATCATGAGTAAAGTGCCCATTCATGAGGATGACCGGTTCGATTGGCAGGCCAATGGCGAAGCGCGTCATGTCGGCGTCCGTTTGGACAACGGCGTGCGGATAGAAAATGTCTATGTCCCTGCCGGAGGCGATATTCCCGACCGGACAGTCAATCCGAAGTTCGGTCAGAAGCTCGATTTCATTGAGCGCATGATCGAATGGTCCTCCCAGCTTGAGGACAAGCCGACGATCCTCACTGGCGATTTCAACATCGCGCCCATGGAATGCGATGTGTGGAGCCATAAGCAGCTGCTCAATGTCGTCAGCCATACGGCGATCGAATGCGAACTGCTGGCCCGGTTGCAGGAATCGAACAATTGGATCGATATCGGCCGCCAGTTCTTTCCCGCTCCGGAGCGGCTTTATACCTGGTGGAGCTATCGCGCGCGGGATTGGGCGGAATCGGATCGTGGGCGGCGGCTGGACCATATGTGGATGACGCAGGATGTCGCGGCAAAGGCGATCGGGCACCGTGTTGTCGAACCGGCGCGCAGCTGGACCAAGCCATCGGATCATGTCCCGATCATCACGGAGTTCGCCTTCTGATGGACCGTCTGCCATGAACGGGCGCGCCGCCGCCCGCGCGATTGACGCTCTGCGCCGTGGTTGGGCGGTTACCGTTCGTGCGACTGACGGCGCCATACGCGTCATGGCGGTCGAGGGCGCGGATGCGGTGACGCTGAAGACTTTCGATCCAACGGGCAAAGCCGACATATTGATAGCAGCTGCCCGTGGCGAGACGTTGAAGCTCGCCAACCAACTGGCAGCGGCTGATCCCGACATGCCCGTGCTGATCGCCCGCGCGCCGTGGATCGATGGCGATGTTGCTACCGCGATCGCCGACCCGGTACTGGACCTCTCATCACCGCTGAAGGGACCGTTTGCGGCCAAACCCCTTGCCGCGCCGCTGGCGGCAAAGGCGACGCTCAAGCTCGCCCGGCTGGCGGGTATCCTGCCTGCTTTCTTTTTGGGATCGGAGGGAGAGAGCGAGGCCGAGGTCAGTGCCGATGACATCGACGCTTATGACGACGCCGCTCACCTTGCCATAGCGACGCGCGCGCGGCTGCCGGTGTCAGCCTGCGAGACCGCCGAGATCATTGCCTTTCGCAGTCCGGATGAGCCACGGGAGCATGTCGCCCTGATCGTCGGGACGCGGGATTCCTCGCCGCCGGTCATCAGGCTGCACAGCGAATGCCTGACCGGGGACGTGCTGGGCAGCCTAAAATGCGATTGCGGGCCTCAATTGCATGAGGCGCTGCACCGGATCGCCGACTCCCGCTGGGGCGTGTTGCTTTATCTTCGGCAGGAAGGCCGGGGGATTGGCCTCATCAACAAATTGCGCGCCTATGCCTTGCAGGATCAGGGTTTCGACACCGTCGATGCGAATGTCCGCCTTGGCTTTGCCATTGACGCGCGTGATTTCTCGGTCGCGGCGCGCATGCTCAAGCTGCTGGGCATCCAAGAGGTGCGGCTGCTCACCAACAATCCCAAGAAGGTGGAGGGGCTTGAAGGCGCGGGTATCAAGGTGGCTGAACGCCTGCCCATCATACTGCCCGCCAACCCGCACAATGAACAATATCTGGCGACCAAACGCGATCGTACCGGGCACCAGCTGTGACCACAATTCGCGTGGACAGCGCCGCCGGGCGGTTGCGGTTAGGCACGCTGGACATCCCATGCACGCTGGGCCGGGGCGGCGTGTGCGCGGCGACCGATAAGCGGGAGGGAGACGGCTGCACGCCGCTAGGGGCCTGGCCGCTGCGGGGCGTTCTGCTGCGGCCGGGAAGGGCGGAGCCTGCCGCAATCCGGCTTCCATGGCGGTGGGTGAGGGAAGGTGATGGCTGGTCCGACGACCCTGCCGATCCCGCCTACAACCGGCCGGTCCATCTGCCACGGCGCTTTTCGGCGGAATCGCTCCTGCGCGGCGATGATGCCTATGATGTGATCGTCGTGCTGGGACATAATGACGCGCCGCCTGTGCCAGGGCAGGGCAGTGCGATCTTCCTCCACCTGTCCGAAGGGCGTCCTACGGCGGGCTGTATTGCTATCGACCGTGGCGACATGTTGAAACTGCTGCCGCTGCTGGCTGCCGGCGACGTTGTGGAGATAGTTTAGGCTCAGGCCTGCTCAAGAGCCTCATCGACCTGATCGCCAGCAGCTTCAAGCAGCCGCCGCTCCAGCGTCTGGATGCGTGCCTTGCTCTCGATCTTGCCGCCCAAAAGGTCGGTCACGTAAAACGTATCGACCGCGCGTTCGCCATAGGTGGCGACATGGGCGCTGTGCACAGTGACCTTCGACTGGAACAACGCGTTGGCAAGGCTGAAGAGCAGGGCGGGGCGGTCTCGAGCATTTACCTCGATCACCGTGAACCGATTGGACGCCTTGTTGTCGATCAGCACATTGGGTTCGATCCGGAACGCTTCGGCGCGGGTGCGGGGCAGGGGGCGCGCTTCCAGCTTCGTGATCATGCGATGACGATTCGCCAGCGAATCCTCGATCGCATTGCGGATACGGGTCAGCTGTTCCGGGCTATGGAAAGCGCCGCCCAAAGGGTCCTGCACCAGGAAGTTGTCGATGGCGACGCCGTCGCGCGTGGTGTGGATACGCGCATCGATGATATTGCCGCCCGCCAGATGGATCGCTCCGGCAATCCGGTAGAATAGGCCCGGATGGTCAGCGGCATAGACGGTGACAAGCGTGGCGCCGCGCTGCGGATAATATTGCGCGGCAATCGACAGCGGCGAATCGGCTGACGCCAGGATATGCTGCGCGTTGTGGATCAGGATGTCCTCAGGCTCGGCGATCCAGTAGGATTCGGGCAGACGCTTGCTGAGCTTCTGGAAGTCGGCCTTCGACAAGCCGAGCGCCTTGCGCAGTGATTCCTGCTTGGCGGTGACGCGTTCGCCACGCCCCTTTTGCTTGTGGCCAAGCCGCAGCACTTCCTCGGCAGCCTCATAAAGGTCGCCCAGCAGTTGTCGTTTCCAGCTATTCCACACGCCGGGACCCACGGCGCGGATGTCCACGACGGTGAGGCAGAGCAGCAGGCGAAGCCGCTCGGGGCTCTGCACCACCTCGACGAAATCCAGGATCGTCTTGTAATCGGCCAGATCACGCTTGAACGCCGTGGCCGACATCAGCAGGTGATGGCGCACCAGCCAGGCGACGGTTTCCGTTTCGGCCGGCGTCAGGCCAAGGCGCGGGCAGAGATGGTCGGCTACCTCGGCGCCAAGTACGCTATGGTCGCCGCCACGGCCCTTTGCGATGTCGTGCAGCAGAACCGCGACATAGAGCACCCGGCGCGACAGCAATTTGCCCATGATCTCGGTGGACAACGGGTGGTCTTCTACCAGAGCGCCCTTTTCCACGCGGGCCAGAAGCCCGACTGCGCGGATGGTATGCTCGTCCACCGTATAATGGTGATACATATCGAACTGCATCTGCGCCACAACGCGGCGGAAATCGGGAATGAACCGGCCAAACACCGTCGATTCATTCATCCAGCGCAGCACCGTTTCCGGATCACGGGGCGAAGTCAGCACATCCATGAAAGCGGCGTTGGCGCGAGCATCGCGGCGGATTTTTGCCGTGATCAGACCTGCGTCCCGGCTGGCGGTGCGCATGGCGCTTGGGTGGATGCCCAATTCATGACGATCGGCTACCGCGAAAATTTCGAGCAACCGCACCGGGTCCTGCTGGAAAAAGTCGTCGCTTGGCAGCGCGAGCCGACCACGGTCGAGCACGAACCCGTCCAGCTTCTTTGGCCGACGGAATATGGACGGAATATAGCGCCGCCCCTTCGCCGCCATCTGGTCGTCCAGATGCGCCAGGAACACCGCGGTCAGGTCGCCCACGATTTTCGCGTTCAGGAAATAATAGCGCATGAAGCGCTCCACGCCAGAGCGGCCCTGCCGCCCCGTAAAGTGCATGCGCGTGGCGGTTTCCAGCTGTAGATCGAACGTCAGGCGATCTTCCGCTCGCCCCGTGATCATGTGCAGGTGGCATCGGACGGCCCAAAGAAAATCCTCGGCCTTCTGAAACTGCCGCAGTTCCAGATCGGTCAACAGGCCCACATCCACCAGTTCGGCGACGGACTTCACCCGATTCACATATTTGCCAATCCAGAACAGCGTGTGGAGGTCGCGCAGCCCCCCTTTGCCTTCCTTGACATTGGGTTCAACGACATACCGGCTATCGCCCATGCGCTTGTGCCGATCGTCCCGCTCCACCAGCTTTTCGGTGACGAAAGCGCGCGCCGTCCCCTGCATCACTTCAGCATCGAACCGCTTGGCGGTGTCCTCGTACAGCGCCCGGTCGCCCCAGACATAACGCGCTTCGAGCAGTGCCGTGCGCACTGTTAGATCCGCCTTGGCCATGCGCATGGTCTCATCGATCGATCGGCTCGAATGCCCGACCTTTAGGCCCAAGTCCCAGAGCGAATAGAGCATGGATTCGATGACCTGCTCGGTCCACCCGGTGGGCTTCCATGGCGTGATGAAGGCGATATCGACATCGCTATGCGGCGCCATCTCGCCACGGCCATAGCCGCCTACGGCCATCAAGGTGATGCGCTCGCCCGTACTGCGATTGCTGGCAGGATATAGATGATGCGTCGTCGCATCGTAGAGCAGGCGCAGGATCTGGTCGATCAGGAACGCAAAGGCGGTAACGGCCTCGCGCCCGCGCGTGGGTTTGGCCTCCAACCGCTTCGCGACATCGACGCGTCCGGCATCGAGCGCCGTCTTCAGTTCGCGAACCACCAACCCCCGCAGTTTTGCTGGGTCACCCCTATGCTCCTGCGCCAGCGTGTTGATGCTGTCGGAAATCGCGCGCCGGTCGATGATGGAGCGGCGAGAGCCAAGGGAGGGAAACTGCATGACCATGGGCGCAGTCTAGTGTCAGCTGCTGGCCGCGGCCAGTTGTTTCAAGCGATAAAGCTGTTCCAGCGCCTCGCGCGGAGAAAGCGCATCGGCATCGATCATGTCGAGCGCGGCGCGCAGGGCATCGACCGCTTCCTCTTCCTGCGCCGCAGCGGCGGCGAAGAGGGGAAGGTCGTCTAGGCCCGCCGCGATGCCGCCGGTCTTTGCCCGGCCCGCTTCCAGTCTGGTCAGAACATCCTTGGCACGCTTGAGAACGGCCGGGGGCAGCCCGGCAAGGCGCGCAACGGCGAGTCCGTAGCTACGGTCGGCTGGCCCTTCCGCGACCTCATGAAGCAAGATGAGATCGCCTTTCCACTCGCGGGCACGCACATGATGCAGGGATAGCGACGACAGAGTCTCCGCCAGCCGTGTCAGTTCATGATAGTGCGTCGCGAACAGGCACCGGCAGCGGTTGACCTCATGCACCGCTTCGACGACCGCCCAGGCGAGGGCCAGACCGTCATAGGTGGATGTGCCGCGCCCAACTTCATCCAGAATGACGAAGCTGCGTTCCGTCGCCTGTGAGAGGATAGCGGCGGTTTCCACCATTTCGACCATGAAGGTCGATCGCCCGCGCGCAAGGTTGTCCGATGCCCCCACACGACTGAACAACCGATCGACCAATGTCAGCGTCGCCGATTGAGCAGGGACATAGCTGCCAGCCTGCGCGAGAATTACGATCAGCGCATTCTGCCGCAGGAAGGTGGATTTGCCGCCCATATTGGGGCCGGTGACCAGCCAGAGCCGATCTTCGGCAACCAGGCAGCAATCGTTGGCGACGAAGGGCTGCCCTTCCTTCCGCAGCGCGTCCTCGACAACCGGATGTCGGCCGCCGATAATCTCAAGGCATGGTTCGCCGCCCTCCGGGGGCAGGAAATGCGGCCGCTGCCAGCCTCCTTCGGCCGCGCGCTCCGCCAGCGCCGCTGCGACGTCCAGCCGGGCCAGCGCGTCAGCGGCCAGCGCTATCTCTGCCTTGCGAGCCAGGGCGGCTTCGACAAGATCCTCCAGATGCGCGGCCTCGGCTACCAGCGCATGGGCACCCGCCTGCGCCACCCGCCCCGCCTGTTCATGCAGGTCGACCGAATTGAATCGCACCACGCCCGCCAGCGTCTGGCGATGCGTGAAGCCGCTGTCTGGCTGCATCAACGGATCGGCGGCGCGTGCGGGCACTTCGACATGATAGCCAAGCACGCCGTTATGCCGGATTTTCAGCGACGCGATGCCGGTGCGCTCGCGATAACTAGCCTCCAGAGCAGCGATCGCCCGCCGTCCGTCGCCTGCCATCCGCCGCAGCTCGTCCAGAGCCGGATCGTAGCCGTCGGCAATATATCCGCCATTGGCCGTCTCGGTCGGCGGACTGGGGACCAGCGCCCGCGAAAGGCTGTCCACCAATGCCCCATGGCCATCGAGGGCTGGCAGCAGTTGCTGGAGCAGCGGTGGCTGATCAGGCAATCGCCCAAGTCTTTCGCGGAGCATTCGCGCTTCGTTGAGCCCGTCGCGCAGCTGTCCCAGATCGCGTGGACTGCCCCGGCCCACGGCGATGCGTCCGAGTGCTCGCCCTACGTCGGGCAGAGCCCTCAACGCGGCACGCAACTGGTCGCGTAGTAGCGGGTCATCATGGAGGAGCTGGACCAGACCCAGCCGGGCCTCGATCAGCCCTTGATCCATCAACGGCGCCGACAGGTCCTGCGCCAGCAGCCGGGCGCCTGCGCCCGTGACCGTCCGATCCACCGCCCCCAACAGGCTGCCCGCGCGCGCGCCGCTCATCGTCGCGCTGATCTCCAAACTTTCCCGGGTGGCCGCGTCGATCGCCACATGGGCGCCGCTCGCCTTGCGAACGGGGGGCGCCAGAAAGGGCAGGGTGCCCTTGCCCGCATGATCGAGATAGGAGACCAGTCCGCCCATCGCGGCCAGCTCCGCCCGGCTGAACTGGCCGAATCCGTCGAGGGTAGCCACGCCAAACAGCCGCTTGAGCGCTGACTCGGCCCGATTGCTGGAAAATGCCGCACGATCGAACGGATGCGCCTCGGGCAGATCGAGGGCGAGCCCGTCGGGCACGACGATTTCGCTCGGCCGCAGCCGCGCCAGTTCGGCGGGCAGGTCGCTTGTCCGCAGCGTCAGCGTTTCGAAACGCCCGGTGGAAATGTCGGCTGCGGCTATCCCAATTTCGCCTGCGCCGTCGCCGCCCGTCTGGGCCAGCGCCACCAACATGTTGTCGCGCCTGGAATCGAGCAGCGTCTCCTCGGTCAGCGTGCCCGCCGTGACATAGCGCACGATGGCGCGGGCCACGAGCGCCTTGCTGCCGCGCGCCTTAGCCTCCGCGGGCGTTTCGGTCTGTTCGGCGATGGCGACCCGATGCCCCGCCTTGATCAGCCGGGCCAGATAATTTTCCGCGCTATGCACGGGCACGCCGCACATGGGAATCGGCGCGCCGCCATGTTCGCCCCGGCTGGTGAGCGCGATGTCCAGCGTCGCTGCGGCGGCCTTTGCGTCGTCGAAGAACAGCTCGAAGAAGTCGCCCATGCGGTAGAAGAGCAGGCAATCCTTCGCCTCAGCCTTCAACGCCAGATATTGCGCCATCATCGGCGTCGGCTGGGTCGCGGCGTTTTCCTTGGGTCTGTGCATGACCGTCAGGCGATAGCCGCAAGCGGCAGTTCAGGAAAGGGCGTGAAAAAACGTACCGCTCGCGCTTGCCGACAGGTCGGGCTTGCCGCTAGGGCCTGTTTACTAGGTAAAGAGGGGCGGATGCGTCATGGCTGATAAGTCGAGTGTGGAATTTTCCGAGCGCGAGGCGCTGTTCTTCCATTCGACTGGCAGGCCGGGCAAGATCGAAATCATCGCGTCGAAACCGATGGCGACGCAGCGTGACCTCAGCCTTGCCTATTCGCCGGGCGTCGCCGTGCCGGTGCGCGCCATCGCCGCCGATCCGCAGGCCGCCTACGACTATACGGCCAAAGGCAATCTGGTCGCGGTCATTTCCAACGGCACGGCTATCCTTGGCCTTGGCAATCTGGGCGCTCTTGCATCGAAGCCGGTGATGGAAGGCAAGGCAGTGCTCTTCAAGCGCTTCGCCGACGTGGACTCGATCGATATCGAGCTTAAGACCGAGGACGTCGATAAGTTCATCGATGCGGTGGAACTGATGGAGCCGAGCTTTGGCGGCATCAACCTTGAAGATATCAAGGCGCCGGAATGCTTCATCATCGAACAGACGCTGAAAGAGCGGATGAACATCCCGGTTTTCCACGACGACCAGCATGGGACGGCGATCATCGCCGCCGCTGGCGTCATCAATGCGGCGATGCTGACCGGGCGCGACCTTAAGGACATGAAGGTCGTGGTGAATGGCGCAGGCGCGGCCTCCATTTCTTGCACCGAACTGATCAAGGCGATCGGCGTCTCACACGATAATGTCATCATGTGCGACAGCAAGGGCGTGATCTACCAGGGCCGTACCGAGGGTATGAACCAGTGGAAGTCGGCGCATGCGGTGAAGACCGACGCCCGCACGCTGGGCGAAGCGATCAAGGGCGCTGACGTGTTCCTCGGCTTGTCCGTTGCCGGAGCGGTATCGCAGGACATGGTGAAGGCGATGGCGGAAAAGCCGATCATCTTCGCCATGGCCAATCCCGACCCGGAAATCGCGCCTCCCGAGGTTCTAGAAGTTCGCCCGGATGCGATCGTCGCTACGGGCCGGTCGGATTATCCCAACCAGGTCAACAATGTGCTGGGCTTCCCTTTCATTTTCCGGGGCGCTCTAGACGTGCGCGCAACGGGCATCAACGAACCGATGAAAGTGGCGGCGGCGCACGCCATCGCTGAACTGGCGCGGGAACAGGTGCCGGAGGAAGTCGCCAAGGCTTACGGCCGTTCGCACAGCTTCGGTCCCGATTATATCATCCCGGCGCCGTTCGACCCGCGTCTGATGGAGGTTGTTCCGGTAGCGGTCGCGCAGGCGGCGATGGAAAGCGGAGTCGCGCAAAAACCGATTGCCGACATGGCGGCCTATCGCCAGTCGCTCAAAGGCCGGTTGAACCCGACGACGTCGGTCCTCACCATGGCCTATGAGGTCGCCAAGGCCAATCCCAAGCGCGTCGTGTTCGCCGAAGCGGAGGAGGAAGTGGTGCTGCGCGCCGCCATCCAGTTCCGTGATCTTGGCTACGGCATTCCCGTTCTCGTCGGCCGAAACGAAGTCTATGACAAGCTGAAGGCGCTTGGCGTCCGCGATCCTGAAAGTTTCGAACTGCATAACAGCGTCAATTCGCCTCTGGTCCCCGAGATGGTGGATACGCTCTACAGCCGCTTGCAGCGGCGCGGTCATCTGCGGCGCGATTGCGAACGCATGGTCAATCGCGATCGCAATATCTTCGGCACCCTGCTTGTCAGCATGGGCCATGCCGATGCGATGATCACAGGCGTGACGCGGCCCTTCGCCCAGACTCTGCGCGAGGTGAAGCGCGTCATGGACCCGGTGGTGGGGCGCACTGCCTTTGGCATCCATATCATGGTGTCGAAGGACAAGACGGTGTTCCTGGCCGACACCACCGTCAATGAACGGCCCTCCGCCAGCGAGCTGGCCGACATCGCCGAGGGCACTGTCGCGGTCGCACGGCGCATGGGTCATGACCCGCGCGTCGCCTTCCTGTCCTATTCCAACTTCGGCAACCCGCCAGGCGGCCATCTGGAAAATGTCCGCGATGCGCTGAAGGTTCTCGATGGCCGTGACGTCGATTTCGAATATGAGGGGGAAATGACGGCGGATGCGGCGCTTAATCCCGCCGTCATGAAAAATTATCCCTTCAGCCGCCTGTCCGGCCCGGCCAACATCCTGGTCATGCCCGGCCTGCAATCAGCCAACATCTCGGCGAAACTGTTGCGCGAACTGGGCGGCACGACGATGATCGGCCCGATGCTCGTGGGCATGGAGAAGTCCGTGCAGATCGCGACCATGTCTTCAAATGCGTCCGAACTGCTCACACTGGCGGTACTCGCTTCGGCAGGGGTGGCCCTCTAAGGCAGGGACGGGCTAGCCCCGCCGCCAGAGCGCGAGCTCTTCCGGCCGATCGATATCGAGTTCCAGTCCGGGTCGTTGCACGCTGCGAAAAAGCAGGCCGAGCCTGTCCGCTTCGGCCTCATGCGCGGCAAAACTGCCCTCTCCATAATGGAAGCGGAACTCGGCCGCGCCGGGGAGGGGTAGTAAGAGCGCGTTGGTGCCCGTGCCCGCATGATCGGGCGCGACCGCGATGCTATCCCTCGGCAGGTTCAGCAGTGCCGTCACATCATCAGGCCCGATCAAAGGAAGGTCCGCCGACAATATCAACAGCCGGTCGACCCCTTCCCCGATCGCCGCGTCTCGCGCACTCATCAGGGCTGCGTTCAAGCCGCGTCCCGGGTCAGCAAGTAGCGGAATATCCTCTGCCAGATCATGCCGCGACGGCCCCAGCAATAAAACCTGCTCCCGCCCTGCAACGGTTTGAGCGGCGGAAACGGTCTGGCGCAGCATCGTCGCCACCAGCCTTCGCCTCTCATCCTCGCCAAGCACAGGGGATAGCCGCGTCTTGCACAATTGCGGCGCCTTGACTGGGATGACGATCCAGCAGCGCACGGTTCAGCTGGCGATCCGGTCCGCCAGCGCCAGGGCGGCGCGCGCAACTCTTTCCCGGTCCTCCAGCGTCTTCATCAGCGTGTCGCAAACGTCGTGTGGGATCGAAATGTCAGAGGCGTCGTCGCGTTCGTCGATCAGAAGCCCGTCGATCACATCGGCATAATGGGCCGCGATGCTTTTATTGGTCACGGTCAGGCCCAACTCCTGCATCAACTTGGCGGTGGGTCCCTTGACCGCCTGGCCCCCGACGATCGGCGACACCGCAACAACCGGCGCGCGAGCGGAGACCAATGCTTCCCGGATGCCAGGCACCGCAAGGATCGGATCGACGCTCAGCCAGGGGTTGGAAGGCGCTATCACAATGGCCCGTGTGTCAGGGGCGGTGATCGCTTCGATCACGCCTGCCGCCGGTATAGCGCGCTCTGCGCCTTCGAAACGAATGGCCCGCACCTCTGGCGCGCAGCGGCGTTCGACGAAATAGCGCTGGAAGGGCATGTCGCCTTCGCTGGTGTTGAGATGCGTCGCAACCGGGTCATCGCTCATCGGCAGGATGGTAAGGTCCAGCCCCCATGCAGCAGCGAAGCGGGCCGTAATCGCGCTCAGCGTCTCTCCCCGCTCCAGCAGATGAGATCGCAGCACATGCAGCGCCAGGTCGCCATCGCCCAGCAGAAACCAATCTTCGCCGCCCAAGGATTTGAGGGCGTCCATGAAGCTCCAGCTCTCGCCTTCCCGGCCCCACCCCTGTGCTGCATTGGCCTTACCGGACAGGGTGTAGAGAAGGGTGTCGATGTCAGGAGAGATGGTGAGCCCGAAGTGCCGGAAATCGTCGCCCGTATTCACGATGGCGGTAATCTGTTCTGGCGGGCAAATGCGCATGAGGCCCAGCACCAGCTTGGCGCCGCCCACGCCACCAGTCAGCGCCACGATACGGCTCATCGAAACAGATCCTCCTCCAGCGGCCGGACAAGCGCCGTTGCAGGCGCATCACCCATGGGTAACCGCAATCCACGCATCAGCACGGCTGGAATGCCTTCAGCCCCTTCGCCTGTGACCAATGCGGCGGCGGTCGCAATCTGGTCAGCCAAGGCGATCTGCGTCACTTCCAGGCGGCGGCCATCCCTGTCCCTGTCTCCCCTTCGGTCGATCAGCGCAGGCAAACGTGCCGCGCCTATGGCAACGCCGACCACCCCGTAGCGCCATGGCCGCCCGAAGCTGTCGGATATCACCACCGCAGGCGCGATCCCGCCGTCGGTAAGGGCATGGCTGATCGCGGCAGCTGAGCGATCAGGATCGAGGGGCAACAGCAACGCCCGTTCCGGGCCGCCCGGGCCGATATTCGACCGGTCTATGCCGCTATTGGCCATGACATGGCCCAGCCTGTGACGAGTGATCAATATGTGGGGCACGGCACGGACGACGGCGACGCTTTCCCGCAGCACAAGCTCGACAAGGCGCGGGTCCTTTTTGGTGATTGTCGCCAGTTCCAGAGCCTCCGGCGTCGGCTCGACCTGGGCAAGATCGACCATGCGACCTTCCGCCTTGGACAATATCTTCTGCGTGATGACCAGCACGTCGCCGTCCAGCAACGGCCAGAGCCCTGCCACTTTCAAAGCGTCTCTCAACAGCGCGGCCAAATCGTCACCGGCACAAATTTCAGCCATGCCGGTCAGCGGGTGAATCGAGATCATAAGGCGCTGTAGCGCGCGACTGGTCCGGTGGGTAGCCGCCCTGTCGCCATAATCAGGGCGGCGTTACGGCTCCTTAACATGGATGGGGTAGGGGCTTTGGCAATGACTGCCCTGCTGATCACCGTGGACACAGAATTATCGTCACTGCTTCACGAGCGGGGAATAAGCCTGGAGGATAATATCCGCCTGTCCATCTGGGCGGAGTCTCGGGGCCAAGCCTATGGCATCGGCTGGCAGATGGCGGAGCTGGAAAGGCATGGCCTCAAAGGCGTGTTCTTCGTCGATCCGATGCCCGCGCTGGTTTATGGAACCGAGTTTTTGAAGCCCATCGTCACCTCAATCGTGGACCGGGGGCACGAGGTGCAACTGCACGTTCACAGCGAATGGCTCCGCTGGGCGCGCCACTCCCCTGTCCAAGGGAGGCTGGGCCGCAATATCGGTGACTTCTCAATGAATGATCAGATTACTTTGCTGCGCTTGGGCAGGCAATGGCTGGAGGAAGCCGGAGCGCCTGTGCCCATGGCCTTTCGAGCAGGCAATTTCGGTGCCAATGACGATACGCTGCGCGCCCTCGCTCATGTCGGCGTGACGTGGGACAGCAGCGTAAACCCCGCCTATCATCGCTATGGTTGCCGCATCAGCGGCGCGCGCGATCAGGTCGCTCCCACGAGCAGCTTCGATGTCTGTGAGCTTCCCGTTTCGGGCATCACCGACCGGCCCGGCAGCTTTCGCCCTGCGCAAATCTGCGCGATGTCGACGAAAGAGATGCGCACCGGGCTGCATCACGCGGTGCGCGAGCGGCACGCCGCGTTCGTCGTCGTCACGCACAGCTTCGAAATGCTGACCCGCGACCGCCAACGTCCCAATCATGCAGTGATGCGTCGGTTCACCGCTCTCTGCCGGGAGGCCGCGAAGCTGACGGGCCTTAGTGTCTGCGGCTTACATGACCTGCCGCCCAGCCTGGAGACAAAGGCGAACTCCTCGCACAGCCGCGTCCCGCCCAACCGTCTTCGCACCACCAGCCGGATGGTTCAGCAGCTATGGGCCAGCTGGCGCTACGAACGCCGCTTCATACCGTCCTGAACAGCGGCGGCGGAGGGATTTTACGGAAAGGTGGCGGAGACGGAGTCCGCTAAACTGCTGTCCGATAGAGTTCCGATTCCTCCAAAATATCGGCTAAAATAGCGGCATTTAGCAAAGGCGTAGGTAACGAGTGTCCGCATGTGTCCCATTGCGTTCCCCTAAAACCGCGCTATTAATGGGGAGCGTTTAGGGGAACGCCTGCCACTTCCGCCAATCCGGCAAGGCTCTAGCAGGTTCGGTTCCCTGATATGGAGCCACAATGCCTAAGAAGCTCAGCAATGCGCTTACTCCGTTGGCGGTGAAGAACGCCAAGCCGGGGAGCCATGTCGACGGCGGCGGATTGCGGTTGCTGGTGAAGGACAGCGGAGCGAAGTCGTGGGTCTATCGCTTCATGCTCAATGGCAAGACGCGAGACATTGGCCTTGGCCCTGCGGCTGGCGCGGATGCCATCGCGTTGTCGACTGCTCGCGATTTGGCATCGGCATTGCGGCTCAAGGTGAAGGCTGGGACCGACCCCCTTGAGGAGCGCCAGCGGGAAGCCGCTGAGGCTCTTGCGGCGGCTCAGGCGGCACAAGTGGCCGGAATGAGCTTCAAGGCTGTGGCGGAAACCTATATCGCCACGAACGAGGGAAGCTGGCGGAACGACAAGCACCGGCAGCAATGGAAGAATACGCTGGCCAGCTATGTCTATCCGGTGATCGGGGATTTGCCCATTGCCGAGGTTGGCACCGCTCATGTCCTGAAAATCCTGGAGCCGATCTGGAAGGACAAAGCCGAGACTGCCAGCCGGGTGCGCGGACGCATGGAAACTATCCTCGATGCCGCGAAGGCGCGGGGATACCGCGAAGGTGAAAATCCTGCCCGTTGGCGCGGTCATATCGCGCAAATCCTGCCCGCCCGGTCCCGGCTCACGCGCGGCCATCACAAGGCCATGCCTTACGAGGCGATCCCTCCTTTCGTGGGCGCATTGCACAACCGGGAAGCCGTCGCGGCCTTGGCTCTGGAATTTACGATCCTGACCGCCGCCCGCACCGGGGAAGTGATTGGCGCGCAATGGGATGAGGTCGATCTGGGCAAGGCGATCTGGACCATCCCGGCCAGCCGCATGAAGGCGGGCAAGGAACACCGCGTGCCCCTCTCGCCCCGTGCGGTGGAGATTTTGGAGGTCACGCAAGCACTCGGCAAGGAATGGCTGTTCCCGGCGATCAAGGGCGGGGCAATGTCGGGCATGGCCATGACCATGCTGCTGCGCCGGATGAAAGTTGACGTGACCGTGCACGGTTTCCGTTCAGGCTTCCGGGATTGGTCCGCCGAATGCACGGGCTATGCCCATGAGGTTGCTGAAATGGCCTTGGCGCATACCATCGAAAACAAGGTGGAGCGGGCCTATCGGCGCGGCGACCTGTTCGACAAGCGGCGGCGGCTCATGACTGATTGGGCGACCTATTGCGCCAGCGGCGGCGCGGCTGGTGGCAATGTCACTCCTATCCGCAAGGCCGAAGCCGGATAAAATTCACCGGGCATTCTGTCCAATGAAAGCGGGCCAGCATCGGGGACCATCCCTTTGCCGGCCCTAACCACACCGATCCCAAGGAGATCATCATGGCTGCTGTTAAACTAAAGGCGGAATCTGCCCACGCCAATCCCGCTGGTTCCATCAACACCGACGAGCTTGAAAGCGCGATCTGCGACATGGAGGTCGCGCTGGCCCTCACGGCGGCGATTGATAATTTTCTTGACCAAATTCGTGCCTGGACGCGGAATAATGATCTGCCCAGCGAGGCACAGAATGCGCAAGTTCTGCTGAGTGAACTGACCGACCGCCTACACAAAGCTGACAAGAGCTTGTTCAACGCGCTGCACCAGATGAGGGGGCAGGCTGCATAATGGGCGTCCATGCGAAATTCCGCCCTACCTTGCCCAGCCGCGAGACAATTGAGGATGAGATTGAGCGCCTGATTGCGTTGCTTGATGCCCTCGACGGCGACCCCGATCTGGAGGAGTGCAGCGACCGGGAGGAGGACGATTGCGATGACCCCGCGTGGCTTGAAAGGACCAATCAAACCGGAGCGCCTTGCCCGGCAGATATGCGGTGGGGCTATAGAGATCGCGAGGATGATGAAATGGACGAGGCATACTACGGGCTTTGTCGGCACTCCGGCGTCGATCAGTGCGCGCCGGTCAGTGAAACAAATCCGGTGCTGATCTAGGCACAGGGCGGCGGGGTAAATGCTGGGATTGCCCCTGCTACCTACTGACAAAACTGACAAAACCGGCATAACCTACTGCGGGGATAGGACGGCCATCCGACAAGCGCGCTTCCCACGCGCTTCCCCGCTTCATCTTTGGGATCCGCTTGGGAGGCGGCATGGATGATAAGTCACCTTTTCGGAGGCCGACCGAGGCCGAGCTTGCGGAGGCGACGCGGCTAACCCGGCGGGATCGCTATATGCGCCAGCGGCCATCCGGGCGACGTGTCGCCGCTTTGGACAAGCTGCACTCCCAGCTAGTCGATGATGCCGAGCTATACGAAAGCGACGATTTGCAAGATCAACGCGACGCCGTTGCCCATGCATTACTTGCCATTGCTGATTATTTGACCGCCCAAGGCTTCGCTAATGCAACGCTTGCCCCCCTAATGCGCCCCGTCGCGGCATTAGCAGAGCGGGAAAACAATTCGTTAGACCTGATGTTTGCGCAACGGGCGCGGGGCGGGCGGCCCAAAGCCACACTTGCAGACCATGAACGGACCGGCATCCTAGCAGCCATGGCAGAGGGCTGGCTACGCGTCCATGAAGGCGACGATAGACCACAACCCGATAAGCTGGCCGACGCTGCCCGACAAATGAAAGGCCGATGGTTCGGAACCGTTACACGCGCGCAATTGGAGACTGCGCGCGAAGTGGTTAGCCAAGAAGCAAAGGATCATCCGGCGGTAAGCCACGCGCGGTTAGCGTATGGCTGGTTTGTTAGCGCGGCAGAAAAGTTCGGCGCTGGTAATGCTTTCCCGATCATGGTGCGGATGTTCAACGACCAAAAGTTGCCATTCGGCGGGGGCGAAGGAGGAATCTCGAAAACCCCCGGTGTTTCTCCGACCAAGGAAAGCTGACCCCTGTCCCACATCGTTCGGCGCAATCCAGCGCCAGCCTTGTGGGAACATTTGTCATGCAGTCCATCAAGCACGATCCCCCGAAGATCGCTTACAGCATTCGGGAAGCCTGCCGAGCGTCCAGCTTGGGCAGGACCACAATCTATAATCACATTTCGGCTGGCCGCCTGCGCGCTGTTCGCGTCGGCGGCAGGACGATCATTCCAGCCGAGGCGCTGCATGCGCTGATCGCGGGGGAGGTGTAAGCCATGCCCCGCAAAGAAAACCCGACCGCAAAGGGCCGGGCTTCCCGCGTTTCGTTTGGCGACTGGACGCAGGATGCTCTTACCCTTTCCGCCTATCGCGCTCAACATCTGATCGGCACTTTCGGCCTCCGTCCTGAAACTGCGGCCATGCTGGCTGCAATCGCATTCGGGGGGCACGCACATGGCTGATCGCTACCCCGATATTCCCGGCGCTAAAGGGTCGGACGGCACCAGCCAGGACGCAGCCGATGAGATCGCGCAGCGCGTGCCCTACCTTCGCCGCGTGGCGATGCGCTCGCTGGCCAAGCTGGGGGAGGCAACCGTGCTGGAGGCTGTCGCCTTTGCCGAGGTGGCACGCGAAAGCCTGCAACCCCGTTTCAGCGAGCTTCGCGCCATGGGCCTTGTCGAGCCGACCGGCGCGCGTCGCCGCAATCCTTCCGGCAAGGCCGCTGCGGTGCTGCGCCTGACCGAAAAGGGAAGGGCGGCGCTATGATCGACATTCATGCAGTCCGCCGGGACAACCCCCTGCAAGCCATCGCGGGCGCACAAGTCCAGCTGCACCGGAGCGGCAATGAGTGGAAGGGGTGCTGCCCCTTTCATGCCGATCGTTCGCCCAGCTTCACCATCTTTGCCGATGGCGAGCGGTTCCATTGCTTCGGCTGCGGCGCATCCGGGGACGTGCTGGATTATGTGATGCACCTTTATGGGCTGGGCATGGTCGACGCCGCCCAGCGCCTTGGCGCTGGCGATCTGCCTAAGGCCGATCTGCCCAAGCTGCCGCCAGCCGATAGGGCAAACCGGAATGCGGAGGCGTTGGCGATATGGGAAAGGGCTATTCCCGCCGCTGGGACGCTCGCTGAGTCCTATCTGGATTGCCGGGGCATCCTTCCGCCGTTCCCGTCCGATATTCGTTTCTCACGGCTTCCCTATGGCAAATCGAATCCCTTGCCGTGCCTGGTGGCTGCGGTGCGCGATGTTCCAGGCGAAGTCATCGGCATTCAGCGCATTTATCTGCGCGGGGACGGCAAGGGGAAAGCCGATCTGCCCAAGTCCAAGCTGTCCCTGGGCACGGTGGCGGGTGGCGCTATCCGCCTGGGCGAGTTGGACCCTTCCGGCATGGTGACTGTCTGCGAAGGCCCAGAGGACGGCCTTTCGCTGCTTTCCATGATCGGCGGCCCGGTATGGGTGGCGGCTGGCGCAAGCATGTTACCGGCCATGCGCTTCCCGCCCTGCGTTCGATCCGTTGTCATCGGCGCGGATAACGATGCGGCAGGGGAACAGGCTGCGCGCAAGGCTGCCCAAGCCTTCGCAATGCGCGGGCTTTCCGTCCGCATCATCTATCCGGCGGCAGGCTTCAAAGACTTCAACGATGAACTAAGGGGGGAGCGATAATGGCGACCAACCCGACGCTGCAAGAGCGGCTGGCGCAAGCGCAGCCACTGGACATTTGGCCGGACCCGATCCCGCTTCGTGATGAACTGCCATCCGTCCTGCCCATGAATCCAGCCCTGCTGCCCAGCCAGTTGCGCGGCTGGGTGCAGGACATTGCCGAGCGGATGAACTGCCCGCCCGATCTTGTGGCGATCCCCGCCATGGTTTCGGCTGGCGCGCTGATCGGCAGGCGAATCGGCATTCGCCCGCAAAGGCGCACTGATTGGCTGGAGGTGGGCAATCTGTGGGGCTGTGTCGTCGCGCGCCCCGGCAGTATGAAAAGCCCAGCGGCAAGCGAGGCACTGTCTCCGATAAGGCGGCTGGAGGTTAAGGCGGCGGCGGATAATGAGGCGGCACTGGCCGAGTTTAAGGCCGCCGAATCGCTCTACAAGCTGGAGCGGGAAGGTGCCGAAAAGAACGCGCGGCAATCGCTCAAGCAGGATGGACGCGGCGCTGCCATGGCGGTGCTACAGGCCGTGACGGAGCCACAATCCCCCGCGATGCGGCGGCATCTCACCAGCGATGCAACGGCGGAGAAGCTGGGCGAGATATGCGCGGCTAATCCGAACGGCATCATGGTTCACCGTGACGAACTGCTGTCTCTGTTTGCCGACCTGGACAACCCGGAAAAAACATCGGCGCGCGGCTTCTTCCTGACAGGATGGGGCGGGCTGGAGGGCTACACCTTCGACCGCATCATGCGCGGCACTGTCCGCATTCCAGCGGTCAATCTGTCGGTATTCGGAACGACGCAGCCCAGCCGGATCGCGGGATATGTGCGCGATAGCCTCAACCGCTTCGATGATGGCATGGTGCAGCGCCTCCAGTTGCTTGCATGGCCCGACTTTTCGGGCGACTTCCGCGAAGCTGATCGCTTCCCTGATAGTGACGCGCGGCGGCTGGCGCATGAATGCTATGGCGATCTTGCCAGCCTCGATGTGCGCGAGCTTGGCGCGCAAAGGGATGAGTTCGACGGCCCGCATGGTGTTCCCTATCTCCGGTTTGCCGATGATGCCCAGGAGATGTTTGGCGCGTGGCGGGAGGAACTGGAGCGCGCCTTGCGGGGCGATGACATGGCCCCGGCGATGATCGCCCATCTGTCGAAATATCGCGGGCTAGTCCCACGGCTGGCGCTGGTCTGCCATCTCGCCAACAATGGCTTTGGCCCCGTATCGGCGGCGGCGACCCGGCAGGCTATGGGCTGGGCGGAATATCTCGAATCCCATGCACGGCGTGCTTATGCGTCGCTGTCGGTCGATAATGCCGAGGCGGCGCGCTCGATCTGGCGGCGGGTGAAAAGGGGCGATCTGACAGGCCCGTTCACTGCGCGGGATATTCAGCGCAAAGGCTGGTCGGGCCTTAACGACAAGCAACGGATAGCTGCCGGGCTGGAGGCGCTGCTTGATGCGGACTGGATCGGCGCGCGGGACGCCAGCGTGGGCGAGCGAGGCGGGCGACCGTCGACCATCTATGTTGCGAATCCCAAGGCAATGCTGGGCTGAATGCCCCCGCGACGAACTGACAAAACTGACAGAAGGAGGTTTCGTCGGTTTTGTCGGTGACCCCCAAGCGCATTTTCACGAAATGAGGTGATCCATGACGAAGCAGAAGGCCAAGGCGAAGGAACAGGCCATAACGATTGCCGTTCCCGAATCAGGCACGCCGGAGGAAGCCAAGGCGACGCTGGCTAAAGGCATTCCGGGCTGGGATGAACTGACCAAGGAGCAGCAAAGCGAACTGGCAGAGATCGCCGTGGCTCAGCGCAAGGAGCGCCAGCCGGTTAAGGTGACGCTCACGCGCAATTCCGGCGGCGGCATATCCATTAACATGGCCGGGAAGTGTGAGGCGCTTGGCGCGCTCAAGCTGCAAAAGGCATTCTCAGCCGTGTCGATGGATCCCGTGAACGCGCGGGCCAGCGAGTTGCTGAACTATCTGGGTTCGGTGAATGCCGACAACGACGGGCGCTACAATGCCGCCCTTTCATTCATCGAAAGCATGGAGCCGCAAAGCCAGGCCGAGGCGCTGCTACTGGTGCAAATGTATGTGACCCATGACGCGGCCATTCGTGCGCTTACCCAGCTTGGCAAATCCGAATGGGTGCCCACGACACAGATGTTCGGGAACCTCGCCACAAAGCTGCTGCGCACCTCTCAGGGGCAGATGGAAACGCTGGCTCGCATGCGCCGGGGCGGTGAACAGGTTGTGCGGCATGTCCACGTCGACAATCGCGGCGGCCAAGCGGTCATTGCCGAGAACATCAACACCGGGGGGCAAGGAAACAGGAAAAATGACGATCAATCCCATACAACCGGAGCGGCTGGCATCGGCCCCGCGCTGCTTGGCGCGGACCCGTTCGGGAACGGAGTGCCAGTCCCCAGCCGTGAAGGGGCGGAAACGATGCCGCATGCACGGCGGGACGAATCCGGGCGCACCTAGGGGAAACAGGAATGCCCGGAAGCATGGCGGGCGATCAGCCGAGACAATCGCGGCGGTTCGCTACCTCAAGGGGATCGCGCGGCTGGTGCGGAAAGAATGAAAGGGTAGGGCGAATCGGATAGGCGATGCCGAAAGCCAACCCCTAGATGGTTGCCGATCTAGCCCTAATGTCCTCCATGAGCACGATTAGCTGAGAAGGCCAAACGGCCCCCTTGTCGGTCGCCTTGGCTAACATTTCGCCGATGTGCTTTGTTGAAGCCGGACTTCCAGCGAGGGCAGCATAGGCGTCCAACATAGCGCCGATTATTCCGTCGATCTTGGCATGATGGACTCTGACTTTCGGATAATAAAACGGGAAGGCGATCAACGACCATGCCGTGCCCAGTAGAGTCAGGGCGAGGATGGTCCCGCCAACCCAGTTCATTACCGTGGCACCGTCACCTATCCAAAAGCAGAAGGCAGCGATCGCGCCGCCGACCAAGACGCTGAGGACATTGTTAAGTAGCCAGCCGAGGAGGAGGGGCAGCTTCTTTTTCAGTATTGGCTGCATCTCGTCCGCAAAGGCGAACATTTCCGAGGCCATGAGCATGTCGACAAGAATGCGGTCAAGCACAGGCACGCGATACGGCAGGTCCAGGTAGGTTGCGGCGGCATCCTGCGTTTCATTGACCGTGATGTAGGGCGTTAGGCGCTTCTTGCCTGCCAGCCTGACGCGGCCTTGGTGATACCAGTAGGTTTTCTTGGCATCCGCTTGATCTTCGTCGAGCAGCTTCCAGCCGTCCTCATTGACGGCGCGCATGATCATCTCGACGACCGCAATGCCTCTGTCGAACCGCCAATACTGCTCGCCGGGTTGGGTCTTACGCACCTCAGTGGCCACAGCTTCGATCAGCCGCCGGTAACCCGCATCCTTCTTTAGCGGGTGCCGATTGATCGCATTGCGAAGCTCCGTTGCCTCGTCCTGATCCCAAGTCGCCGCGTCGTCGTCATCGATCATCACATACCCCCTGGAGCGATCTCAAATCCATTCGGTTAAGATGCGGCTGCCGTAGGGTATCGAGTGCATGGTAGGAGTTGAAGCCGTCAATAACGATGGCGCTCCATGCTGCCCTGCTGACGAAAAATTTGTCCTCCCGCGTGCAAGAGAGTCCAAACTAAGCGGACGCGCCATTGGGGAGCGGTTTGGGGAACGGAGCCTTGATCTGGGAAATTATCCAACAAAATCAAGGAAAGGTGGCGGAGACGGAGGGATTCGAACCCTCGGTGCCGAATTCTCAGCACGACGGTTTAGCAAACCGTTGGTTTCAGCCACTCACCCACGTCTCCAAACATGGCCTGAACACCCGCTTGGGGCGGGACAGCGGCTAGGCGAGAAGCGCTATAACGGTGGCTTTCGCGCAAGGCAACGGGTGTATGCCATGAAATTCTTACAAACTTGTCCGCAGGATTCGTTCCAGCCCAGAATCGACTCGGGTCGCCGTTCGTTCATTGTCGTTTCAGCTTGCTTTCCGATAATCTGATAGTTGGTCGAAGAGCGGAAAATTCGGGGAGTAGCGGGCATGATCGGGATTTTAAGGCGTGCGGCGGCTCGCAATGTGCGGCGGGGTGCGATGGCATTTGCCGCCGCGGGCATGGCGTTCAGTCCAATTGTTGCGACTGCGCAGGTGCGCACGGTCGATCCCAATACCGCGATCGACGCGGACCTCGCGCCCGTTCCGCCCGCGAACAGCACCCCCACCGACCCCGGCGTCGACCACAGCGTTCCGCCCCCCAGCAATACGGCGCCGGATTATGCCCCGCCTGCGGCGAACAGCACCGCCACCGGCGCGCCGGTAACGTCCAACTCGCCCCCCGCCGCCTTGAGCCCGAGCGAATCCTATCAGGAAGATGACCTGATCGGGGCGGCCGAGGGCGTCTTTGGCAAGGGGGCCGAGGGGCTTGCCGGCATGATCGAGAAGATCCTGAAGGATCAGGGACGTCCCAACGCCTATATTGCCGGTCGGGAAGCATCCGGCGCCTTTGTCGTTGGCTTGCGCTATGGATCCGGCACGCTCAACCATAAGGTGGAAGGCAAGCGGGAGGTGTATTGGACCGGGCCATCCATCGGCTTCGATGTGGGCGGCAATGCGTCCAACACCTTCGTCCTGGTCTATAATCTCTACGACACGCAGGACCTTTATCACCGCTTCCCCGCTGCCGAAGGCACGGCCTATCTCGTCGGTGGCTTCACAGCCAGCTACCTGCGTTGGGGCAGCGTCGTGCTGATCCCGATCCGCCTGGGCGTGGGTTATCGGCTGGGCATCAATGCTGGCTACATGAAGTTCACGGAAAAGCGGAACTGGCTGCCCTTCTGATCTGGTTTAAAGGACAAAGCTGAGCTGCTGGCCTCCCTCGACCGGCTCTTCGGCGTCGAGATTATGCACCCCAAGACCCAGCAGCCGAGCCCCCATGGGTAGCGGCAGCTGGGCGAGTAGCAGGGCACGCGCCGTTTCCGCCAGCAAGTCGGGCGACCGTACTGGGGCGCCCATGCTTTTCGACCGGGTGATGATTCGGAAATCGGCAAATTTGATTTTCAGGACGATGGTGCGGCCATAGGCGCCGCTATTCTCGATCCTTCCCCAGAGGCTTTGCGAGATACGGTCTATTTCTGTGACCAGCGCGTCCTGCGTTATCAGGTCGTCGAAAAATGTGTCCTCAACGCTGACGGACTTCCTTTCCTGCCGCTCGTGGACCGGCCGATCGTCTTCACCGCGCGCGGCACGATAATAGAAGGGAGCGGCGCTGCCGAAATGCTGCTGAAGGAAAGGCAGGTCGCGGGCGCGAAGGTCGGCGCCGGTTTCAATCCCCAACGCCTGCATCCGCCGTGCCGTCACCGGCCCCACGCCATGGATGCGTCGCACAGGCATCTCCGCCATGAAGCCTGCTCCTTCGCCGGGTCGCACGACGCAAATGCCGTCCGGCTTGTTCTGATCTGAAGCGAGTTTGGCTATCAGCTTGTTGTAGGATACGCCCGCCGAGGCGGTGAGGCCCGTTTCTTCGTGGATCATGCGCCGGATTTCCTGGGCGATGACCGTTGCGGAGGCCAGGCCCGGCTTGTTCACCGTGACATCGAGATAAGCCTCATCAAGCGACAGCGGCTGAATGATGTCGGTGAAGCGGGCGAAAATCTCCCGCACATGAGCCGAAACGGCGCGATAGACCTCGAACCGAGGCTTCACGAACAGAAGGTCCGGACAGAGCCGCCGCGCCCGCGCGCCGGGCATGGCCGATTTCACGCCAAATGTGCGAGCCTCATAGCTGGCGGTGGCAACGACCCCTCGCGGGCCGCCGCCGCCCACGGCGATCGGCTTGCCCCGCAAGGTTGGGTCGTCGCGCTGTTCGACCGACGCATAAAAGGCATCCATGTCGATATGGATGATCTTGCGCGGCCCGGAATCCATGGCAGGGGTTTATGCCACAGCAAGAACGAAAGCAAAACGCGGAAGGCGTCGTCAGGTCAGGACTTCTTGTCCTTCAAAGACTGGAGGACAGCGAAAGGACTGGCCTGTTCTTCCGAAAGGACGCCCGCTTCCCGCAAATAGGAGTCTGCGTCGGCAGAACGGGGATAGGGCGCCATGGCCAAGGCCATAGTTTCGGCGACCGCTTCCCCCATGTCGATTGTCTGCCCATCAAAGCCGATGATGTCGCAATCCTCCGAATCGATCTCCATCTCTTCGTCATCGCCTTCATCGCCGCGCTCCGCGACGAAGCGCAGCAGGAATTCGGTGTCGATCTTCTCGGGCACGGCCACGCCGGTAGCGACGCAGGGCTGGGCCAGTTCCGCCCGCACGCGCCCGCGTGCTTCGATGCCGCTATCATTTTCGCTCAGCGTATAATCGGCTTCAAGGCGGCTGAGCGAAAGCAGATGGAAACGCTTCGCCAGTGCTTCCCGCTCGTTGGCGTCGGCGGTGATCGTCACTCCTTGCGCATGCCGCACGATCTGATCAGCGCGCACCGGGCGAGAGAATTCGGGTGCAGGGTTGCTCATCCAATATCTCCGGTCAGCAATGCGTCCAGCGGCAACGCGGAAAGCCGAACCCAGCGCGATCGCAAGCGAGATTCGACATGATTGATCGCACCATCACCCGGCGTCGCGCGACGATACAGGTTGCGCTCCAGCGCTTCCCGCAGCTCCGCCTCGCCCAGTAGTGCAGCTTTATAGGCTGACAGTCTGCCGCCCAGCGCGCTCACCATCCGGCCGATATGCTTGCCCACCACGACGTCGCCCACGCCTTCCTGACGCAGCTGGCCGTCCATGTCATCGACGAATAATTCCGTCAGCCAAACGCTCTCCTGCGCGGCGCCGATCGCTTCCATCCGCATCAGCACCTGCGCGAGGATGGCGACGATCATGTCGAACCGGCCGTCCATGGTGTCGGGGACCTGGCCTTCCATATACCAGTGCGGCTGACGCCCCTCGTGGACGATGGCCTGATAGAGCAGCTGCATCGCTTCCTTGGGATCGGTTCGCGCGAACAGGCGCTGGAATAGGTTTGGCATGTCGAAGCAGTTTCCTGGCTGAGCTGAGCGGAGGCCCCCTTGCCGGGGGTCGCGCATTTCCATATTGATCGGCGGGCCGCGCGATGCAATGGCGGCTTTGGTTTTCGCGTTTTCCCGGGGCCTGTCCCGGCAGGAGAAGTTCATGCGTCAGTTCAGCCGACATCTGTTGCTCGCCGTCGGCCTTGGCGCGCTGGTCTTCGGCACATCCGCCTGCACCCGCATCCGGACGCATCAGGGCTATCAGGTGGACAAGCTGTTGGTCGATTCGATCCAGCCGGGCATCGACAACCGTGCCTCCGTTGAAGGAACGCTGGGCCGACCCAGCTTCACCGCGCAATTCGGTGATCAGGACTGGTATTATGTGTCGCGCGACATGCGGGCGCTTGCCTTCTCCAATCCCAAGCCCGTGGCCCAGACCGTGTTGCATGTCCGTTTCGACCCGGCGGGCAATGTGACTGCCGTGGATCGCATGGGGCTTGAGCAGGTCGCCAAGATATCGCCTGCGGGCGACAAGACGCCGACCCTTGGCCGTCATCGCAGCCTGTTCGACGAGATTTTCGGGAACATCGGCACGGTGGGAGCCGATGGCATGGGCGGCGGCGGTGGCGGCAGCAATACCGGCGGTGGCGGTCCTAACGGTTCCTGAAGACAGGATAGCAAGACTGTCCGGGGTCAACGCTCCCTTTTAGCGGAAGCCTTATTACCGGATTCCCCCTGGCGGCTGTGGCAAGAAAGCCCCGCCTTCGCGAGTCTCGAGCAGGCTTGCGCGCCAGCAGCGGCGACATCAAAAAATTCCGGCGATCCAAGTCATTGGACTCGTTTGGAAACATGGTTAATTTTCCGCGTTAACAAATAGAGACTCGCAACGGCGACGGCTCAGGCATATGCTTGATCAGTGTCGTCGGCCGTAAGACTAAAGTAGTATATCTCGCTCTGCACGTACGGCATACTACATAAGGTTAAAGTCAGAATATAACGCATTAACAGTTCGTTAGCGAATTCTGACACTAACCCCAAATTTCCGCGAGCAGTTCAGGACTCTTGTCGCGCAAATATGCTAGTCATAACTTATTGAAACGAAAAGAAAGGGTCGCACTGCAGGCATTTGGAAACTGGTCTTTCACGCTTCGTTTGGGGCCTGCTAACGAAGGTGGAAGGGATCATGAGGGGAATACCCAATGGCTTACCCAGTCAATGTGCGTCTGTTGTGCGGTAATGCAATTGTTAGAGAAGGGCTGAGCCGGATTCTCACTGAACGAGATTTCCGGGTTAACCAATATCCCAATATTGCCGCTGCACTCCAGAAGGCGGAGGTGCCGGAAGAAGATACCGGACCGTCGCTGCTCCTGGTCGATAATGGAACCGAAGAACTTGATGCGGACAGCGTCGCCGTCCTTCAACGGCGATTTCCCTGTTCCTATCTGGTGGTTCTGTCCGACCGGTTCGATTTCCAGACGATGCTGAAGGCCTTCCGGCTTGGTGCAATGGGTTATATCATCAAGGAAATCAGCTGCGACCGCCTGGTGGCGACGCTGCATCTGGTGGCGATGGGCGAACGGGTGCTCCCACCGCAACTCGCCGATGAATTGCAGTCGCGACCGACACTCACGGACGCGCTGGAGGTTGAACGGCCAGTCGATGCCGCCAGCCTGTCGGATCGCGAGCTGGAAATTCTGCGCTGGTTAATCATGGGGTGCCCCAACAAGGTGATCTCCAAGAGAATGGAAATCAGCGAGGCGACGGTGAAGGTCCATGTGAAGGCGGTGCTGCGCAAGCTGCGCGTCAAGAACCGCACCCAGGCTGCGATCTGGGCAGCCAATCATGGAATGCGTGGACGGGTGCCGGAGGTAGAGCCGGTAGTGCCAGTGGAGGTGACGATCCCCCATCCCGCGCAGCTGCCGCCGCTTGAAATGGCTGCCATGCCGCTTAGCCGTGCCTGAACTGGATCGTCGCCCGAAAAGGGCTGCGGTCACCCCCTCATAAATTCTGAATGATGCTCCTGCGCGCAAACGCAGGAGCCTCAGAAGCCCAAGGCAGGGCAGGCTTCGGCCTGTTGAACAACAGCAAAAGCTGCTATGCTGACCCCGTCCAAGACTCAAGGCGGGAGAGGTCCCATGGCCACGCGCTGGACCATCAAGGGCAAGGAATTTGTCCACTGCAATTGCGCCTATGGTTGTCCCTGCCAGTTCAATGCGTTGCCGACGCATGGCCATTGTCAGGCCGTTGCGGCGATCGACATCGAACAGGGTCATCATGATGACACCGACCTGTCGGGCTTACGCATCGGCCTGATCGTCGCCTGGCCGGGGCCGATCCATGAAGGCATGGGCGAAGCCGTTCCGATCGTCGATGAGCGGGCGGACCCGACGCAGAGAGAAGCGTTGCTGCGCATCATGAGCGGGCTGGACACTGTGCCTGGCGCCACCTTCTTCCAGGTTTTTGCCACGACCTACACCAAGGTGCACGATCCCGTATTCGCGCCCATCGACCTACGGGTGGACATTGACGGCCGATCCGCCCGGCTGAATGTTCCCGGCTGGATCGACGCGCGTGGCGAACCGATCGTCAATCCGGTGACGGGAGAAGCGCATCGCGCGCGCATCAACCTGCCCCAGGGTTTTGAATATGATGTGTGCGAGGTCGGTCGCGGTTGGGCGAAAACCCAGGGGCCGGTCGATGTGCAGCTCAGCGATTCCCATGCGCAGTTCGCCGAGCTTCACCTGACCGAGAGTGGCGTTGTCCATTAGGCCGGTGCCACCACCAGACGGCACCCCTTCTGTTGTCCATCAGCTATTGTCGCGAAACAACCTGATCGTCGGAGCGGCGCTGCTGCTGCTGGTGATGATGGCCTGGATGTGGCTCATTTCCACGCCGGACGCCTCAATGGGGGACATGGCGGGGGAAGGAATGGCGGACATGCCGATGGGCGCGATGCCCATGGCCATCCAGCCCTTGTCGCCCAGCTATTTTCTCGCCGCCTTCGCCATGTGGTCGATCATGATGGTCGCCATGATGCTTCCTTCCGCCGCGCCCATGATATTGCTGCATGCGCGGATTGATCGAGCGACCAGTGACTATGCGCGTTTGCTGCACAGCCTTATGGTCATGGGCTCTTATCTGCTCATATGGACAGGTTTTTCAGCGATCGCGGCTGGCGCACAGGCCCTGCTGTTGCATGGTGGCTATTTGTCAGCCGCGACGCTGTCTCTGGGTGGCCGCATGGGCGCTGCTGGCCTGTTGCTGGTGGCGGCTCTCTATGAATTGACGCCCGCCAAGCATCGTTGCCTGGAAAACTGCCAGTCGCCGCTCATCTTCATTCATCGCTACTGGCGCCCCGGTGCAGGTGGCGCGTTCCAGATCGGCATGCGGCATGGACTTTATTGTCTGGGCTGCTGCTGGGCGCTGATGCTGCTGCTGTTTGTGGGCGGCGTCATGAATCTCGCCTTGATCGCATTTTTCACATGCCTGGTCGCCGCCCAGAAGATGGCGCCGCCGCGCTGGCGGTTGGACCGGTGGACCGCTGCATTCCTGTTTTTCGCGGCACTGTTTGTCGCGCTTCGCTGACGCGGGGTGAGCCGCGCGGCAACCGGGGCCGGACCGGAGCAACCGCTGCGTCGTGCGGCAGTTGCTCCGATGCCGGACTGTCAGCCGATGGTTTCTTCGAAGATAGCCATCGTACGTTCGAACCGAGCGAACAGCTCGTCAAGCTCTTCGGCGGTGATGATAAGCGGCGGGCAGAAGACGATCGTATCGCCTAGCGCCCGTACGATCAGGCCCTGCGTCAGCCCGATTTCGACCAAGCGCGACCCGGCCTTTACTGCGGGGTCGAAGCTGGTCCGGTTTTCAGGATCGGCATAAAGCTCGATAGCGCCGACCAGGCCGACCCCACGCACTTCGCCCACATATTTGCGGCCTTCATAGCTGCGCAGCGCCTTCGAGAATTGCGGCATCAACGACTGCACGTGGCCGACGACATTATCTTCTTCGTAGATTTTGAGCGTTTCCAGCGCGATGGCGCAGCTCACCGGATGGCCCGAATAGGTGAAGCCGTGGCCGAAGGTGCCGATGGTGCCGCTGTTCCGGGCGATCGGCGCATAGACCTTCTCATTCACCATCACGGCGGAGATCGGTGCATAACCAGATGACAGCCCCTTCGCCGTGGTGAGGATATCGGGCTTCATGCCGAAAGTGGTCGAACCGAACATCTCCCCCGTCCGGCCGTAGCCGCACACCACTTCGTCCGCGACGAGAAGCACGTCATATTTCGCCAGTACCTTCTGGACCTTTTCGAAATAGGTAGCCGGCGGCGTAAGCACCCCGCCCGCACCCATGACTGGTTCGGCGAAGAAGGCGGCGACCGTCTCCGGACCTTCTTCCAGAATGAGCTTTTCAAGATTGTCGGCGAGGCGAGTCGCGAAATCCTCTTCGCTTTCGCCCGGTTCGGCGTAGCGGAAGTAATGCGGGCAATCGGTATGCAGAATATTATGGATGGGCAGGTCGAAATCGCGATGATTGGTGACAAGCCCGCTCAGGCTGGCCGACGCCACGGTAACGCCGTGATAGGCGTTGCGCCGGGCGATGATCTTCTTCTTCTCCGGCTTGCCGATGGCATTATGATAATACCAGATCAGCTTCACAGCAGAGTCGTTTGCTTCAGATCCGCTGTTGGCGAAGAACACCTTCGACATCGGCACGGGCGCGATCGACAGCAGCTTGTTGGCCAGCGCGATCACGGCTGGATTGGAACGGCCGGTGAAGGTGTGATAATAGGGTAATCCACGCAGCGCTTCGCTGCCCGCCTTGGCCAGACGCTCGTTGCTGAAGCCCAGAGAGGCGCACCACAGCGCTGATACAGCTTCAAGATAGCGGTTCCCCCGATCATCTTCCACGAAGACGCCGTCGCCCTTTGTTATAACGAGGGGACCGACCTCAGGATGGGTCGCCAAATTCGTGAAGGAGTGGAGGTGAGCTGCAATATCAGCTGCAGCATTTTCTCTGGGATCGTACATTATCTTCGTGCTTCCGATCTTTTAGAAACTGACATTTCGGCCGTCCCGGAGATGGATATGCGCCCGACGACCATTACGCGCAGAATGTGGGGATCGACTTACCCTCATCCGTGCAGGGAAGTAGCGTGCCCGCCGGATGCATAAGAATTTTGTGGACACTTATCAACACATGATCATGGGACGGGGCGGTTTGTCTGATATTTCCGTCGATTGAAGGCGGCGAACAAGTCCAGATAGAGTGATTTTCCAGCTTTTCCCCGACCGGGATGCTGAATTGGGTCAATCCATCCATATATGCGATTCTTAGGCCCAATGATGGAGGGTAGTTGGAGCTGCCATGACCCGACGCGTGCCCTTCCAAGGCTTTGCGCCGCCCATACGTCCCCAGTCACCTCTTCGGCGAGCGATCACCGCCGCCTACCGGCGGGAAGAGCCCGCGTGCATCGCGCCGCTGCTGGAAGCCGCGACTCTTGAGCCATCGGATCGCGAAGCGATCAGAAAACTCGCCCGCCTGCTCGTGACCACGCTCCGCGCCAACCACAGGGGCAACGGCGTGGAAGGGCTGATCCAGGAATATTCACTTTCCAGTGAAGAGGGCGTGGCGCTGATGTGCCTCGCCGAAGCCTTGCTGCGTATCCCCGATCAGACGACACGCGACGCATTGATCCGCGACAAGCTTTCTGAGGGCGATTGGGGATCGCATCTGGGCGGTGGCAAATCACTGTTCGTCAACGCCGCGACATGGGGCCTGGTCGTGACCGGTAAGCTGGTCGGCAGCGTCGATGATGATGGGCTGGGCGCCGCGCTGACCCGGCTGGTGGCGCGCGCGGGGGAGCCGGTGATCCGTCGCGGTGTCGATCTCGCCATGCGGATGATGGGCGAACAGTTCGTCACGGGCGAGACGATCGAGCAGGCATTGAAGCGAGCTCGCAGGCTGGAAGCGAAGGGCTTCCGCTACAGCTACGACATGCTGGGTGAGGCGGCGACGACCGGGGCCGATGCCGACCGCTATCATGCCGATTATGAGCGTGCCATTCACGCGATCGGAAAGGAGGCGCGCGGACGCGGCGTGTATGAAGGCCCCGGCATCTCGATCAAGCTTTCGGCGCTGCATCCCCGCTATGCCCGCTCTCAGGCGGATCGGGTGATGGGGGAATTGCTGCCCCGCGTGCGGCAACTGGCTCTGCTCGCCAAAAGCTATGATATCGGCCTCAACATCGATGCCGAGGAAATGGACCGGCTCGAACTCTCCCTTGACCTTCTCGAAAGTCTGGCGACAGACGCGGAATTGGCAGGATGGGATGGCCTGGGGTTCGTCATTCAAGCCTATGGCAAGCGCTGCCCCTTCGTCATCGACTGGATCATCGATCTTGCCCGGCGTGCAGGACGCCGCATGATGGTCCGTCTGGTGAAGGGCGCCTATTGGGACGCGGAGATCAAGCGCGCCCAGGTGGACGGCCTTGCCGACTTCCCGGTCTACACGCGCAAGGCGCACACCGATGTCGCCTATATCGCTTGCGCAAAAAAGCTGCTTGCGGCCCCCGATGCGATCTTTCCGCAATTTGCGACCCATAATGCGCAGACCCTCGCGACCATTTACCGCATTGCCGGGCCGGATTTCAGCGTCGGCCAATATGAATTTCAGTGCCTGCACGGCATGGGAGAGCCGCTATACGAACAGGTCGTGGGCAAGGAAAATCTCGACCGCCCGTGCCGCATCTATGCGCCGGTTGGCACGCATGAGACGCTGCTAGCCTATCTGGTCCGCCGCTTGCTTGAGAATGGCGCCAACTCTTCCTTCGTCCATCGTATCGCGGACCCGACGGTTTCGGTCGAGGATCTGATCGCTGATCCGGCCGAGGTGGTCCGTGCCATGCCCCATCCCGGCGCGAAGCATGACCTGATCGTCCTGCCGACCGATCTGTATCCCGACCGCCGCAATTCAACGGGCTTCGACCTTAGCGATGAAGGCACGCTCGCCGCCCTGTCGCAGGCCCTTCGCGATAGCGCCGCGATCGAGTGGAGGGCGGCGCCGACCTTCGGTTCAGGGGAGGCGCGCGCCATACGTAATCCAGCCGATCATCGGGACAGGGTCGGCACGGTGGTGGAACTGGCGACCGAGGATGCCGCTGCCCTCATGTCCCGTGCCGCGACAGCCGATTGGGGTAGCAGGCCGGTGGAGGAGCGCGCAGCCATTCTAGAACGCGCCGCCGACGCGATGCAGGCGCGCATGCCCATCCTGCTCGGCCTGTTGATCCGCGAAGCCGGAAAATCTCTTTCCAACGCGATCGCGGAGGTTCGCGAGGCGGTCGATTTCCTCCGCTATTATGCGGCGCAAGCACGGGCCAATATCGGCGCCGGGCAGGAGCCTCTGGGACCGATCCTGTGCATCAGTCCGTGGAATTTTCCCCTCGCGATCTTCACCGGTCAGGTCGCCGCCGCTCTGGTTGCAGGCAATCCGGTGCTGGCAAAACCCGCAGTCCAAACGCCACTGATCGCGGCGGAGGCCGTGCGCTTGCTGCATGAGGCGGGCGTGCCCCGGCATGCTCTTCAATTGGCGCCCGGCGATGGTGCCTTGGGCAGCGCTCTGGTGGCGGCGCCGGAAACCGCCGGCGTCATGTTCACAGGATCGACCGCCGTCGCGCGACTGATTCAGGGCCAACTTGCCAAGAGGCTTTCACCCGCAGGCCGCCCTATTCCGTTTGTCGCTGAAACGGGCGGGCAGAACGCGATGATCGTCGACTCGTCCGCTCTGGCCGAACAGGTGGTAGCGGACGTGCTGGTCTCCGCATTCGACAGCGCGGGTCAGCGCTGTTCCGCGCTGCGCATACTCTGTCTGCAGGATGAGGTGGCGGATCGCATTCTCCTGATGCTCAAGGGCGCGTTACGGGAAATGCGCGTTGGCAGCACCGATGCGCTGAGGATGGACATCGGCCCGGTGATCACGCAGGCAGCAAAGAGGACGATCGATCAGCACATCGCCAGAATGCGCGAGCGCGGAAAACGGGTTGATCAACTCACCCTGCCTGCCGAGGCGGCACACGGCACCTTCGTTGCGCCAACGATTATCGAGATCGATGATATAGGCGAACTGGAGCAGGAGGTTTTCGGCCCGGTCCTGCATGTCGTGCGTTTTCGCCGGGAGCGGTTGGGCGCGCTGATCGATTCGATCAACGCCACCGGCTATGGGCTGACCTTCGGCCTTCACACCCGGCTCGATGAGACCATCTCTTATGTCACATCGCGGGTGAGGGCGGGCAACCTTTACGTGAACCGCAACATGATCGGCGCAGTTGTCGGCGTCCAGCCGTTCGGGGGCTGTGGGCTCTCTGGAACGGGACCCAAGGCTGGTGGGCCGCTTTATCTTAATCGGCTGGTGACGCGCCCATCCGCTTTCGGATGGAAGTCGCGGCATCCGGCTTCACCCATCCATGATTTCGCGAACTGGCTGGAAGCAAAGGGCGAAATGGGCAGCGCAGCGAAAGCGCGCAACTATGCCGCCGCCTCTGCTTTGGGAGCGGAACGCGCGCTCGCCGGACCAGTCGGGGAACGTAATCTTTACACCCTGCATCCCCGTGGTCAGGTGTTGATGATACCGCAGAGCCGGGATGGCTTGTTCGAACAGATGGCCGCCATCCTTGCGACCGGGAACCGGGGCGTGGTTGCGGAGGCGCTTCCCGACGATTTGCCCCCAAATGTCGCCGCTGCATTCGCTGGCCTGCCTGACGGGCCTTATGCAGTTGCGCTGGTGGAAGGAGACGAGGCAGCCGTTGCCCGAGCCCTGGCGGAAGTCACAGCGATGCCGGGGCCTATCATTTCCGTTCATGCAGCTGAGCCGGACCAGCCCCTTGCCTATCATTGCGATTGGTTGCTTGAAGAGGTGTCGATCTCCATCAACACGACCGCTGCTGGAGGTAATGCCAGCCTGATGATGATCGGATAAGCGCCAACGCCGACGCTTCCATAGCCGATCCCTTCACGGATTGCGCTACAGCAGCTTCAACCGGATGTTGCGGAATTCCACCTTCATCGGCGGACCTACGTGCGCCTGCATCCCGATTTCGCCCTTGCGCCGACGATCCGCCGACTCATCGATCGCGGCCGCCATCAATTGGCCGTTCAACAGATGATAGATGGCCGGACCCTTGGCGATGATATGGGCTTCGTTCCATTCAGCTTTGATCGCTGCTTTCAGAGGACCGGGCTCACCAATGGAACCAATTATTTGCGACGGCGGTGACGTTGTTCGCGCAAACTGACCACGGCGGGCGATAAAGCCGCGCCCCCGTTCCTCGTAGACCATGGCCGTGAAGAGATTCCGGCCGTCGATATCAAACTGTAGCCCCGACATGGCGAAGCGATTGGTAGGCGTGATCGCGTCTTTGACAACGGTGCTGCGGTAATTGACGCCGCTATTGCCTTCAGGGGTGATCCGATACTCCGCCTTCAATTCGAAATCCTCGGGCCTCCCGCCTTCCCAGATCAGGAAAGTGTTGCTCCGAAGCAGTGTGTCCGGCGTCACTTCGCCAACTATGCAGCCGTCTTCCACGCGCCAGTATCGCGGATCACCGCGCCAGCCCGCCAGAGTGTGACCGTCAAACAAGGATCTGAACCCCGGCCCGTCGCCGTCAACCGGCCGGGGCATCAGGGGCATGGCTTTTGGCGCAGGTGCCTCTGGCCGTTGCGCCGCTACGGCCAAGTGCGGGAACAGCGTCAACGTGGTCGCTCCGGCGATGAACGTCCGACGTCCGGTCCTTTGATCCATGCTGCTTTCCAATGTCGATACGCTGGTTCGACGATTAACAGCATGGTCGCGAAAAGTCCTGCTTGGTCAAGCCGGGTACCGCCCGCACCGCCGGAAGGATCATCAAAAGCGATATATTACTGGAGATTATAATTGGATTTCGCGGGACAGCGTCCGGCAATTTTCTGTCGAAAGCGCTGTAAAATCAGTCGCTCGCTTGGCGCCTTTAGCGTCCAAAAATGGTGCCCAGAAGAGGACTCGAACCTCCACGACCTTGCGATCGCCAGCACCTGAAGCTGGTGCGTCTACCAATTCCGCCATCTGGGCACGGGGTAGGACGGCGCGATTAGCCGTTGGTCCTCACACTGTCAATTCCGTGGCGGGCATTATTTTTCTTCCTTTCTGGTTTTCTGCGCGTCAGCGTCTATTGCATCAGGCAGGACGCATTGATCGCCAGTGGAGACAGCCGATAGCCCCCTTCCAAGCCGCGCCGCTCGCGCTGTTCGCCCGTCCCGATGGGGTCCGGCTCGCCTACCGGCATCGCGCGGGTGCCGGGCCGACCATGGTCTTTCTGCCGGGCTACATGTCCGACATGGAAGGGGGCAAGGCGGTGGCCATCGATACCTGGGCGGCGGAGACGGGACGGGCCATGTTGCGGCTCGACTATGGCGGCAACGGCGCCAGCGAAGGCCGTTTTGAGGATGGCACGCTCGCCAGCTGGCGCGACGACGCGCTGCTGCTGGTCGATGCCTTGACGGAAGGGCCGTTGCTGCTGGTGGGGTCGTCCATGGGGGGCTGGATTGCCCTGCTCATCGCGCTGGCTCGCCCTGACCGCGTTGTCGGGCTGGTCGGCATCGCGGCCGCGCCGGATTTCACCGAATGGGGCTTTAGCGACGCAGACAAGGCTTTGCTGGCCACCCAGGGGCGGCTGACCGAACCCACGCCCTATGGCGATCAGCCGCTGGTGACGACGCTTGCCTTCTGGCAGTCGGGGCAGGCGCTGCGCCTGTTGAACGGTCCTGTCGCCATCGATTGCCCTGTGCGGCTGCTCCAAGGGCAGGAGGACCGGGACGTCCCTTGGCAGTCCGCGCTGCGGCTGGCCCAGCGCCTGCATTCATATGACGTGCAGACGCTGCTGATTAAGGATGGCGACCATCGCCTGTCGCGCGATGGCGACATTGCATTGCTGATCCGCACTCTCGGCAGTCTTTTGGACAATCTTTGATGAGCTTTTTCCTCCCGCTGCTGCTGTTGACGCCGCAAGCCTATGATCCGGAAATTGAGGCGGTGATGAACCGGCCCAAGAAGGAGGCGCAGGCGCCCGCACCAAGCCCCGCTGCTGACGGTCGCATTCCCGTTCCGGAAAAATATGCCAAGCCTTTCCAGGCCTGTCTCGACGAGGCGCTTCAATCGCCTGAGCAGGGCGTCGCGTTCGCGCAGAAATGGCGGCTGGAAGGGGGCAGCTTCTACGCGCGCCATTGCATGGGTTTCGCCTATGCCCGGGCGGAGCGGTGGGCGCCCGCGATTGTGTCTTTTGAACAAGCTGCTGATGAGGCCGAGCGCAGCGGTGAAATGGCGCAGAGCGCGCGCTTATGGGCGCAGGCCGGTAATGCCGCGCTGGCGGCGGGCGATCCCGCCAAGGCGCGCACCAGTTTCGACGCGGCACTGGCGCGCGGCCTGCCCGACGGCGTGGAAAAAGGCGAAACCCATCTCGATCGCGCCCGCGCCCTCGTCGCGCTGGGTGAGGTCAAGGAAGCGCGCGATTCGCTCGATGTGGCTCTGGCGCAGGTGCCGCAGGACCCGCTGGCGTGGCTGCTCTCGGCCACGCTCGCCCGCCGCGCGGGGGAGTTGAAGCTGGCGCAGGCGCATATCGCGCGGGCGGTGCAGCTCTCTCCCGATGACGCGTCGGTGGCTTTGGAGGAGGGTAATATCGCTGTCCTGACCGATCATGCCGACATCGCTCGATCGGCCTGGCAAAGAGCAGTCAAGCTCGCGCCGCAATCGTCGGCGGGCAAGGCGGCTGCCGATAATCTCACCCGGCTGCCGCCCGCCTGAACCCGCCTATTTAAGGTAGAAGTCGACCGTCGTGACGACGCGGACCTTCTTGTAGGGCGTGTCGCTCGATCCGTCCGCCTCTCCATCGCGTGGATCGATGGAAAAATAGCCTTGGGTGGCGCTCTTGATGCCGCCGACGCTTGCCCCGCTGTCGCGCGCGAATTGTTCGGCTGCGGCGCGGGCATCGCGGGTCGCGGCGGCCACCATGGGCGGCTTGACGTCGTTGAGCTTTGTGAAGCTGTAGCGCATGCCGGAACCTTCCTGGAGCGTGACGCCCCGCCGGACGAGGTCGAACTGCTGCGCGACTGCTTTCTGAGCGCGTGCGATGTCGGTCGTGCGCAACAACATACGTTGAGTGATAGTGATCGTGTTGACGCCGTTGTTGATATATTGATTGACGCCCGCGCCCGTAGGGGTCAGCGTCTCCGGCTTGAAGCCGAGGCTCGTGAAATAGGCCCTCAGCTCTCGCGTATTATTGTCTATCTCGGCTCGCACGGCGGGCAGGTCGAAACCGGTCGCGGCATAGCTGATCGACCAGGTCGCAAGGTCGGCCGTAACATTCCGCTCGGCCAGACCCCTGACCGTGACGGATCGGTCCGCAGCCTTTGCGCGCTTCAGCCCGTCACCCAGCAGATAGCCGCCGCTGACCAGCCCCAGCGCCAGCAACCCGGCACAGCCCAGCAGCACCTTGTCGCGATACTCGATTGCCATTCGCGTCTCCTCTTCCATCCACGCCTGCGCCGCCCTATCTTGAGATCATTCCTGCCATTGCCGAGATGAACCGTTGCTTGATAGCGACGAACGGAGCGACCGCTTGACCAAATATCTGCATACCATGATCCGCGTGACTGACGTTGACCGCACGGTCGCCTTCTTCAAGCTGTTGGGGCTTGAGGAGCAGAAACGCTTCGACAATGAAAATGGGCGCTACACGCTCGTGTTCCTCGCCGCGCCGGGGGATGAGGATGCTCAGGTGGAGCTGACCTACAACTGGCCACCGGAAGATGGCAGGCCAGCGGAAAGCTATGGCGAAGGTCGGAATTTCGGCCATCTCGCCTATCGCGTCGATAATATCTATGACGTGTGCCAGCGGCTGATGGATGCGGGCGTGACCATCAACCGCCCCCCGCGCGACGGCCACATGGCCTTTGTCCGCACGCCCGACAATATCTCGATAGAATTGTTGCAGGATGGCTATCTCGATCCTGCCGAACCTTGGGCGTCGATGCCCAATACCGGCGTCTGGTAAGCCCATGTTGAGCGTTGTCCGAATCCCGGTGCTGTCCGATAATTATGTCTGGCTGCTGCACGATGATGCCAGTGGCGAGACCGTGGTGGTCGACCCGGCGGTGGCGGACCCTGTGCTGGCGGCGGCGGCCGAGCGGGGCTGGACCATCAGCCAGATCTGGAACACGCATTGGCATGGCGATCATGTGGGCGGCAACGCGGCGATAAAGGCGGCGACCGGCTGCCGGATCACCGGGCCGACCGCAGAGGCGGCCAAGATCGGCACGCTCGACCGCCCAGTGGGGGAAGGGGATGAGGTTCGCATCGGCGATCATGTCGCCACCGTGATGGAGGTGCCCGCCCATACGGCGGGGCATATCGCCTATCATCTGGCTGGCGATCACATCATCTTTGTCGGCGATACGTTGTTCGCCATGGGTTGTGGGCGGCTGTTCGAAGGGACGGCGGATCAGATGTTCGCCAACATGGTTCGGCTCGCAGCGTTGCCGGATGACACGATGGTCTATTGCGCCCATGAATATACGCAGGGCAATGGCCGTTTTGGCCTGACGATCGAGCCGGACAATGAAGCACTCGCCGACCGCATGGTGCAGGTCGATGCTGCCCGTGCACGCGGCGAGGCCACGGTGCCCACGACCATCGGACTGGAGCGCGCGACCAACATCTTCATGCGCGCGAGCGACGCGGATGAGCTGGCTCGCCGCCGCAAGGCCAAGGATACCGCCTGACGGTTCGGGCGTTACGCCGACGTCTCCATTTATGGAGAGATGTACAGGAGGATTGCCATGCGTGCATCGATATGTCTGGTGCCACTGATGCTGGCAGCGTGCGCAGGCGGTAGCGAGCTCCCGCGCCTTACGGAGAAGCAAGCGGCCCGGCTTGAGGCTGCACTGGAAGGCAAGGTCGCGGGCGAGCCAGTCAACTGCGTGAGCCGCTATCCGGGCTCCAGCCTCACCGCTGTCAGCGAAAGCGTGTTGCTGTACCGGGTGAGTGGGCGGCTGATCTATCGCAACGACCTGATCGGCAGTTGCACCGGGTTGGGGAGGGGCGACACCCTCATCATCAAGCCGACAGGTTCGCAATATTGCCGGGGCGATCTCGCGCGGAGCGCCGATCTGGTCACCGGGTCGATCACCGGCGGTTGCGCGCTGGGGTCATTCACGCCCTATCGCACCCCCGGCCGCTGACGGTCAGCCCTTGTAGAGCGCGTTCAGCCGTTCCTGATAGCGCGCCTTGATGACGTGGCGGCGGATTTTCATGGACGGCGTCATCTCGCCATTTTCGATGGTGAAGGGTTCGTCCGCCAGGATGATGCGCCGGACCCGTTCGGTGACGGACAATTCCTCGTTCACCCGATCGACCGCCGCCCTTAATGCTGCCTGATAGGCGGCGTTGGATGCGGTGTCGTCCGCATCAACGCTGTGCGCCGCCGCCCATTCGCGTGTCCACTCTGCATCGGGCACCAGCAACCCGACCAGATGTGGCCGTCGGTCGCCATAGACCATGGCCTGACCGATCTCCGGCTGTAGCGTCAGTATGCCTTCGACCTTCTGCGGCGACACATTATCGCCCTTGTCATTGACGATCAGGTCCTTCTTGCGATCGGTGATGCGGATGCGCCCCTTGGCGTCGATCTCGCCAATGTCTCCGGTGTGCAGCCACCCGTCCTTCAGCGCCTTTTCGGTTTCGGCGGCATTGCGCCAATAGCCCTGCATCACCAGTTCGCCGCGCACCAATATTTCGCCATCCTCGGCGATCCTGACCTCCACCCCGTCGAGCGGCGGGCCGACCGTGTCCATCGCGATACCCGCGCGCGGCCGGTTGCAGCTGACCACTGGCCCCGCCTCCGTCTGACCATAGCCCTGCAACAGCGTCAGCCCCATCGCGTCGAAAAACAGGCCGACATCCGGATTGAGCGGCGCGCCGCCCGATACCAGTGCCTTCATCCGCCCGCCAAAGCGCTTGGCGATCTTGGGCTTCAGCGTCCGGTTCAGCAGCAGCTTGATCGGCAGGTCGGCGATCGATATGTTACCGTTCTGCTCCTTCGCGGCGATCCGCAGCGCTTGCGCCAGCAGCCAGGCGGGGAACTTGCCCTGCTTCTCGATCGACTTGATGATCCGGGCGCGCAGCACTTCGAACAGGCGGGGCACGACGACCATGATCGTCGGGCGCGCTTCCTCTATGTTGCTGGCGAGCTTTTCCAGCCCTTCCGCATAATAGATCTGCCCGCCCAGCATGATTGGCAGAAACTGGCCGCCGCTATGTTCATAGGCGTGGCTGAGCGGCAGGAAGGACAGGAAAACTTCATCCCCCCAGCCGAAATCCTCCGCGACCAGCCTGCCCGCGCCTTCGATATTGCACAGTATCGCGCCGTGATGCTGCATGACGCCGCGTGGCGCACCACCTGTGCCGCTGGTATAGATGATGCAGGCGAGGTCATCCCGTCCGGCCGTCTGTTCGGCGGCGCAGGCGTCGGGATCAGCGATGCGGGACGCGACCATGTCGGCCCACAGATGACAGGACAGATCGCCCTGCGCGCCCCGGAGCGGCTCCATTCCGATGATGAAACTTGCTTGCGATCGCAACACGGCGGGCATCAGCGTCTGCGCCAGCTTGGCCGTCGACACGATCACCGCGCGGGCGCCGCTGTCCGTCAGGATATGCTGATGATCGCGGGTGGTGTTGGTGGTGTAAGTCGGCACCGTCACGCATCCCGCCGCCATGATGGCAAGGTCGGCGATGCAGAATTCGGGGCGGTTCTCACTCACCAACATGACCGGGTCGCCCGGCTTCAGCCCTTGCACCTTGAGCGCGGCGGCAAGTCCCGCCACCTGCAAGGCCACCTCGGTCCAGCTGAGCGATTGCCAGCCGCCGACCGTCTTGCGCCACAGGAAGGGAAGGTCGCCCATTTCCTTCGCCCGGGCGAAGAACATGGTCACCAGATTGGGATACTGTTCGATCGCCCGCAAAGCAGCGCAACTCCTTGATTCAAGAGCGCGTCCGATGCGCGCATCCACTCCTTGCCGACGCTATAGCCGCGCCTTGCCGTAGCGGTCACGCATTTTTCAGTCGAACAGACCGTCCTGCAGCCCGGCGGGCGGATTGAGCCCCAGATGCTTCCAGCCTGGCCCATTCAGGCAACGCCCGCGTGCAGTGCGGGCGATCAAGCCAAGCTGGATCAGATAAGGCTCGATCACCTCTTCGATCGTGTCGCGCGGCTCCGACAGACCGGCCGCTAGTGTCTCAACACCTACTGGCCCGCCGCGATAAATGTCGGCGATCATCATCAGGTAACGGCGATCCATCAGGTCGAGGCCCAGCTGATCGACCTCCAGCCGCCTCAGCGCCGCGTCCGCCGCCTTGGCATCCACCGCTTCGACGCCCGCGACATTCGCAAAGTCGCGCACCCGCCGCAGCAGCCGCCCCGCGATGCGAGGCGTTCCGCGCGACCGCCGGGCAATCTCGATCGCCCCGTCGGACGTGATGCCAAGGTCCAGCAACCGCGCCGCGCGCCGCACCACCAGCTCCAGTTCCTCGACGGTATAGAATTGCAGCCGCACCGGAATGCCGAAGCGATCTCGCAGCGGCGTCGTCAGCAGGCCCTGCCGCGTCGTTGCGCCGACCAGGGTAAAGCGGGGCAGGTCTATCCGCACCGACCGGGCCGACGGACCCTCGCCGATCATCAGGTCCAGCGCGCGGTCCTCCATCGCGGGATAGAGCACTTCTTCGACCGCCGGGTTGAGCCGGTGGATCTCATCTACGAACAGCACGTCGCCTTCGTCCAGATTGGTGAGCAGCGCCGCCAGATCCCCGGATTTGGCGATCACAGGCCCTGACGTCGCGCGGAAGCCGACGCCCATTTCCTTTGCCACGATCTGCGCCAATGTCGTCTTGCCGAGGCCCGGCGGGCCGAAGAACAGGACATGATCCAACGCATCGCCACGCTGCTTTGCCGCTTCGATAAAGACCCGCAAATTGCCGCGCGCCGCTTCCTGCCCGATGAACTCGGTCAGGGATTTGGGCCGCAGGGCGGCATCCACATCCTCCGCCCGGCGCGTGGAGGCGATCAACCGTTCCTCGCTCACTTGGCCGCCTTCCGCAGCGCCAGCCGCACCAGCGCATCCAGGGTCGCGCTATCGCCCAACTCTTCCTCCGCAGCAGCGACGGCGCCGCTCGCCTCGGCAGGCTTGAAGCCGAGATTCTGCAGGGCGGAAATCGCATCCGCTCCCAATCCTCCAGCCATGACGGGCGCGATGCCCGCGCCCAGCACGCCGCCCGCGCCGGGCGCCGCGCCGATCTTGTCCTTCAATTCGTTGACGATCCGCAGCGCCAGCTTCGGCCCCACGCCATTGGCGCGCGCCACCATCGCCTTGTCCCCGGTCGCCACCGCGCGATGCAGTTCGGCCGGTTCGAGCGCCGACAAGATCGCCAGCGCCACGCGCGATCCCACGCCCTGCACGCCGATCAGCAGGCGGAACCAGTCGCGTTCCTCGCCGCGTGCAAAGCCGACCAGCCGGATCGAATCCTCCGACACCAGCATTTCGGTATGCACCGTCACCGCTTCGCCTACCGGCCCCAGCGCCGACAAGGTGCGCGATGATGCGCCGACGAGATAGCCCACGCCCCCCACGTCGATGATCGCATGGTCGGTGCCCGTGCTATCCAGCCGCCCTTTGAGTTTCGCGATCATGCCCCACACCCTTTGGTCATGATCTGTTCTTTACAGCCTCTTGAGCGCAGCGCCAGTCAAAAGCGCGCCTGCCTTGGCACCAATTCCCCCGCCGGACGTAGTGCAGCCCGATCCCTAGTCTATCAGGAACCCATTGATGTCGATGCAAGCGCCCTTGCTCTCACCCCAGGACTTCGCCTGTCCCGCCATCCGCCTGTCCGGTCCCGTCGACCAGTCCATGTATCTCTACTTCAAGGACGCGCTGGCGGCGGCGCCTTCCGACGGGCTGGTGGTGACGGAAATTTCGACGCTTGGCGGGGACCCCGAAATCGCGCGGATGATGGGGGAGGATATCCGATTCCATTCGGAACTCAGCGCCGCGCGGCGGCTGGTGTTTTTGGGAAAGACCGCCGTCTATTCGGCGGGGGCGACCTTCATGGGCTTTTTCGCCAAGGAAAATCGCTACCTCACGCGTGGCACGCGGGTGATGATCCATGAACGGCTGATCACCAAGGACATCCACCTTCAAGGCCCGCTGTCCACCTGCATCGCACCGCTAAGGGCCGCCCTGAACGAGATAGAGGCGTCGATCGCCATCCAGAATGAAGGCTTTTCCAACCTGATCCTGGGCTCCAGCATCTCGCTCGACGAAGTGCTGAAGCGGGCACCGGAAAACTGGTATCTCGAAGCGAATGAAGCCGCGGCGCTGGGTCTGGTGGCGGCGGTGCTCTGACGCCGCTTGCCAGCCCCGTCATTTTGCGGCTTTCTGGACGGATGAAGTCTTCTTCCTCCCGGTCCCCGGTTTTTCCTTGGCGTTACGGCATGTTCCTGGCGTTGTTGGCGACTGCCCTGCCGTTCGGCTGGGTGATGCCCTGGCATCAGGCGGTGATGGCAGGGTTCGACTGCGCCTCTCTTGCGTTCATCGCCGCAGCCGCACCGCTTCTGAAAGCCGACCCCGATCGCATGCGCCGGATCGCGCAGGAAAATGATGCCAACCGCCGACTGATGCTGCTCTTGACCGGCATTGTCTCGCTGGTGGTGCTGGTCGCGGTGGGAGCAGCCGTCAGCCAGCATGGCGGCCCCAACGCAGCGGCCGTCGCGCTGTTGCTTATGACGCTGGCGCTTGCCTGGCTCTTTTCCAACCTAGTCTATGCGATGCATTATGCGCATCTCTTCTACCTCGCCGATCCGCGCGGGAAGGATCAGCAGGGCATCGACTTCCCCGGCACGAAGGAGCCCGGTTACAGCGATTTTCTTTATTTCGCCTTCACCCTCGGCATGACCTTCCAGACGTCCGATGTCACGGTGACCGGCACATCCATGCGTCAGGTGGTGACCGCGCATTGCCTCGCGGCGTTCCTGTTCAACCTTGGTATTCTGGCCTTTACCATCAATGTGCTGGGCGGCGTCTGAGGCGGCTTCACGGCTTGCTTACCATTTCCCGGCATAAGCCGGATATGTCTTCCGCTACCGATCCTTGTCCCCCCTCTGCCGTCAGCCATGGCGTAGGCTTCGCCGGACTGGCCGGTCTCGCCCTTTGGGCTATGGTGGCGCGGCATTATGGGATGAATGGCCCCAATGCGGGCTTCTCGGCGGTAATCGCCTGCGGGCTGCCGATGATCTTGTGGTCGCTGCTGGTGGACAAGGTCCATCGCAATCCATCGACCGGTATCGACTGGAAGGCACCCCCCCGGCCATGGCGCGCCGTCCTCGACATCAGCCTCGTCAAGATCGCTGGCCTCTGGGCGACATGGCTGGCGATCGCGATCTTCTACTGCTTGGCCCGCTGGTACTGGAGCGGAAATTATCATTATTCCATGAACCTGTTCATGGACGCGGCCCCTTGGCTTGTGCTGTTCTCGTTTCCCTATGTCGTCTGGCTGGACCGGCGGCTGGTCGAACCCCGCGATGCCACCCATGCCTTTGGCCAATGGGTCATTGGCGGAGCAGCGGGCGCAGCCGACATGGCGCAGGTCGCCAATCATGCCCGCGCATGGGCGGTCAAAGGCTTCTTCCTTGCCTTCATGCTCTCCATCGTGCCTGGCAATTTTGCCAGCGTGGTGGACTGGCGGTTGGATCATGCCTTCGCCAATCCAGTGAACCTTGCCGCCTTCCTGATCGCGGTCATGTTCATGATCGATGTCTGCATGGCGACGGTCGGTTATTTGCTGACATGCAAGCCGCTCGATTCCCACATACGCTCGGCCAATCCGCTGCTGACCGGTTGGGTGGCGGCGCTGATCTGCTACCCGCCGTTCGTGCTGATGGGGTCGGGGGGACCGCTCGACTATCATGCAGGCGGATCTGAATGGGACGTCTGGACGCAGGGGCATACGACCTTGCAATGGATATTGGGCAGCTGGCTCGTCCTGCTAACCGCCATCTATGCTTGGGCGACGGTGGTTTTCGGCATCCGCTTTTCCAACCTCACCCATCGCGGTATCCTGACCCACGGCCCGTATCGCTGGACGCGGCACCCCGCTTACCTGTCGAAGAATCTCTTCTGGTGGTTTTCGGCGCTGCCATTCCTCACGGTATCGGGCAGCCTCACCGACATGGTGCGCAACTGCGCGATGCTGGCGGCGACCAACGCCGTCTATTATTGGCGCGCCCGGACGGAAGAGGCCCACCTTTCCACTGATCCTGCCTATCGCGACTACAGCGAATGGATGGAGCGCAACGCACCTGTCCCACGCTTCTTCGCCTGGGCAACGGGCCGCCGACGCAAGGGGCAACCGGCCCTGACGCCAGCGGAATAGGTTAGAAGCTTTCCTCGGCGTAGACGCGGGAAAGATCGCCCGCCCACTCGCCATGATAGCGCGCGAGCAAGTCTTCGGCATGCGTCCGCCCAGCCGCGACGATCTCGTCCAGCGGTGCCAGATAGGCGGTTTCATTGTCGCCGATATCGTTCAGCCGTGCCCGTGCCCTCAGCCCGCTGCGGCTGATATCCAGCACCTGCGCCGCGATGTCGCGCAGCTTGCGCCCGCCCGGTAACGGTGCGTCCAGCGCCAGCTTTGGCGCGGCGTCGCGCAACGTCTGGCGGTCCTCCATGGTCCAGTCCTTCACCAGATCCCACGCCGCATCCAGCGCGCCCTGATCATAGAGAAGGCCAACCCAGAAAGCGGGGAGGGCGGTGATGCGATCGGCCCGTCCGCCATCGGCCCCGCGCATTTCGAGGAAGCTCTTCAGCCGCACTTCAGGGAAGGCGGTGGACAGATGATCTTCCCAATCCTTCTCGGTCGGCTTCTCACCGGGCAAAACGGAAAGCTTGCCCTCCAGGAAGTCGCGGAAGCTGAGGCCAGCCGCATCGATGTAGCGGCCGTCGCGATAGACGAAGTACATCGGCACATCGAGCGCATAGTCGGCGTACCGCTCATAGCCAAAGCCGTCCTCGAACACGAAGGGCAGCATGCCCGTGCGGTGCGGGTCGGTGTCCGACCAGATATGGCTGCGATAGGACAGGAAGCCGTTGGGGTTGCCTTCGGTGAAGGGCGAATTGGCGAACAGCGCGGTTGCGAGAGGTTGCAGGGCCAGGCCAACGCGGAATTTCTGCACCATGTCCGCCTCGCTGCCATAGTCGAGGTTCGTCTGAATGGTGCAGGTTCGCAGCATCATGTCGAGGCCCATCGTGCCTACGCGCGGCATGTGCCGCAGCATGATGTCATAGCGCCCCTTAGGCATCACGGGCAGCTCGGCCCGAGTCTTGTCCGGCCACATGCCCAGGCCCAGGAAGCCCAGACCCAACATGTCGCCCACATATTTGACCTGTTCCAGATGCCGCGCCGTCTCCGCGCAGGTCTGGTGCAGATTTTCCAACGGCGCACCGGACAGTTCCAGTTGACCCGCCGGTTCCAGGCTGACCGTCCCCTCGGCACTCGACAGGGCGATGATGTTATCGCCCTCGAACACCGGGCTCCAGCCATAGCGGGTCAGCCCGATCAGCAGCGTGTGGATGCCGCCCTGCTCGCTGTAGGACGGCGCATGATGATCAGCTCTTGAATAGACGAACTTCTCGTGCTCGGTGCCGATACGCCAGCGGTCCTTGGGCTTGGCGCCCTTGGAAAAGGCCACGATCAGCTGGTCGCGGCTTTCGATGACGGGATCGTTGCCCCCTGAGTCGGTTCTCGTGCTCATGCCCCGCCTTAGCCTGTCCCCCTTGCGCGTCAATCGACAGCGCGCGGAGGACAAATAGGTTGCGTCCACCGGGGCTGCAATCCCATTTCGGATTGCAACTGGAACAGCTATCCTATCGCCAGTCGCCGTTCAGCGTCATCCACGCCGACGTCGCGGCGATCGCCGCTGTCTCCGCGCGCAGGATTCGAGGGCCAAGGGACACGGGCACGGCCCTAGCCACAGCGCGGATCGCCTCCCGTTCTGCCGGGTCGAAGCCGCCCTCCGGTCCGATCAGGAACGCCGCAGGGCCTTTATGCGCGCGCAGCGTCTCGCTCAAAGGCTCACCCCCGCTTTCATCGGCGAAAAACAGCCAGCGATCCTCCGGCCAATCGCGCAGCAGCGCGTCCAGCTTCACCATGCCGCCGAGGTCAGGAAGCGCGGTGCGCCCGCACTGCTCGGCCGCCTCGACCAGATGGGCGTGCAGCCGGTCGAGATTGAGTTTGTCCACCACCGCCCGGCGGGTCAGCACCGGTTGCAGCTTCGCGACTCCCAGCTCGCACGCTTTTTCTGCGATCAGGTCGACGCGGCCTTTCTTGATCGGCGCGCAGCATAGCCAGAAGTCTGGCACCTGCTCCGGTGCCTTGGTCTGGCTGACGCATTCCAGCACCAGATCGCGCTTGCGCATGTCCCGCACCCGCGCGGCCCATTCGCCGGACCTGCCGTCGAACAGCAGGACGATGTCGTCGGGCTTCACCCGCATGACGCTGATCAGATAATGGGCCGGGTTGCCATCGACCGGCACGGCCACGCCGTCGCCCAACTGCGTCTCGACATGCAGGCGCGGCGCGCTTTGCGGCGGCCAGGCAGGGGTTGCGGTCATATGCCAATGCTCCGTTCGGGCTGAGCTTGTCGAAGCCCTTTACTTCTCTAAAGAGGAAGAACGGCCCTTCGACAAGCGAGCGTGACGTTGATTGACAGTATAGTCCCAGACAGCGAGGCCCAAGGCCTGCTCGCGCGCCTGCCGGAAACCCCCCGCGCGCTTGCGCTGCTGGCTCGGCTCGATCGTCCGATCGGCTGGTGGCTGCTCTTCTGGCCGGGCGCCTGGGCGGTGGTTCTGGCGGGCGGGGCAGGGGAGCGCTGGCCTCTGATCCTTTGGCTGTTGCTCGGCAGCATCGCGATGCGGGGCGCCGGTTGCGTGTTCAACGACATCGTCGATCGCGATCTTGACCGGAAAGTCGCCCGCACCGCCGCCCGGCCGCTCGCGAGCGGTGCCCTCTCCCTGCGTACTGCATGGGCGTGGCTGATCCTGCTCTGCCTCGTCGGCCTCGCGGTCCTCCTGCAATTGCGCCCTTATGCGCAGATCGTGTCGCTCGGCAGTCTCGCGCTCGTCGCCGCCTATCCGTTTATGAAGCGGATCACCGGTTGGCCGCAGCTTTGGCTTGGCCTTGTTTTCTCCTGGGCGGCGCTGGTCGGCTGGAGCGAGGTCGCAGGGGCGCTTACCCTGCCGGGGCTATTGCTTTACGCAGGCACCATCTTCTGGGTCGTGGGTTATGATACCATCTATGCGTTGCAGGACCGGGAGGATGATGCGTTGATCGGTATCGGGTCGAGCGCCTTGTCGATGGGCCGTCATGTGCGCGGCGGCGTAACGCTCTGCTACCTGCTGGCACTTTCCCTCTGGGCCGCCGCCCTTTGGCAGGTGCGGCCGCAATGGCTCGCTCTCGCCGCCCTGCTGCCGATGGCGGTTCAACTTTTCTGGCAGGTGGGAACGCTCAAGGAGGATGGAGCCGATCCGCTCACCAAGTTCCGTTCCAACCGTTTCGCGGGGCTCCTGATGTTTCTTGCCTGCCTCGTCGTGGGGAGTGCATGAGCATGCCGCAAGAGGGTGAGGATTGCTGGCGCATCGCCCGCGCCGCAAAAGCCAGCGTCATCATCGACGCGGATTGCTATTTTCGCCACGCGCGCGCCGCCATGCTCAAGGCGAAGCGTCGGATCATGCTCATCGGCTGGGACTTCGACGCGGCGATCAGTCTGATCCGCGAGGATGAGGTCAAGGACGGAGCCCCGGTCATCATCGGCGACTTCATCAGCTGGCTTGTCGCGCAGAAGCCTGACCTCGAAATCTTCCTCCTGCGTTGGGACATCGGCGCGATGAAGTCGATGGTGCAGCCTGCCAACCTCTTCACCACCGTCAAATGGATGGCGCACAAGCGCATACAGGTGAAGCTGGACAGCCATCATCCGCCAGCGGCTTCGCACCATCAGAAGATCGTCGTGATCGATGATTGTTTCGCCTTTTGCGGCGGCATCGACATGACCAGCGATCGATGGGACACGCGCCATCATCGCGATGAGGACCCCGGCCGCCGCCATCCGGACGGTTCCGCCTATGGGCCATGGCATGACGCGACCACGGCCTTACAGGGCGATGTCGCGATGGTGCTGGGCGACCATGCCCGCGCCCGTTGGAAGGGGGCTGGCGGCGGCGATCTGGAGCCGATCTTCGGCGAGCATGATTGCTGGCCCGACGCGCTGCCGGTGCAGTTCGAAAATGTCGATATAGCCATTTCCCGCTCTGCGCCGGAAATGGACGACCAGCAGCCGTTGCGAGAGATTGAGCGACTCTATCTCAACCAGATCGCGTCGGCGAAGCGGACCATCTATGCCGAAAGCCAGTATTTCGCCTCCCGCCGCATTGCGGAGGCAATCGCCGCGCGGCTGGGTGATCCCGATGGGCCGGATATCGTCATCATCAATCCGGAACAGGCCGATGGCTGGCTGGAACAGCAGGCGATGGATACCGCCCGCGCGCGCCTGTACGAGGCCCTGCGCGCCCGCGACACATACGGTAAGCTGCGCATCTACCATCCCTTTACCGTGCGTGGTGAGCCCATCTACGTCCATGCCAAGATCATGATCGTGGATGATCGAACCGTGCGCGTGGGCTCGTCCAACATGAACAACCGCTCGATGCGGCTCGATACCGAGTGCGACGTGACGATCGACGGGGCACTGCCAGTCAATGCGGGGCACGAAACGACCATCCTAGGCATCCGTGATGACCTGATCGCCGAACATCTGGACCTGCCCGTCGAGCGGGTGGCGGCCGTCATCGCCGAGCGCGGGCTGATTGCCGCGATTGAGCAACTGCGCGACAAGCCCGGCCGCACCCTGCGTCCCTATGTGACGCCGAATCTCAACGACGTGCAGGCGTGGCTGGCCGACAATGAAGTGCTGGACCCCGAAGGGCCTGAGGAGATGTTCGAGCCGGTTGCCGACCGCAGCCTGTTCCGCCGCATGCGCAAGAAGCGCTGAAGCGCCGCCGCTTTCCTATTCCGCCGCCAGCAGCGCTTCCGCGCCGCCCAGATTGACGGAAACGAGGCGGCTTACCCCGCGCTCCACCATAGTCACGCCGAACAGCCGGTGCATGCGCGCCATCGTCACCGCATTATGGCTGACGATCAGATATCGCGTGTCGGTCTGCCCGACCATGACATCGAGAAGGTCGCAGAAACGCTCCACATTGGCATCGTCCAGCGGCGCGTCGACCTCATCCAGGACGCAGATCGGCGCCGGGTTGGTCAGGAACAGGCCAAAGATCAGCGCTACCGCCGTCAACGCCTGCTCGCCCCCCGAAAGCAGCGTCAGCGCAGCCAGCTTCTTGCCCGGCGGCTGCGCCATGATCTCCAGCCCCGCCTCCAGCGGATCGTCGCTGTCGATCAGTTCCAGATGCGCCTGCCCGCCATTGAACAGCGTCGTGAACAGCCGCCGGAAATGCCCATCGACCGCCTCGAACGCCGCCAACAGCCGCTGCCGCCCTTCGCGATTGAGGCTGCCGATCGATCCGCGCAGCCGGTTGATCGCCTGGCTTAGCTCCTCGCTCTCGGCCCGGCTGGTCGCTTGGGTCGTTTCCAGCTCCTCCAGCTCCTGCGCCGCCACCAGATTGACCGGCCCGATCCGCTCGCGCTCGGTGGCAAGGCGGTCATGTTCACCCTGTTCGCTCTGCGCGATCCTTATGTCGGCACTGGCAAAGCCCAGCTTCTCGGGCAGCACGGGGGGCGGGCATTCAAAGCGTTCACCCGACAGGCGATTGGTCTCGACACGCTTCTCTTCCGCTGCCTCGGCTCGCGCCGCAGCGGTCGCTCGCCGTTCGCGCGCCTGCGCCAGCGCCTCGCCCGTCTGCGCGGCCCGCTCCTCGGCGACCCGCAGCGCCGCCTCGGCCTCGCTTTCCGCTCGCCGCGCCGCTTCCGCTGCGTCGGCCAGTCCTGCACCCTGCTCGGACAGGGCCGCGATCGCCGTTGCCAGCATGTCGGGCTGCTGCGCCAGTCCATCGCGCTCGGATGCGATCGCCTCGCCGCGCCCCACCATGGCGGCGATCCGCTTCGCCGCCTCGCCCGCCCGTGCGCGCCAGCCCTTGGCTTCCGCGTCAGCCGCAGCCATGCGTTCACGATCGCTCGCCAAAGCGCGGTCGGCCAGGGCCTGATCCGCCTGCAATTGGCTCACAGCCATGCGCGCCTTTTCGCTCGCCTGCGACAACGATGCCACCAGCGTCCGCGTCCCGGCCCCGTCCGGCACCGCCGCGCGGGCTACGTCCACCTTGTCATGCTCGGCCCGGGCAGCGCCCAGATCAGCGCGTGCTTCGGCAAGTCTTTCCTCGATCGCCTCACGCCGCCCGGAAAGCCGCTCCAGCGCCGTAGCCGCTTCGTCGGCAGCACGAAGCGCGGCGCGCAACCGCTGGTCGGCCGCGCCAAGCTGCGTCCTCGCAGCCCCCAGTGCCTCGGCCGCCGCCCGTTCTTCACCAGCCGCGCTATCCTGCGCGGCGCGTGCCGCCTCGACCTCCGCTTCGGCCGCCGGTCGTGCCGCCCCGATCGCTTCCAGCCGATTGAGCCGGATTAGCCGCTCCGCCGCCGCCGCGCCGCCCTCGGCCGCGACATAGCCGTCCCAGCGCCGCAACTGACCATCCTTGGTCACCAGCCGCTGTCCCACCGCCAGCGCCTGTCCATCATCCGTCTCGGCGACCGCGATTTGCGCCATTCGCCGCGCCAGTTCCGTCGGCGCGCACACATGATCTGCCAGCGCAGCACATCCGGTGGGCAGGGCCGGATCGCTGTCAAGCGCCGCCGCCCCAGTCCAACGCCGCGTGCCCTGCGCGCCCACTGGCGCCTCCAGATCATCGCCCAGCGCGGCGGCCAGCGCCCGCTCAAACCCCGGCGCGGCCTTCAACTGGTCCAGCGCCCGTTCGGGCCCGCTTCCGCTCTCGACCGCCCGCTTGAGCGCCGCCGCCTCGCTATCCAGCGCTGCCAGTCCCGCGCGTGCAGACGACACCGCCGTTTCAGCCGCCGCACGCGCCTCGGCCGCCGCCTGCCGCGCCGTTTCCGCCTGTCCGATCGCCGCCTCGGCCGCATCGCGCTCCGATCCAGCCGTCGTCTGTGCCGCCAGCGCCTCGCTTCGTTTCGCCTCCAGCGGCGCCGCATCGGGCAGGGCGCCCGCTTCCGCTTCCAGCCGCGTGGCTTCCCGCTCCGCCCGTTCCAGACGGCTCCGCGCCGACGCCAACGCCGCCTCGGCCACGCGCAATTCGGCCTGCTCGCCCGCCTGCCGCGCCATCGCCTTGGCGAGGTCCAGCTCGGCATCGCGCGCAGCATCCTCTGCCCGCGCTATCCGCCCGGCAAAGTCAGGCCGCATCGCCTCAGTCTCGGCAGTCCGTTCCTTCAGGACAGAAATCTCGGCCGTAAGCCGGGCAATCGCCTCGGCCGCATCGTTGGCCAGCGTGCCTTCACGTGCCCGGTCCTCTTCCAGCCGCTCGGCCTGTTGCGCCAGATCATGCAGCCGCCGCACCACCCCATCGCGCTCAGTCCTAAGCGCCGCGAGCCGATGCCCCGCCTCATTCGCCTCGTCTCGCGCGGCCTGTGCCCCCACCCGCCGCCGGGCGAGCGCATCCACTGCCGCATTGGCATGAACCGCCGCCGCCGCCTGCGCCTCCTGCGCGGCGCTGACGGCGCTTTCGGCCTCCACCGCTTCCTTGCGCGCGGCATCGGCACTCGCCGCCGCCTCGCGCCAGCGGGCGAAGATCACGCGCCCTTCGGCGACCCTGATCTGCTCGGACAGCTTGATATAGCGTTCGGCCGCCTTGGCCTGCCGCCGCAGGCTGCTGGCCCGCGCTTCCATGTCGGTCAGTATCTCGTCCAGCCGCATCAGATTGGCCTCGGCGGCGCGCAGCTTCTGCTCGGCATCCTTGCGCCGGACGTGCAGCCCGGAAATCCCTGCCGCTTCCTCCAGCATCGCGCGCCGTTCCTGCGGCCGCGCGGCGATGACGGCGGCGATCCGCCCCTGGCTCACCAGCGCCGGGCTGTGCGGCCCCGTCGCGGCGTCGGCGAAGACCAGCGCGACATCCTTCGCCCGCACGTCGCGGCCATTGGCCCTATAGGCGCTGCCCGCCCCGCGCTCGATGCGGCGAGTAACTTCCAGTTCGCCGTCCGCGCCCACTTCGACAGCGTTGAACAGCTCACCCTGTTCCTGCACCGTTTGCAGCGACACTTCGGCAAAGTCCCGTTGCGGCCGGGTGGATGTGCCCGCGAAGATCACATCTTCCATGCCGCCGCCGCGCATCGACTTGGCGCTGGATTCGCCCATCACCCAGCGGATCGCTTCCAGCAGGTTGGACTTGCCGCAGCCATTTGGCCCGACAATCCCGGTCAGGCCGGGCTCGATGCGCAGCTCCGTCGGATCGACGAAGCTTTTGAAACCGGAAAGCTTGAGGCGCTTTATCTGCATGGCCACCCGCCGGACCAATTGCCGGGGCAGCGTGATGCTGCCCCGCCTTCAGCGGGCAAACTCATCGCAAATGTCCACCCCCCTCGAGCCAATCAGATACCCGCTTCCTTGAGCTTGGGCTGCAATGTCGCCCAGGTTGCGACATTGTCGATCTTCACATCATTCAGGATGAAGGTCGGCGTGCCCTCGATCTTATATTGATTGTTCGCCGCCTCGACGCCCTTGGCCAGCTTTTCGGCGGCGGCGGTATCGGCCAGGCACTGCTTGGCCTTATCCTCGGCAATCCCACGCTGCTTGGCGAAGTCGACCAGCCCCACGGCGGCGGCCAGATTGCCGAAACGCTGCGCAGGCGGTGCGCTCATCAACGCCTGATATTTGGCGTCGCCCAGCGACTGCGCCTTTTCGAACATGGCATTCTGGTTGGCGAAGAACTGCTCGCTCAGCGGATAGAAGACGTCCTTGCCGCCGCAACGGGCCAGCAGCGACGTGGAAATGTCGATCGGGTCGCGCACGAAGTTGCGGAACTCGAAGCTCATCTTTCCGGTGTCCACGATCTTGCGGATCTCCTCCGAAGCCTCCGCCGAAAAATCGCGGCAATGGCTGCAGGTATAGGACCCATATTCGATCAGCTTCACCTTTGCCTGCGGGTTGCCCATGACGAATCCGCCTTCGGGGGTCTGCGTCACTGTGGCGGACCAGCTGGTCCCGGCAGGGGCAGCAACAGCAGCGACCGGTTCTGCGGACGAGTTGCTGGCCGCGTCCTTTTTCCCGCAGGCGGAAAGGGACAGCGAGAGGGCGATAAGGGCAAGTCCGGTAATGGCTTTCACTGTGTGCAGGCTCCGTTGCTCGGGCATCAGGATCAGGGGTTTAGTTTACTGCGCGGCGGCGGGCAATGCATCGCGCAAGCTGGCCCAGCTCGACCCGTCCACGCGCGTCCCGTTGACGGTGAAGCCCGGCGTGCCGCCAATCTTCACCTTGTTCCATGCTTCGTCGGTCATCGCCAATATCTGCTTCATCGCCGCTGGATTGGCGATGCAGGCGTCAAGCTGCGCAGGCGTGAACCCGCGCTTGCCCATCAATGTGTAAAGCCCCGTATTGCGGCCGATGTCGCGCAACAGGGCGATCTGTTCGGACGGCTTGGCGGCGCCACGGTCATAGGCCTGCAACTGCTGCATCCAGGCGTCCTGATTTGCAAACAGCGCCTCATGATTGCCAAAGAAGCGTTTAGGCCCGCCGCATCGCGCCAGCAGCGCCGCCGTCAGGTCATATTTGTCCCGCACCGCATTGCGCGCTTCCACGCTCACCTTGCCGCCCTTCACATAGTCGGCTTTCAGCGGCGCGCTCGCCTCACCCACGAAATGGGCGCAGTGTGAACAGGTATAGCTCACATATTCGACCAGCTTGGTCGGCGCGGCCGGGTTGCCCATCACATGTCCCCCAATGGGCGACAACGCAACCCGTGTCGTCCAGTTGACGGCGGGCGCGGCGATCAGCGCGCCGGGGAGGGTGATCAACGCGAAGAGGCCAAGGATTAGCAAGCGCGATTTCGTCATGCGTTCTTCCAGTGAAGCGCCGCCCCTGTACGGCAATTGAATGATTCAGCTGATTTTCGGCAAACCATTGGAATTGACAAGCCCTTGGGCCAGCGATTCCAGAACGGCGCGCAATTCCGGGTCGCCAATGTCACGCAGCGAATCGCCAAGTTCCACCGGCACCGGTCTCAAATTGCGCGGGGGCGGGCGCCGTTCCGGCGTCGATCCGCGCACTTCGCCCTGCTTCATCGAGACCTTCGTCACGGCGGCATAGCCAAAGAAACGGTTCACCCGATCGATGATGTCGGGGAGTACATGCTGGATCATCGGCGCATGGCCGCTCATCACCGTCAGTTGCAGCGTCCCGCCTGCTTTCTTGCCCACCGGAAAGCGGATCGATTCGGGCGCGGAAATCTCCGCATAATGCTGCCCCACAATCTCGGCCCAGCGCGTGACGATGCTCGACTGGACAAAGCCGAACTTGCGGAAAGCGGCAGCGCCGATCTGCGGCATCAGGTCGGCAATCTGGCGCGGACCGCCGACGCGAGGCCGCTCCGCTGCCGCTTGCGCACGGCTTTTCAATTTGGGTGTCGCGGGCCGTTCCGTCATGCCCCGCTTAATGGCATAGGGCGGCCATGGACGTCGAGCGGAACCTCATGAAAATCGCAGCAGATCTGCTCGGACATTATGACGTCCATGCCCGTCGCCTGCCCTGGCGTGCCCCGCCGGGCGCCAACGCGGCGGACCCCTATCGCGTCTGGCTGTCCGAAGTCATGCTTCAGCAGACGACGGTCGCCGCCGTCGGCCCCTATTTCGCGAAGTTCACCGATCGTTGGCCATCGGTAGAGGCGCTCGCTGGAGCCGAGGATGCCGACGTCATGGCGGCATGGGCGGGCCTTGGCTATTATGCCCGTGCCCGCAACCTGCTCGCCTGCGCCCGCGCGGTGACGGATCAGCATGGCGGCATTTTCCCGGACAATGAAGAAGGCCTGCGCGCCCTCCCGGGCGTCGGCGCCTATACCGCTGCCGCCGTCGCCGCCATCGCCTTTGGCCGCCGCGCCGTAGTGGTGGACGCCAATGTGGAGCGCGTCGTCGCCCGCCTGTTCGCCATCGACACGCCGCTGCCCGCTGCCCGACCAGCCATCCGCGCCGCTGCGGACGGCATTACCCCCGATGCCCGCGCTGGCGATTTCGCGCAGGCGATGATGGACCTTGGCGCGACCATCTGCACATCTCGCAACCCCGCCTGCGGCATCTGCCCGTTGCGGCAGGACTGCGCAGCCTTCCGCACGGCCGATCCCGCCGCCTTTCCGGTCAAGGCCGCGAAGAAGGCGAAGCCGCACCGCCTCGGCCATAGCTGGTGGATCGAGCGGGCGGACGGTCATGTCTGGCTCGTCCGCCGCCCGGCCAAGGGCCTGCTCGGCGGCATGCGCGCCCTTCCTTCCTCCCATTGGAGCGGGGCGCCCGACGCCACCCCGCCGATTGCCGCGACCTGGAAGGCGCTGCCGGAACCCGTTGTCCATGTCTTCACCCATTTCTCGCTGGCCTTGACGGTTCATGTCGCCCATGTGGCAGAGGAAAGCATGCCAACGGGTGAGGGCGAATGGTGGCCGCTCCCCCGCATCGGGGAGGCGGGCCTGCCCACCCTGTTCCGCCGCGCCGCCGAGGCAGCAATGAAGGCCAAGCAGCAATGAAGGAGAGCGAATCTCATGTCCCCTGACCAGCTTGGCTATGCTGGCGGCCGCCTCGATCGCGCCGATCATATCCGGATGAAGCCGGACCTTGTGGCGCAGGCGCTTGCCTCGCCCGATGCCCGCTGTCTCGTCCTCGACGGCCTTGATCCGGTCACGCAGGACGGCCATCTCCTCATGGAGCCGCTGTCTGCCGACGCCCGGGTGGAGGAGCATCTGCTGCTCGGCATCGACGAAGCGCAGCGCCCGATCTTCGCCCGCCTTATCGAGGAAAGCGGCACGAACTTCGTCCCCAGCGCCCGCAGCCGCGCCATCGTTACCGAAGTGCCCGCCGACGAAGTCGCGCTCTATGGCGCGGCGCGCAGCCTCGTCCACTGGCATGGCCGCCATCCTTTTTGCTCGGTCTGCGGATCGCCCACTCGGCCGGAAAAGGCGGGCTGGGCGCGCCGCTGCGGCTCTTGCGATGCGGAACATTTCCCCCGCGTCGATCCGGTCGTCATCATGCTCGCCGAACATGACGGCCGGGTGCTGGTCGGACGGCAGCATAGCTGGCCGCAGGGCTTCTACTCCGCGCTCGCCGGTTTCGTGGAGCCGGGCGAAACCATCGAGGAAGCCGTTATGCGCGAGATCAAGGAAGAGGCGGGCGTCACCGTCCATTCCGTCCGCTATGTGATGAGCCAGCCCTGGCCCTTCCCCTCATCGCTTATGATCGCTTGCATCGCGCAGGCTGACGATGATGCGCTGACGCTGGATGAAACAGAGATTCAGCATGCCCTCTGGTGCAACGCAGCCGGAGTCCAAGCGGCGCTGGCAGGGGATGCAGACGCGCCCTTCACCTCGCCTCCTCCAATGGCCGTTGCCCACCATCTCCTCAAACACTGGGCCGATGCGCAGGTTGCCCAGCCGGGTTCAAGCGCGTAAGGCCCATGGCCTGACGCCTCACCCCTCAGCAGGAACGCCCCGCACCCATGCTCAGCCTTGAAGAAGCCCAGTCCCGCGCGCAGGATCTGGTGACGGCGGCTCGCAGGGCCGGGGCGGACGCGGCCGACGCCATCTATGCCTGCAATGCCTCGACCACGGTCGCGGTGCGCCTTGGCGCGCTGGAGGATGTGGAGCGATCGGAAGGCGAGGAAATCGGCCTGCGTGTCTTCGTCGGTCAGCGCTCCGCCAGCATCGCCGCGTCGGACATGAATCCCGCGACCTTGAGCACGCTGGTCGATCGTTCGATCGCCATGGCGCGGGAGGCACCGGAAGATCCCTATGCGGGCCTCGCGCCTGAAGACAGGTTGCTGCGCGGCACCTTGCCCGCACTAGACCTTGCCGATCCGAGCGAGCCTGAACCCGCGAAACTGCGCGAGCGCGCCCTCGCTGTCGAGGAAGCCGCTCGCGCCATCGCAGGCGTCACCAACAGCGAAGGCGGCGGCGCATCCAACGGCCGCAGCCAGGTCGCGCTCGCCACCAGCCACGGTTTTGCCGGTGCCTATGCGGGCACTAGTCATTCGACCTGGGCCAGCGTCCTTGCGGGCACCGGCGCGGACATGCAGCGGGACCATGCCAGCCACAGCGTCCGCCATCTGGTTGATCTCGATGATGCCGCGACGATCGGCACCCGCGCGGGGGAGCGCGCCGTTGCCCGCCTCAACCCCGCCAAACTCGAAAGCGGCGTCCTTCCCATCCTGTTCGACCCGCGCATCGGCTCCAGCCTGCTCGGCCATCTGATCGGTGGTATCGTCGGCCCCGCCATCGCCCGGCGATCGAGCTTCCTGCTCGATTCCCTCGGGGAGAAGCTGTTCGACAGCGCCATCACCATCATCGACGATCCGCTCCGTCCGCGCGGAATGCGCTCGCGCCCCTTCGACGGTGAGGGACTGCCGGTCGCCCGCCGCGCCCTGATCGATGCGGGCGTGCTGACCGGCTGGCTGATGGAAAGCGCTTCCGCCCGCCAGCTCGGCCTCCAGCCCACCGGCCATGCCAGCCGGGGCGGCAGCGGCGCGCCCGGCGCAGGCGTCACCAATGTGCATATGGAACCGGGTGACATCTCTCCCGCCGCGCTGATGGCGGACATAAAGCGCGGCCTTTATGTCACCGAACTGATCGGCATGGGCGTGAACGGCGTCACCGGCGACTATAGCCGCGGCGCGGCTGGCTTCCTGATCGAAGATGGCGTGATCACCCGCCCGGTTTCGGAAATCACCATCGCCAGCCATTTGAAGGACATGTTCCGCGCCCTCGTTCCCGCGAACGACCTTGTATTCCGCTATGGCATGAACGTGCCCACGATCCGCATTGACGGGATGACCGTTGCCGGGGGCTGAGATCGATCTGCGCGCGCTCGTCGGCGCGGTATCGGACGCGGCCGACCGAGCGCTTACCCTCTGGGCGGGCGGCCAGACGCAGGTGCGCCAATGGGAAAAGGTCCCCGGCCATCCTGTGTGCGAGGCGGACCTCGAAATTGACGAGATGCTCCGCCAGAGCCTCAGCGTCATCGACCCCACCGCCGGATGGCTGTCGGAAGAAACCGCCGACACCGTCCATCGCCTCGACCTTGCCCGTGTCTGGGTGGTCGATCCGATCGACGGCACCCGTGACTATCTGCGGGGTCGTCCGGGCTGGTCCGTGTCGGTCGCGCTGGTTGAACATGGCGCGGTGCGCATCGGCATCCTCGCCGCGCCTGCCCGCAACGAATTGTGGATCGCGCGCGCAGGGGAGGGCGCCACCCGCAACGGCCGCACGCTTTCCGCAGGGTCCCGCATGATCCTGCCCGGCGCCCGTGTCCCCGCCGATCAACTCCCCCGCTACGACCGCGACCTCGTCACAGTCCACAAACCCAACAGCATCGCGCTGCGCATGGCGATGGTCGCCGCCGATGAGGCCGACCTTGTCGCCACCGTCCGCTGGGGCAATGAATGGGATGTCGCCGCCGCCGCCCTGATCGCGCAGGAAGCGGGGGCGACCGTCACCGACGCGCTCGGCGTCCCCCTGTCCTTCAACCGCCCGGATCCCACCGCCTTCGGCCTGCTATGCACAGCCCCCGGCATCCACGAAGCAGCGACCCAGCGCCTCGCCCCCCGCGCCCGCGAATTGCTGCGCGATCAGAGCATCGTCCGTTAAACTACGCCCCGTTCGGGCTCAGGGAGAACCGGTTTAAAACGGCGTTCCCGGATCGCAGCGTTTCACCACCCCCGCAGGCAACGCTTCACGCAGCCGTTGGCGCACCACCCGTGCCCAGATATGATAGCCCGCCGGGTTCATATGGACGCCATCGGGCCGGTAATTATCGCCCGTCCTGCCATTGATCAGCAGCGGCGAGGTAATATCGACATAATAGGCCTGCCGCATCCAGGGCAGGAGCCGCTGGGCCGCTGCATTATACAATTGCTGCGCCGGGAAGTGAGTCCAGCGGCCAGGGCTCGGCTTCATCGACAGCACCAGCACCGGCACATCGCCCATTATCTGGCGGCGCAGTTCCAGAAAGGCCGCCAGGTTGCGCACCACTGTCCGCACTGGCACGTCGCGCGCAATGTCATTTTCGCCAGCGTAGAGGATGATAGCGGCGGGCCTTGCCTCGCCCCGCACATTGGCGAAGCGCGGTACGATTTCGCCAAAGCCCGTATCGTCAATGCCGCGATTATAGGTGGCCCACGGCGCCATGTCCCGCTCAAGGCTGGTCCAGCGATGGATTGAGGAACTGCCGATGAACCAGAGCGCGCAGCCTTCCGCCCGGGGGGGCGCGTCGGGCAGACCGGCGCTCGCATCGCGATAATGCTGAAAAGCAGCCCAGCCGCCGAAGATCAGGCAGAAGACGGCCACCGCCATCACCGCCTTTGCAGCCCGCGACTTTTCCAGCCGCTCAAGAGCGCCCATCCCCATCGAAAGTTATAGGTAGAGTATTTTTCGTGCCTGAAAAGCAGGAAAATAATCTGTGTTAACTAAGCGGCAAGGGTCGTGACGGCATCGTTCCGACTGGGGTGTGCGGGAAATGTCGTGACGAAGAATCCATCGATCGACCTGGCCAAGGGCGTGCTCATGCTGCTCGTCATGGCTGGTCATGCCATGGAACTGGTCGGCGCTCATGGTCTTATTCTGTGGGTAGGATCGGGCTTTCGTATGCCGTTGATGCTTGGCATTTCCGGCTACCTCCTCAACGTCACCCGCATTCGCGGCGGTAGTTTTACCGAACTGCTATCCCGTTATGGACGGCGCATGCTGCTGCCATGGTTGGTCGCGACCATTATCTATCTGATTTCCAGCCAATGGCTCATGTCATGGACCACGCTTTTTGACGTGCTGCTCCGACCGCCTTTCCATCTCTGGTACGTTCCGGTCCTTTTCTTTCTCATCCTTATGACCTGGATGTTGCCCTTCTCGCCACTGATACTGCTCGCCCTCAGCGCGCCTTGCAGTCTGGCCGTCATGTATGCGTTCGGGCTGGGTCATGGTCCGATCTTCGACGGTCTCTTCGCGCCCGATAGCCGCTTTCTGCGCTACTCAGTCTATTTCTTCTTTGGGATGACGCTTGCGCAGACTGCTTTGCCGCGCCGTTTCCTGGCTCCCACCCTGCTTCTCTGCGGTCTGGGCCTAGCCTGGTGGTCGGGGCTTTATCGCAGCGGTTGGGAACTGGCTTATGTTCCCGCACGCCTGCTGATGTGCCTCGGTCTCATCGCGCTGCTGCCGCTCACGACGGCAGTCAGGCTTGAAGTGCTTCCTTTAAACGCGATTGGCCGCAACAGCCTGTTTTTCTACCTTTGGCACCCGCTGCTGATGGGATCGATGATCCTTACCGGGATCGGTCCCTCCGCAACGCTGGCGCTTTCCATTTTGCTGCTGGCTATCGGCAGCCGCTTTACCGCGTATAACGGGCTTGCTGCGCTGCTCTTGGGAGCGAGCCCAGTGAAGCAGCGCACCCAACAGGCTGCTCCCACACCCGCACTCGCTACGCCCTAAAGCCTGCCGTATTTTGCCTCGAACCCGGCAGTGTCGCCAGCCGCCAGATATTTCGCCTGATCAACCCATTGGTCGCGCACCGGGCGACCCTTGAAATTGCCGAGCTTCGTATCGATCGCCGCGATGTCGGCTTCGCTCCAATTGGCGATTTGCGCATAGCGGGTCACGCCCAGTTCGATCAGCAGCTGGTTGAGCTTGGGACCGACCCCCTTCAACCTCAGCAGATTGTCATGCGCGTCCGATGTGGGCGCTACTGCCGGAGCAGCGGCCACCGGCTGTGATACCGGCGCGACTACAGGCTGAGGCTCAGCCGCGATTGTCGTGGGTGCAACGGTCACCGGCTCTGCGGCGGCGGGCGCTACCGGCGGTTCTTGCCATTCCACAACGGGGGCACGCTCGGGCGGGGCGTTGTCGATGGGCGTCTTGCGCCCCGACAGTAGGAACACGACGCCGATCAGGACCAGCAAGCCGATCAACAACCACAGGCCATAGTCCATGAAAAATTCCTGCATCACGCTCCCTCCCGTTTTTCAGGCTCTTATCTAAGGGCGCTGGCGCACGATCGGCAAGAGCCTGCGTTGGATGCCTTCAGCGCCCCTCGCGCTCCACTTCGCGCCAGCCAATGTCGCGACGGCAAAATCCGGTCGGAAAGTCGATGGCATCCACCGCCCGATAGGCCGCTGCCTGCGCCTCGCCCACGCTGCTGCCGCTCGCCGTGACGTTCAGCACTCGTCCGCCATTGGCGACCAGCACGCCATCCTTGTACGCCGTTCCTGCATGGAAAACCCGCGCGCCACCAGCTTCCGCCGCTTCGATGCCGCCGATCGCGCCGCCCTTTTCCGGCGTGCCCGGATAGCCGTTCGCCGCCATCACTACCGTCAATGCGGTGCGGTCGGCCAGCTTTACCGGCCCCTGCTCCGCCAGCCGTTCCTGCGCCACCGCCAGCAGCAGTTCGACCAGATCGCCGTCGAAGCGCATCATCAGAACCTGGCATTCCGGATCGCCGAAACGCGCGTTATATTCGATCAGCTTCGGCCCCTCATCGGTCAGCATCAGTCCCGCATAAAGCACGCCCGAATAAGGCGTCCCCTCGGCGGCCAACGTTTCAACGGTCGGCCGGATGATCTTCTCGATCACTTCAGCTTCCAACTCGGGCGTCAGCACCCGCGCCGGGCTATAAGCGCCCATCCCGCCGGTATTGGGGCCGGTATCGCCGTCACCCACCCGCTTATGGTCCTGCGCGGAGCCGAAGGGCAGGATGGCGCTGCCGTCGGTCAGAGCGAAGAAGCTCGCCTCCTCGCCCGTCATAAACTCTTCCAAGACTACTTCCGCGCCCGCCGCGCCAAATGCGCCGGAGAACATGTCCTCGATCGCTTCGACGGCCTGATCGCGCGTCTCCGCAATAATCACGCCCTTGCCAGCCGCCAAGCCATCGGCCTTGATCACCACCGGCAGGCCGAAGTCGCCAAGCGCCGCGATCGCACCATCCTTGCTGTGGGTGCGCTCATAGGCGGCGGTCGGAATGTGCGCGCGCTTGCACAAATCCTTGGTGAAGCCCTTGGACCCTTCCAGTTGCGCGGCCTTCTTGCCCGGCCCGAACACCGGATAGCCCTTGACCCGCAGATTGTCGGCCAGCCCATCGACCAGCGGCGCTTCCGGCCCGATCACCACCAGCCCGATCGCATGGCGCAGGCAGAAATCGACCACCGCGCGATGATCCGTGGCATCCAGGTCGACCAACGTCGCATGCTGGGCTATGCCGGGATTACCGGGCGCTGCATAAAGGGTCGTGAGGCTGGGCGATTGCGCCAGCTTCCAGGCCAAAGCATGTTCGCGGCCGCCGCTGCCCAACAAAAGGATGTTCATTTCGCCCATGTCCCCGGAATATGAAGCTGGTTTGGATGCATCGGGCCGCCTGTTAGCCGAGGAACGGGCGGGGGACAACGCGCCGCCGCTTTCGGTGAGCGAATTGTCGGCCATATTGAAGCGCACGGTCGAGGATCGCTTCGGCCATGTCCGCTTGCGCGGCGAGATTTCCGGCTTCAAGCGCGCTGCGTCGGGCCACCTCTATCTGTGCCTGAAGGATGACAATGCCGTCATCGACGGGGTGATGTGGAAGGGCGGGGCGCAGCGCCTGCCCTTCGCGCCGCAGGACGGGGTGGAGGTGATCGCCACCGGGAAGCTCACCACCTATCCCGGCCGCTCCAAATATCAGATCGTGATCGAGCGGATGGAGCTGGCGGGCGAGGGCGCGCTGATGGCGCTGCTCGAAAAGCTTAAAGCAAAGCTTGCGGCCGAGGGACTGTTCGACCGCTCCGCCAAACGCCCGCTCCCCTTCATGCCGCGCACCATCGGCGTCGTGACGTCGCCCACCGGCGCAGTCATTCGGGACATCCTCCACCGTCTGGAGGACCGCTGTCCCACCAATGTCCTGCTCTGGCCGGTGCTGGTGCAAGGGCAGGGGGCGGCAGAGCAAGTCGCCCGCGCCGTGCGCGGCTTTTCGGCCATGCAGCCTGGCGGCCCGCTGCCTCGTCCCGACCTCGTCATCGTCGCGCGCGGCGGTGGATCGGTTGAGGATCTTTGGAGCTTCAACGAGGAAATCGTCGTCCGGGCTGTGGCGGAATGTTCGATCCCGGTCATCTCCGCCGTCGGCCATGAAACCGACACCACACTCTGCGACTATGCCGCCGACATGCGCGCGCCTACGCCGACCGCCGCAGCCGAAATGGCGGTGCCGGTGCGCGCCGATCTGATGGCGATGCTGACCGAACAGGGCCTGCGCATGAACCGTGCGGTGCGTCGCGGTGCCGCGCAGGCGCGCGAGCGGCTGGAGGTGCAGGCCCGGCTCATGCCCACCCCCGACATGCTGCTTGCTCCCCAGCGGCAGCGGCTCGACCAGCTGTCCGGCGATCTTGGCAATGGTCTGCGCCACCGCGTCGCCGACGCGCGCGCGCATCTGGGGCAAGCCGGCGGCGCGCTCCGTCCCGCGCTCCTGCACCAGCATTTGAGCCGGGCGAAGGAACGGCTCGACCGTCAGCGCCTGCGCCCCGATTATCTGACCCGCGTTTTTCACGACCGCGCCACCGCCTTCGACCGCCTGTCGCGCCTTTTTGTCTCGGTCAATCCCGACCTGCCGCTCAAGCGCGGCTTCGCCCGCGTCATGGCGGGGGACCGCCTCGTCAGGACGGTCGATGAAGCCCGTGCGGCAGGCACGGTCTCACTTCATTTCGACGATGGCGCGGTCGCGGCGACGGTGGAAAGCGGCCCGTCATCGCCAGCCCTTGAGAAGGCGCCGCCGCAAGCTATATCCCCATCATCCCGCCCTTCCCGCAAATCGCAGGAGGGCGGCGAAACCCGCCAGCAGGACCTGTTCTCTTGATGTGCATGAATGTGAAAAAGGCCGCCTGATCCCATGCTGATGTCCAACCGCGATCGTCCGGCTCGCCTGCACTATATGGCCTACAGCTTCCGCGTGCTTCAGGCGGGCGATCATGTCGTTTGCGCCGTCACGGGCCAGCAGATCGCGCTCGACGACCTTCGCTATTGGAGCATCGCCCGGCAGGAACCCTATGCCAGCGCCGAAGCCTCGGCCCAGGCGGAGATGAAGGCGCGCGGCCTGCGATGAAATGCTGGGCAGCCGCGCTTCTGCTGATGACAGGCAGTGTGGGCGCGGCGAGCAATCCGGTTCCCGTTCCCGCCATCGGCATCACCCTTCAGGGCACCGCGCAGCAGGGCGGCACGCTCATCGGCACCGCGCCGCCCGCCACGGCGGAATTGCGCCTCGATAATCAACTCGTCCGCGTCGATCCCGATGGCCGCTTCCTCATCGCCTTCGACCGTGACGCCGGGCCGCAGGCGCGCCTCACCGCCCGCCTCTCCGATGGCCGCACAATCAGCCAGACCATCAGCATCGCCTCACGCGCCTGGCGGATAGAGCGCCTCAATACGCCGCTCCGCCCGGTGCGCGACAATGAAGCCTTCCTCGCGCTTCGCCGCCCGGAACTGGCACAGATCGCCACCGCCCGCGCGCAGGAAACCGGCGCCCAAGGCTGGCGCCAGCGCTTCCTCTGGCCGCGCGTCGGGCGCATCTCCGGCCTATTCGGATCGCAGCGCGTCTATCAAGGCGTACCCGGCGCCTATCATGGCGGCATCGATATCGCCGGGGCGACCGGCGATCCCGTTCTGGCGCCTGCTGACGGCGTGGTGACGCTGGCGGCCGATCACCCGTTTACGCTCGAGGGAAATCTGCTGATGATCGACCATGGCCATGGCCTCACCAGCGCCTTCCTTCACCTCTCCCGCATCGACGTGCAGCTTGGCCAAGCCGTCCGCCAAGGTCAGCGCATCGGCGCGGTTGGTGCGACCGGCCGCGCGACAGGTCCGCATCTTCACTGGGGTTTGCGCTGGAATGAAGCGCGGATCGACCCGCTTCTGCTCACCGGACCAATGCCAGCAAACTGAACTGAGATGCATTTGCGCAACTTAGTGTAACCTGTGGCAATGACAGAGCATCAAAGTTCCGCCTGCCATAAATGACTGCAAATAAAGTTGTTAAACGAACGTAAAACCGCGCTTATCGCCTATGTGGCAAATTTACGACAGTGAAACAGCAAAGTGCGCTCCGCTCCCTAGCATTGCTTTACACGCATAAAACGACTGCGCAGACTATCGCACAGCACGGATGAAGAGGGGTTTGCTGTCGGGCTCCTAACGCCCCTCTCCATGCGTCGGAAACTAGGCGCAGGTTCGCTTGCGTCGCTCCAGAGCAAGGGACTGGACTGTGAAGAAAATCTCGAACAATGCGTGGCTGCGCAATAGCGCAGCGCTGCAGGCGCTCGCATGCGCGGGCGCCGGTTTCGCGGCGCTCGCCGCTCCTGCCTTTGCGCAGGACACTCCGGCTGGCACCGTGGCCGAAGAACCTCAAGCGACCATCGTGGTCACCGGCTCCATCCTGCGGCAGGACGTGAACAACACGCCTTCGCCGATATCAGTCCTGACGTCCGAATCGCTTGAACAGCGCGGCATCCAGACCACGCAGGAAGCACTTCAGCGCATATCGTCCAACAATGGCGCTGCGCTCACCAACAGCTTTTCGGCGAACGGAGCCTTCGCGGCGGGTGCATCGGCCGTATCGCTGCGCGGCCTCACCACCAGTTCCACGCTGGTCCTTTTCGATGGCCAGCGCGCCGCTTATTATCCGCTGGCGGATGACGCGACGCGCAACTTCGTCGATCTGAACACCATTCCGGACGACATCGTCGATCGTGTCGAAGTGCTGCGCGACGGCGCCTCATCGACCTACGGTGCGGACGCCATCGCGGGCGTCATCAACGTCATCACGAAAAAGCAGTTCAAGGGCATTGGAGGGCGCATTGAAGGCGGCCTCACCGAGCGCGGCGATGGCGAAAACTATCGTATCAGCCTTACCGCAGGCACCGGCGACCTCGGCCGCGACGGCTACAACATCTACGCCAGCGGCTTCTGGTATCGCCAGAACGCCCTCTACAACCGCGACCGGCCTTACCCGTATAACTCGCAGGATCAGTCGGGCATCTGCCGCGACGGGGTCTGCGGGCCTCAGGTTGGTCCCAATGGCGGCTCGATCAATCCGTCGAGCACTGGCTATGTTGGCTGGGCCGATGCGACCTCCTCAAGCGATCGCCGCTCCTTCGCGACCACCTTCTTCGTTGCTCCCACCGATTCTCTTAGCGCGCTCGATGATCCGCTCGGGCGCTACCAGTTTCTCAACCCGGCAGCAGGTTGTATCGCAGGCGAAACGCCCTATACGCTCACTCCGGCCGAGCTTGCCGATACCGACCAGAACGCCTTCGCCCCCAACACTGTTTGCCAAGGCGATCTGGTGCGCCAATATGGCGTTATCTCGCCCCGTATCGAACGTTTCGGCGGCGCGCTGAAGGCGACTGTCGCGGTCACCGACGATATCGAAGCGTCCTTCACTGCCAATTATTTGCAAAGCAAGGTAAGTTATAGCGGTGAACCGGCGACTATCCGTGCCAATGGCCCGGCAGGCATCGCGTTTCCCCGGTTCAGTACCTATAATAACGGCCTACCCAACGCTCCGGGCTCTTTCGCCCTGGCGCTGCCGGTCTATGTCTGCCCGCTGGTCAATGGTGTCCCGCAGGCTACCTGCGATGCCAGCAACGGTACGCTCAATCCGAACAACCCTTTCGCGGCACAGGGCCAACTGGCGCGCATCCTTGGCCGCATTCCCAATCTACAGGAATATAATGAGACGCTGAGCCGCACCTATCGCGGCGCCTTCTCCATTTCGGGTCCGATCACCGACAATTGGAACTTCGCGGCGGACATCGTCGGCATGCGCACCGACCTCACCCGCACGTCGAAGGGCTATGTCTACATTCAGCGGCTACTGAACGTCGTTTCCGATGGCAGCTATAATTTCGTCGACCCCCTGTCGAACAGCCAGTCGGTACTGGATTATCTGTCGCCGGATAACATCACCAAGTCGACATCAGAGCTTTATGCGGCGCAGGTGAGCTTCAACGGCACGCTGTTCGAACTGCCTGCGGGTCCGGTGCAACTTGGTTTTGGCGGCCAGATCAGGCTTGAGGCAATCAATGCTCCCAGCGCCAATGATGACTTTGCCGGGCCTACCGAGCGCTATTTCGTCCTGAACGCCTTCGGCACGAAGGGCGAGCGCGTTGTTCGATCCGGCTTCGTTGAACTGAGTGTGCCCGCATTCGAGGGCTTCGAAATCAATGGCTCGGGACGTTACGACAATTATAATAGCGGTCAGGATGCGTTCTCTCCCAAGCTGGGCTTCCGCTACAAGCCGATCGATGCGCTGACGCTGCGCGGCACCTGGTCGAAGGGGTTCCGCATACCCAGCTTTGCTGAAGCGAACGCGCTTCCGACGACGGGCTTCGTCAACAACACGGCGTCGACCTTCCCTGAATCCTATTTGGCGCAATTTGGCTGTACCCGGGACACCTTCACCAGTTGCCCGACCTATCTCAGCTCCAGCAGCTATGGTCAGACTCAGTTGGCGAGCCCCGATCTTAAGCCCGAAAAATCGACCAGCTGGACGGCGGGCGTGATCTTTGAACCGACCCGCAACATCCGCCTCAGCCTAGATTATTATAATATCAAGAAGACCGGCGCCATCATCCCCGCTCCGTTCGGGCCAGCCCTGGCGGCCTATTATACCGGTCAGGCCATTCCGGCGGGCTACAATATCATCCAGGATTCGCCCGATCCGCAGAATCCCACCGCGCTGCCGCGCGTCGCCTATGTCCAGGCGCCGCTCATCAATGCGACAACCATTCGTTCGGAAGGTCTGGATTTTGCCGCCTCGGGCCGGTTCGATTTTGGCGATGTCCGCTTCACCAGTTCGCTGGAGGCGACCTACATCATCAATCTCGACACGACCTTCGCTGACGGCAGTCGCGAAAGCTATGAAGGCACAATAGGCAATTACAGCCTGACGGCCGGTTCGGGCACACCCGAATGGCACGGTAGCTGGACGAACACGCTGGAATGGAACAAGTTGACGGTGTCCGCCACCGCCGAATTTTTCGGCGGATACAACCTTTCGGCTGAAGATGTGGAAGGCCCCGGCGCATCGGGTGGTTGCGGTCTGCTCTCGCCCCGCTTCGTCAAGTGCAACGTCGCCGACTATATCACCGTCGATCTCACCACCAGCTACAAGCTCAACGACAATTTCACGGTCTATCTGAACGTGCTCAATGTCTTTGACGATCTGCCGCCGATCGATCCGGTTACCTATGGCGCCAACAACTACAACCCGGTTCAGGGTGGCACCGGCATCTACGGCCGCGCCTACCGGCTGGGCGTGAAGGCCAACTTCTGATCTGAAGTCGTAACGCCAGGAAAAGGAAGGGGCGCGTCCGAAAGGATGCGCCCCTTTTTTGATGTAGCCCTCCCCTGAAGGGGAGGGCGATGAACATCACCCCACATTCAACTGCAAGGCCCCATCGCCCTCATCCACGTGCACGGTAGCGCCATCCGGCACCTCGCCGCGCAGAATCAGGTCCGCCAGCGGGTCCTGCAAATATCTCTGCACCGCCCGCTTCAACGGCCGCGCGCCATAGACCGGGTCATAACCGACCCGTCCCAACCAAGCCCGCGCGCCATCTGTCAGGTCCAGCTTTACCTTGCGGTCCTTAAGCAGCTTGCCGATGCGCGCGACCTGAATATCCACGATCGGCGCCATGTGGCTCGCACCCAGCCGGTGGAACAGGATCACTTCATCAAGGCGGTTGAGGAACTCCGGCCTGAAATGGCCTCGCACGATGTCCATCACCTGATCCTCGACCTTCTCGACAGGCTCATCATCGGCCAGCGAAGCGATGAACTGGCTGCCCAGGTTCGACGTCAGCACGATGATCGTGTTGGTGAAGTCCACTGTCCGGCCCTGCCCATCGGTCAGGCGGCCATCGTCCAGCACCTGCAACAGCACGTTAAACACGTCGCTGTGCGCCTTCTCGACCTCATCGAACAGCACGACCTGATAGGGCCGCCGCCGCACCGCTTCGGTCAAGACGCCACCTTCCTCATAGCCGACATAGCCCGGAGGCGCGCCGATCAGCCGGGCGACCGAATGCTTCTCCATGAACTCGCTCATGTCGATCCGCACCATCGCGCTGTCGTCGTCGAACAGGAATCCGGCGAGCGCCTTGGTCAGCTCCGTCTTGCCGACGCCCGTGGGGCCAAGAAACAGGAACGACCCAAGCGGCCGGTTTGGGTCCTGCAAGCCCGCGCGGGAGCGGCGCACGGCGGTCGATACGGCCTTCACCGCGTCGGCCTGGCCGATCACCCGCTTGCCCAGCATTTCCTCCATGGCGAGCAGCTTTTCACGCTCGCCCTCCATCATCTTGTCGACAGGAATGCCGGTCCAGCGCGACACGACCGAGGCAATGTCCTCCGGCGTCACTTCCTCGCGCAGCATCGCGCCTTCAGTAGCGCCCTCGGCCTCCGCAATCTTGCGCTCCAGATCGGGAATGCGCCCATAGGCCAGCTCGCCAGCCTTGGCGAGATCGCCCGCCCGCTGCGCCTGTTCCAGTTCCACGCGAGCTGCCTCCAGCTGTTCCTTCAGCTTGCTGTCGCCCGCGATCTTGTCCTTCTCCGCCTGCCAGCGCTGCGTCAACGCAGCGGACTGCTCCTCAAGGTTCGCGAGGTCCTCCTCCAGCGCGTCCAGGCGATCCTTGGACGCCTTGTCCGTCTCCTTCTTCAGCGCCTCGCGCTCGATCTTCAGCTGGATGATCCGCCGGTCGAGATTTTCGATCTCCTCTGGCTTACTCTCCACCTCCATCCGTAGACGGCTCGCCGCCTCGTCCATCAGGTCTATGGCCTTGTCCGGCAGGAAGCGGTCGGTGATGTAGCGGTTGGAGAGCGTCGCCGCCGACACCAGCGCGCCGTCAGTGATCCTCACGCCATGGTGCAGCTCATATTTTTCTTTGAGGCCGCGCAGGATGGAGATGGTGTCCTCCACGGTCGGCTCGCCCACGAACACCGGCTGGAACCGCCGCTGGAGCGCGGGGTCCTTCTCGACATATTTGCGATATTCATCGAGCGTCGTCGCGCCGATGCAGTGCAACTCGCCGCGAGCGAGGGCTGGCTTCAACAGATTGCCCGCGTCCATCGCGCCCTCAGACTTGCCCGCGCCGATCAGCGTGTGCATCTCGTCGATGAACAGGACGACCTGCCCTTCGGCGCCCTTCACTTCGTCCAGAACGCCCTTCAGACGCTCCTCGAACTCCCCGCGATATTTCGCGCCCGCGATCAGCGATCCCATGTCGAGCGCCATGAGCGTGCGGTCCTTGAGCGTATCGGGCACGTCGCCATTGGCGATGCGCAGCGCTAGGCCCTCCGCAATTGCGGTCTTGCCCACGCCCGGGTCGCCGATCAGCACCGGATTATTCTTGGTCCGCCGCGCCAAAATCTGGATCGTCCGCCGGATTTCCTCGTCGCGCCCGATCACCGGGTCCAGCTTGCCCTCGCGAGCCGCTTCGGTGAGGTCGCGGGCGAACTTCTTCAGCGCATCGTAGCGATCCTCCGCGCCTGCCGTGTCGGCCGTGCGCCCGCCACGCAGATCGTTGATCGCGCTATTCAGCGCCTCCGCCTTCAGTCCCGCCGCCGCCAGAGCCTTGCCCGCCGCGCTCGTGGTCGCAAGGCAAAGCGCCAGCAGCAGCCGCTCAACCGTGACAAAGCTGTCCCCGGCCTTCGCCGCCACCTGCTCGGCGCTGTCCAGCACCCGCACCGCGTCATTGTCGAGGCCCGGCGTCTGCTGCGCCCCGCTGCCCGACACCGCAGGCACCTTGGCCAGCGCCGCATCGGTTTCCCGCAGCGCGACAGCGGGATCGCCGCCCGCCGCCTTGATCAGGCCGGAAGCCATGCCCTGATTATCTTCCAGCAGCGCCTTCAGCAGATGCTCCGGACTGATCCGCTGATGGCTCATGCGGATCGCGACGGTTTGCGCCGATTGCAGGAAGCCCTTGGCGCGGTCAGTGAATTTTTCGAGGTTCATAGGAAGCCCTTCGTGAAACTGGTCACGATGTAATGTTGCATAAAAGCCACACAAGAGGCGCTACGCAATTATCCTTAGCATCGCTCGCCCACCCGGCGCAAACCTCCCCATTTTAGAGGAAGATAAGCCTTCGATCCTGACGCGCGTTCATCCAATGCATATTGCGCCGTCCCCATGCGCCGCTATGCTGCGGCCAGCCATTGCCGCCTCCCCGGCGATGATCTCCAGCTTCGATGAGGGCGCCCATGATTTTTTCCTCCACCTCGCGTCGCCTGGCTCTGTCGCTTGGCCTGTCTTCAATAAGCCTGTCGATCATCGCCCTTCCAGTCCCCGTCGCGCTTGCTGCCCCAGCGGCTCAGACGGCTCCAGCCCCGCTTTCCAGCCTCGTTTCCGCCGTCGATATTCCCTATGAGCAGTTCACGCTGAAAAACGGCCTGCGCGTCATCGTCCATACCGATCGCAAGGCTCCCGTGGTGGCGGTGTCGGTCTGGTATCATGTCGGCTCACGCTTCGAGCCTGCGGGCAAGACGGGCTTTGCTCATCTGTTCGAACATCTGATGTTCTATGGTTCGGAAAATGCCGATGGGCCATTCTTTGGACGGCTGGAGGATATCGGCGCGACCGACTGGAACGGCACGACCTGGTTCGATCGCACCAATTATTTCGAAACGGTGCCGACCGGCGCGCTCGACCGGGCATTGTTCCTCGAATCCGACCGCATGGGTCACCTGCTCGGCGCGGTGACGCAAACCAAGCTCGATGCGCAGCGCAGCGTCGTGCAGAATGAAAAGCGGATGGGCGAGAATGAGCCATACGGTCTGGTCGAATATGCCCAGCTTGCCGCCATGCTGCCCGAAGGCCATCCCTATCGCCACTCGACCATCGGATCGATGGCGGACCTGAATGCAGCCAGCCTTGCCGACGTGCAGAACTGGTTCAAGACCCATTATGGCCCTAACAACGCCGTGCTCGTGCTGGCGGGCGATATTGACCTGGCGACTGCGCGGGCGAAGGCCGAAAAATGGTTCGGCAACATCCCGACCGGTCCCGCGCCCAAGGATGTGGACGCCACCGTGCCGACGCTCGACAGGCAAGTCGACAAGCTGATGCACGACAATGTCGCGGCGACCCGCCTCTACCGCAATTGGATCGTGCCGGGTGTCAATTCGGATGACCTGCCCCAACTCGATCTGGCGATGTCGGTGTTCGGCGGTCTCAAATCCTCCCGCCTCGACAATATATTGGTGCGCGACGAGAAAGTGGCCGTCGGCGTCAAGGCCAGCATCCAGCCGTTCGAAAAGCTGTCGATCGCGGAAATCACCGTTGACGTGAAGCCGGGGCAGGACGCCGACGCCGTCGGCAGGCGGCTCGACCAATTGCTGGCCGACTATCTGGCCAAGGGTCCCACCGCCGACGAAGTTCAACGCGCCGCGACTCAGCAACTGTCGGGCACGATCGGCGGTCTGGAAAAGGTCGGCGGCTTCAGCGGCAAGGCGGTGACCCTGGCGGAAGGCGCGGTCTATTCCGACGATCCGGGCAAATATAAGAAGGACCTCGCCCTGTACGCCGCCGCCACGCCGCAGTCGGTGGGCGACGCCGCCCGCAAATGGCTCGGGCGTCCGGCATTCCGGCTGACGGTGGCGCCCGGTGAACGGACGGCGGAGGATAATGCGCTCGCGGGCAACGCCACGCACCACCCCGCCTATTTCCGCGATCCCAAAAAGCCCGCGCCGGTAGCCGCCACGCCTCCGCCACCCACACGGGTCGCCGAACCGCCAATCGAGCCGGTCAAGGATCTGGATTTTCCCGCTGTCGAGGAAGCGCGGCTCAAGAACGGCATTCCGGTCGTTTTCGCCCGGCGCGCGACCGTCCCGGTGGTGCGGGTGTCGGTGTCCTTCGACGCGGGCAACGCAGCCGACGACAAGGCAAAACTGGGCACGGCCGCGCTGACCACGGCCCTGCTGGATGAAGGAACGAAAACGCGCAGTTCGGTGCAGATTGCGGAAGAACAGGAACGGCTGGGCGCGTCGATCGGCGCGAGCAACGGCATGGATAGCACCAATGTCGGCCTCTATGCGCTCAAGCCAAATCTCGATGCGTCGCTCGGCCTGCTCGCCGACGTCATTCGCAACCCCGCCTTCGCTCCAGCAGAGGTGGAGCGCATCCGGGGCCAGCTGCTGACCCGCATCGCTGCCGAAAAGACCGAGCCGATGCCGATCGCCCAGCGCCTGCTGCCGCCGTTGCTTTATGGCACGGCACATCCCTACGGCATCCCCTTCACCGGATCGGGCACGGCCAGCGGCGTCAAGGCGGCGACCCGCGCTGACCTTGCCGCCTTCCATGACAAATGGATGCGGCCTGACAATGCCACCATCTTCGTGACCGGCGACGCCAGCCTGGCCGAAATCATGCCGCTGCTCGAAAAGCGCTTCGGCGACTGGAGGGCGCCTGCCGTGGCCAAGGGCAAGAAGCTGTTCCGCATGGACCGGATGGCGCGCCCGGCGCGGATCATCCTGGTCGACAAGCCGCAAAGCCCGCAATCGATGATCCTGGCGGGCCTGTTGACGGGCAAGCAGGGCACCGACAACCCATTGACGCTGCAGACCGCCAACGAAGTGCTGGGCGGCAGCTCCACCTCGCGGCTGATCATGGACCTGCGTGAAACGAAAGGCTGGGCCTATTCCGCTGGCACCGCGTTGCCCGGCGTCAAGGAAACCATCCCGCTGCTCGTCTATGCTCCCGTCCAGACCGACAAGACTGGCGCGTCCATCGCCGCCGCGCGTCAGGACATTGTCGATTTCCTGACCGCCAAGGGCACGACAGAGGCCGAACGCAACCAGACCATCAACAGCCAGATCCTGTCGCTGCCGGGCAGCTTCGAAACATCGTCGGACCTGATGGGGGCGATGATGCGCAACCGCCTGCTCGGCCGTCCGGACGATTTTTATGAAACGCTGCCGGGCCTCTACCGCGCGATGACCGCCGCCGACCTTGACAAGGCCGCGCGAGAGGCGATCGATCCCGCGCAGCTGATCTGGGTCGTCGTGGGCGATGCGAAGCTCGTCCGACCACAGCTTGACGCGCTGGGCCTGCCCGTCGAAATGGGAACCCTTGCCGATTGATGGCTGCTTTGAGGAGATGAAGTGATGGCGAATGTCGATGGCGCTTATGACTGCGTGGCAAAGACGCCGCTGGGCGATCAGAAGGGCGTGTTCACCGTCATCAGCAACGGCACCAGCTTCCACGGCACCTTCGCGGGTATGATGGGGTCGCTGGACGTCGCCGAGGGCAAGGTCGATGGCGACAAGCTCAACTGGAAGATGAATATGACCATGCCCATGCCCATCACGATGGAATGCGAAGCCGTCGTGGAAGGCGATGCGATCAACGGCACGATGCAACTGGGCGCGTTCGGGGCGGCGGGCTTTTCCGGCACGCGGCGCGCTTAAGCAGGCGTTTCCGCCAATGACCGGCCGCGCCACTCGGGGATTATCCTGATGCCTAGTTCCGGCATCACGCAGGGGCTGGTGCAGCAGTTCCCGCTGGTCGCGCGCGGCTGGCGGCAACTGGCTGATGAAGCGTTGGCGGAATTGCGGGTGTCCTCCAGCGCGGGCTGGTGCCTGGTGCACCTCGCCCGGCTGGGTCCCGACGTGCGGCAGGCCGACCTTGCCGATCAGCTGGGCATTACCCAGCCCTCGCTGGTGCGGACGCTGGACGGGCTGGCGGCGATGGGATTGATCGAGCGCCTGCCGCATCCGGAAGACAAGCGATCGAACCGGGTGGAGTTCACCGATGCAGGTCGCGACCTTGCCGCACGGATCGAAGCACGGCTCGACGACCTGTCGCAACAGCTGTTCGAAGGCGTCCCCGAAGCTGCCGTCGAGATCACCGTCAATATGATGCAACTCCTTACTCGCCGCATCGCTGAACGGCGCAAACAGGCTTAGGGCCGATCGACATTCGTGGGCGCTCCAAAGCGGAGTCGCTACCCTAAGCGCCTGCCGTAAGCAGCGAGAGGAGCGGAACGCCCGTTGCCCACATCCTCACATAGAAAAGCCCGCCGGTCGGAAAACCGGCGGGCTTCCTAAAGCCTGGTGCGACCCGAAGGCTTTTTAATATTGAACAGTCACCGTCACAGCGCGGCGGTTCTGTGCCCAGGCGGCTTCATCCGAACCCAGCGCAGCGGGGCGTTCCTTGCCATAGCTGACCGTGTTGATCCGGCTGGGGTCGATGCCGAGTGACGCGAGATAGTTTTTCGCGGCATTGGCGCGGCGATCGCCGAGCGCGATATTATAGTCGCGGGTGCCGCGCTCGTCGGCATGGCCTTCGATCGTGACGCGGACATTGGGGTTCTGCTGAAGCCAGGCGGCCTGGCTCTGCAAAGTCTGCTGATCCTGCGCATCGACATCATATTGGTCGGTGTCGAAGAAGATGCGGTCGGATGAGACCGACGCGACGAAATCCTCCTGGCTGCCCTTGACCGGGCCAGTGGTCGTGCCGGTCCCGGTGCCGGTCTGCGCACTGGTATCGGTCGCGGGCGGGGGCGGCAGGTCCTTGGGCGCCTTCTTGCCGCAGGCGGCGAGCGCCAGCACGGACACGGCGATCAAAAGGGGGCGGTTGAGTTTCATGGGAGGCTCCTCAAAAAGTCCATGCGGTCGTTACGCTTGCGCGATGATGTGGTTCCCTATCAGGGCAGCAGCGGACCCCATGAAGGGTCGGAGCCGCTTAGGGGCGTGGGGATGCGGCGTTCGTTGACGCCGGTCAGGTCGACTTGCCAGACCTGGCTGGTGCCTTCGCGCCCGGCGGTGGTGCGGAAAAATTGCAGGACGCGGCCGTTGGGCGACCAGGTGGGCTGCTCATCCTGCCAGCCATTGGTGAGGATGCGTTCATTGCCGCCGTCCGGGGTCATGACGGCGATCTTGAAGTCGCCCGAAATCTTGGTGAAGGCGATCAGGTCGCCGCGCGGGCTCCATTCGGGCGTCGCATAGCGGCCCCCGCCGTGGCTGATGCGGCGCTGGGCGGAGCCGTCGGCGTTCATGACATAGACCTGCTGGCTGCCCGAACGGTCGCTTTCAAAGACGATGCGGGTGCCGTCGGGCGAATAGCTGCCGCCGACATCGATGCCCGGAGCGGTGGTGAGGCGGACGGGCTGCCCGCCCTGCGCCGACACGCGATAGATGTCGGTATTGCCCGCGACCGCCATCGAAAAGAGGATGTTGCGGCCATCGGGCGACCAGCGCGGAGCAAAAGTGGCATTGTTGCTTTCGGTGACGAGGCGCTGACGGCCGGTGCCGATGTCATAGACATAGATGCGCACCCGGCTGCCCAGATAGCTCACATAGACTATCGATTTGTAATCGGGCGAAAAGCGCGGGGTGAGCGCAATCGACTGGCCGTTGGTGATGAAGCGGTGGTTGGCGCCATCGCTATCCATGATGGCAAGGCGCTTGGTGCGGTTCCCTTTGGGGCCGCTCTCCGCGATATAGGCGATGCGGCTGTCGAAGAAGGGGCTTTCGCCCGACAGGCGCGCATAGATGGCGTCTGCGCATTTATGCGCGGCGCGGCGCCAGTCGCGGGGGGCGACGACATAACCCTGGCGGGTGAGCTCCTGCTTGAGCGCCACGTCATAGAGATAGCAGCCGACGGTGATGTCCGCTTCCCCGCCCGTGGTGCGGACGAAGCCCTGCACCAGCGCCTGATAGGCGCCCCATTTGTCATAGGCGGGATTCGTGACTTCCGGAAAGCCGATGGCGGGGATGCCGCCGGGGCCGGAAGGGTCGAACAGGCCCGAGCCCTTGAGGTCCGAGGCGATTACTTCCGCAATCTTGCGGCCCAATTCGCTGGACGAACCGGCCGGGGTAGACACCTCCGCCTGCGGGGGCAAAGCGGGCACGACGATCTTGAGGTTGCTGTCGATGTCGCCGGTCACATCGACCGACAACTGGGCCATCGCAGGGCTGGCAAAGGCTGCGCAAAGGGCGAGTAGTGCGGTTATTCCAAAGCTTCTCATCGCGCTTTCCTTGCGTAGACTCTCAACGGCTTGAGCCATTTCCACTGTTCATAATATTCGTCCGGCAGCCCCTGGAAAGGGGACGCCTGCATGACCGCCTGCACGGCGCGTTCCTTGTAGATGGAGACCTGCGGCTTGTTGCTGGCCGTCTGGCCCTGCACATCGATCACTTCGGGCCTGCCGATCACCCGGCCGTTGCGGTCGATCTTCACCTCCAGGAATGCCACCAACTGCTCGACATCCGCGCCGGAAGGGAGCTTCAGATGCCGATAGATCTGATCGCCGATCAGGCGATCAAGCGCAGCCTTCTGGACGGGACCCATGGTCGCAGCGGGCGGCGGCGCGGCCCTGCGCGGAGCGTCGGCTTCGGTGTCGATGCCCTTCAGGAAATCCTTGCCGAGCAGCGACCCCTTGGGCTTTTCCGCCTTGCCCTGACCGGACGCGCGGGCAGGGGCATTGGGCTTGGCCTTTGCGGCAGGCTTTTGCGCGGCCTTGGCCGGGGCCGGCGCGGCGGCGGGCTTCGCTTTGGCGGGCGTCGGCTTGGCCGCTGGCCGTGTAGGCGCGGGCCTTGGCTTCGGCTTTGGCTGGGGCTTTGCCACGTCCTTCTTTGCCGGTGCCGGGGCCGGTTCGGGCTTGGCGGGTGTCGGCTCCGGCTCCGGCACAGGCGCGGGTTCAGGAACGGGCGCCGGTGCCGCATCCTCGGTCGGGCCTACTTCCGGCGCGATGCTGGGCGGCGGCGGCTGGGTCGAGATTTGCGGCGCGGCGGATTGCAGTGCGGCCTCGTCCACCAGACTGACGTCCATCGGCGGCGAATTTAGTTTGAGCGGATTGGGGGTGGCGAGAAAGCCAACCGACAGCAAGCCGAACAGCAGGACATGTCCCGCCGTCGCCACGCCAAGGCCGATTTTCTCCGCACGTTCCATCCCCGAGTCCTATGGTCCCTATTCTGAACCGCCGCTGACGGCGCCGGATGAGATTGGGGCATCGTCACCGCCGGTGCTGACCAGCGCGACCTTGTTCAGCCCGGCGCGGTTGAGTTCACCCATCACGCGCATGACCCGGCCATAGTCGAGGCCAGTGTCGGCGCGCAGGAAGATTTGCGGCGGCTCGGCCTTGCCTGCGTTGGCGGACATGATCTCGGCCAGGCGGTCGGGCAGGTCAGCATCGCTGATCTGGGTCTCGTCGATGTAGAGGCCGCCGTCGCGGTCGATGGATACGACGGTCGGCTTCTGATCTTGATCGAGCCCCTTGGCGCGGGTTTCCGGAAGATTCACAGGAACGCCGGTGACGAGCAGCGGCGCGGTCACCATGAAGATGATGAGCAGCACCAGCATGACGTCGACCAGAGGGGTGACGTTGATGTCCGCCATCGGCGCGCGGCCCCGGCCACGGCGGTGAGAGGGTGGGCCGGACATGGCCATTTACACGACCTCCGTCATGCCAGCGAAAGCTGGCATCTCAGGAGGGATAGGGCCGGGCGTGAGGCACGAGATCCCAGCTTCCGCTGGGATGACGAAATGGGGTGGGATGACGGTGAGGGGTGCCATCACCGCTGCGCCTCCAACTCCCGGCTGAGCGTCGAATAAAAGCCGTCCGCAAAGCGGGTGAGCTTGGATTCCATGCGGTTGATGCCGTGGCTGAAGCGGTTGTAGGCGATGACGGCCGGGATCGCCGCGAACAGGCCGATCGCCGTGGCGAAGAGCGCTTCGGCAATGCCGGGCGCGACGACGGCGAGCGAGCTGTTCTGTTCCTTCGCGATGGCGGTGAAGGCGCGCATGATACCCCACACGGTGCCGAACAGGCCGACAAAGGGCGCAACCGAGCCGATCGTCGCAAGGATGTTCAGGCGATCGGACAGGCGATCGACCTCTGCCGCGATCATGCTGGACATAGCCGTCGACAGCCGGTCGCGCGTACCGTCGCGGTCGATGACCTTCTGCGCGGTGGAGCGGCGCCATTCGGTGACGCCTGCGGCCATCACCTTGGCAGCGGGGAAGTCGGATGACTTGCCGCGCGCCTCATAGAAGCGGTCGATATCTTCCGCTTTCCAGAAATCATCCTCGAACGCGCTGCTGTGGCGGCTGGCCTTGCGCAGGGTGAAGGTGAAGCCGATGATCATCGCCCAGGTCCAGATGCTGGCGAGCACGAGGCCCAGCATCACCACCTTCACGACAATGTCGGCCTGCAGGAACAGGGCGAGCGGCGAAATGGTCGCAGCTTGGGTGGCGGCGCCGACAGCGGCGCCGACGTCGGGCATCGAAAGGCTCATGGGTTGATGTCTTCCCCTCTCATCAAACGGCTGAAAATGTCGATCCAGGGCTTGGGTTGCCGCGTGGGACGGCCCTGGCTGGTCAGGAAGGCGACAGAGACTTCGCCGTCCGTCAGTATTTCATCGCCGCACCTGACTCTTTGCTGAATGGTGCAGGCGACGGGGCGAATGGCGGTCACGCGGCTTTCGACCAGCAGATCATCGTCAAGCCGGGCCGGGCGCTTATAGGCGATTTGGAGGCTGGTGACGGCATAGACGCCGGTGCCATCTTCCTGCGCGGCGCGCTGATCGATCCCGGCCACGCGCAGCATGTCGGATCGCGCGCGCTCCATATAACGTAGATAATTGGCGTGATAGACGAGCCCGGACAGGTCCGTATCCTCAAAATAGACACGCAAGGGAAAGTGATGCACGGCGGCAATGAACCTTCCGGTTGCCGGCTCGGGCATGGACGCTGAAACGGACATGCGCGGCCTTTTAACCATCAAGCAGGCGGCAGGCAAAGCCGGAAATGAACAGGGCCGAAGCGGCCTGCCGGGCGACGGGGGCTATCCGTCCCACAAACGCGGCGTGCTAGCCCTGATTAACACAGCAGCCGTTGTGATGGATGCTCAAAAGCGCTGGCCCCCTGCTTCCCATGGCGCTAGTGGGCGGCAAATTATTTTTGCGAGGACATTAGCATGACCGACATTCAGACCGTGGGCGTCATCGGCGCTGGTCAGATGGGCGCGGGGATCGTGCAGGTCAGCGCGCAGGCTGGCTATGATGTGATCCTGTGCGACGTCGATCTGGCGCGCGCGCAAAAGGGGCTTCAGGGCATTTCAAAGCAGCTTGCTCGCGCGGTCGAAAAGGGCAAGTTGAGCCAGGAAGATTCCGAAGCCGCCTTCGCCCGCATCCGGCCGAGCGGTGACCTGGCTCCGCTGGCCGAAGCTCAACTGGTGATCGAAGCCGCGACCGAGCGGGAAGAGATAAAGCGCAGCATCTTCACCAATGTGAGCGCGGTGATCACGCCCGGCACGATCCTGGCGACCAATACGTCGTCCATCCCCATCACTCGTTTGGCGCAGGTGGTGCCCGATCCGGCGCTGTTCGTGGGCATCCACTTCTTCAACCCCGTACAGGTCATGGCGCTGATCGAGTTGATCCGCGGGCTGGCGACGTCCGACGAGACGGTCGCGACGATCGAAGCCTATACCAAGCGGCTGGGCAAGCACGTCGTGCAGGCGTTCGATTCCCCCGGTTTCGTCGTCAATCGCATCCTGCTGCCGATGATCAACGAATCCATCTTTGCGTTGGGCGAAGGGGTTTCCAACATTCGCGACATCGACACGGGCGTGCGGCTGGGGCTGAACCATCCCATGGGTCCGCTGACGCTGGCGGATTTCGTTGGGCTGGACACCTGCCTCGAGATTCTGAACGTGTTGCGGTCGACGACCGGGGATTCCAAATATCGCCCCGCGCCGCTGCTGGTGAAATATGTCGAGGCTGGCTGGCTGGGACGCAAGACCGGCAGGGGCTTTTATGACTATTCGGGGCCGGAGCCTGTCCCGACCCGCTAAGTGAGGGACTTCGACATTTGAACGAGACAAGCGGCTCGTTCAAACAGCCTGAACGGCGGTAGGCTAGAGAGGGCGCTCAGCACCCAAGCCATGTTTCCTCAAACAATGGCGAAGCTGGTCATAGCTTAGGCCAAGAGCCTTGGCGGTTGCGCGTTGGTTGTAGCGGTGGTGTTCCAGCGTTGCGTGCACGATTGCGGCCTCATGCGCGTCCACGGCTGCGCGCAGGTCGCTGACGTTGGTGAAGCCGGTTGCGGGGGCGGGCTTGGGTTCCTCTGCACTGGCGTTGAGCAGCGGCGCCTGCGGCTTCCATGGCGAGGCAAAGGGGTCAAAGATGATCCGGCCGACCGGATCTGAGGGATCTTCCCAGCGATAGACGGCCCGCTCCACGACATTGCGCAGTTCGCGGACATTGCCGGGCCAGCCATGCGCTTCCAGTGCAGCGAGGCAGTCGGGCGTGAAGCCATGCCATTCGGGCCGTCCCAGTTCGGCGGCCATGCGGCGGCCGAAATGATCCGCGAGCACGGCCACATCGCCCTCGCGAACCCGAAGCGGTGGCAGGGTGATGACTTCGAAACTGAGCCGGTCGAGCAGGTCCGCGCGGAAGCGGCCCGTTTCGGCCAGCAGGGGCAGGTCTTCGTTGGTGGCCGCGATGATGCGGACGTCCACCGTCATTGGCCGGGATGCGCCGATGCGGGTGACTTCGCCATATTCGATGACGCGCAGCAGCCGTTCCTGCGCGGCCATCGAGAGTGTCGCCAGTTCATCGAGAAAGAGCGTGCCGCCATCAGCTTCCTCGAACCGGCCGGCGCGGGCGCGGGTGGCGCCGGTGAAGGCGCCCTGTTCATGGCCGAACAGTTCGGCCTCGATCAGCGTTTCGGGAAGCGCGGCGCAGTTCATGACGATGAGCGGCTCGCCCCAGCGCGGGGAGAGGCGATGGAGTCGCTCGGCGACCAGTTCCTTGCCCGTGCCACGCTCGCCAACAACCAGGATCGGGCGATCGAGTTCGGCGGCGCGTCCTGCCTGCTCGACTGCGTCAAGGAAAGGCAGCGACTGGCCGATGAACTGGCTGTTTCGTTCCATGACCATATTATGGTGAAAATCACCACTTATTGGCAAGATTAATTGGAGCTGGAGGGAGTCAACGCAGGAAATTCCGGCTTTTCACGAATTGGCACGGCTCCTGCAAAGAAGGCGGGCAAAGCCGCTGAACGAAGGATTGCAGTTCCGATGGGTATCTTTTCTCGCACGCGCGACATCATTGCCGCCAATGTCACAGACCTGCTCGACCGGGCCGAAGACCCCGCGAAGATGATCCGCATGATCATCCTGGAAATGGAGGAAACGCTGGTCGAAGTGCGTGCGTCCGCCGCGCGGACCATTGCTGATCAGAAGGAGATGCGCCGCCATATCGGCAAGCTGCAGGGCTTGCAGGACAGCTGGACCGAGAAGGCGCAGCTGGCGCTGAGCAAGGATCGCGAGGACCTGGCCAAGGCGGCGCTGGTGGAAAAGCAGAAGGCGGCCGACATGGCGGAGAAGCTCTCCCATGAAATCGAGGTGCTGGACGAGGCGCTGAAGGCTTCGGAAGAGGATATCGCCAAGCTGCAAGGGAAGCTGCGCGAGGCGCGGAGCCGGCAGAACAGTCTGGTAACGCGGATGGAAAGCGCGCAAAATCGTGCGCGCATGCGCGAAGCCTATGCCGGGGAAAAGGTGAATGAGGCCTTCGCCCGCTTCGACATATTGGAGCGCCGGGTCGACATGGCCGAAGGGCGTGCGGATGCGCTGAATCTCGGCCAGGGTCAGAAGACTCTGGAGGAGGAAATTGCCGAGTTGCAGTCGACCGAGAAGGTCGATGCCGAACTCGCCGCGATGAAAGCCAGCATGAACAGGACAGCTTGAACAGGGGAGCGTGACGCATGGAGGATGTGTTTTTACCGATCATGATCTGCGGCATGCTGTTCATCGGCATGCCCTGGCTGATCCTGCACTATACGACCAAGTGGAAGCAGGCGCCCAAGATCACCGATGAGGATGAGCGGTTGCTGGACGAAATGCACCTGCTCGCGCGGCGGTTGGAAGACCGGCTGCAGACGGTCGAGCGGATCGTCGCCGCCGACAATCCCGATTTTCGTCCGTCGCGCTCCGCGCTCGACGACGCTTATGATCTCGACGGCCAGGATATCGGCAGGAGGAACTGACATGGCTGCGCGCCGTACGAAATTCTACCTCGACAAGCAGAATGGCAAATGGATGGGCGTGTGCTCAGGCATCGCCGACTATGCGGGCATCGACGTGACGTGGGTCCGCGTCGGCGCGGTGCTGGTGACGCTGATGGGCGCCTTTCCCTGGTCGCTGATCGCCTATTTCGCCGCTGCTTATTTCGCCGAGAACAAGCCGCTGGGCCTTTATGCCGACCGGGATGACGAGAAATTTTGGCAAGGCGTGCGGACCAATCCGGCGCGGTCGGCACGGGACGTGCGATCGAAGTTTCGCGACATCGACCGGCGTCTGGCGGATATCGAGACATTCTACACCAGCCGCAACACGAGGCTGGCGGACGAGATCGACAGCCTGCGTTGAGCAAGGCGTTCGGAGGACGGCATGCAGGAGCTGGCTTTTACGCTGACCATCGCGGCGAGCTGCATTATCGCACTGTTGATCGTCGCGGCGGCCACTTTGCGCGGCTGGAACGGCTGGCTGGCACTGAAGCGTGCGGAGCTGGCGCGGCCGGACGTTGACGCTGTGCCGCCCTCGGCCAGCGCGCGCATCGAGGTCGCCGACCTCAAGGAACGTATCCGCAAGCTGGAAGCGATCGCGGCGGGCGTCGATCTGTAAGGAAAGCGGCTTTCGCGGGCCGCTTTTCTGCCTATATGCGGGATATGACCGATGTGCCTGCCCTTGCCGATCTTCAGGAAGAATATGAATTTCTGGACGCGGATGACCGTTACCGACTGCTGATCGACCTTGGGCGCGCGCTGGAGGCGATGCCCGACGCGCTCAAGACCGATGCGACGCTGGTGCGAGGCTGTTCGGCGGCGGTGTGGGTCTACCCGACGGTGCGCGACGATGGGCGGCTGCATTTCCTGGCGGACAGCAATGCTGCGATCACCAAGGGGATCATCGCGCTGGTTCTGCTGACCGTGCAGGATCAGGCGCCCGCCGAGATTGGCGCTGCGGACATCGAAGGCGCGCTGGCGCCGTTCGACCTCAAGAATCAGCTCAGCTCCAACCGGACACAGGGCATCCCCAACATGATCGCGCTCATCCGCCAGACCGCCCAGCGATACAGCTAGGCGGGAAACCTGCGGACATCCGGGCGTTCTCCTTGCGTGAGCGAAACGGAAGTTGAGGAGATGCGCGATGCGGAGCCTATGGGCGCTGGCGGCGATCAGCCTGCTGGCGGGCTGTTCGGGCAGCGATAAGGAAGCGCCGACCCAGCGCGAGCAGATCGGCCAAACGTGGAAATATGAGGGCGGCGAAGGCGGCAAGCCCAAGGTTGCTTATATCGGCAGCGCGAACAGCGTGCAGACCATGACGGCAGAAGATACGTTCTCGGTGCTGCTGGTGCAGCCGATGCCGGAAGGTGGCACGGACGTGACCGTTAAACTGGTGGGCGCGCCTTTCAGCTGCGACCTGTCCGACTGTCGCGTCACGGCGGTGACCGATGATGGCAAGAGCCATGATTGGCGCGGGCGGATGACGGAAAATAAGGACGGGATAGAGGTGCTACCGGCCGCGAAGGCCGATGAGGCGATCAAGGAAACGAAGCTGTTGAAGGTTAACCTCGTGGTTGGCCCGAAGGATAAGGCATTTCCGTTTGAGTTTAAGGTCGCGGGATTGGATTTGAAGGGGTGAAGGCCGCCGTCGTGAACAGTCGTCATCCCAGCGAAAGCTGGGATCTCGTGCGGGTGCGCTCATAGGCCTGAGATCCCGGCTTTCGCTGGGATGACGGGAGGTAGGTGGACGGTTATTCCTGAAGCGAAACCCCGGGGCTTCTAGGATCGGCCGCGCCCCGCCAGTGCCCGTCGGGCGCGCGCTCCGCCGCATTTGCTTTCAACCCCATCGGAGCGATCGTGACCTTGTGGCCCCAGGCTTCGAGCGGCGCCTTCATCGCTTCGAGCGGCGTCCCCTGCTCCAGCACAAGGCCGTTGGCGTCGAAGAACTCCAAGCCCAGCGCGATGGCATCCTGCGCGGACAAGCCCCAGTCGAAATGGGCGATCAGCGCCTTTATTACCTGCATGATAATCGTCCGCCCGCCCGCCGCGCCGACGGTGAAGACCGGCGTTCCTTTCCCGTCATAGACGATCGTCGGTGACATGGAGGACAGCGGCCGCTTGCCCGGTTCTACCCGGTTGGCGACAGGCGCGCCGTTCTTTTCGGGCGTGAAGCTGAAATCGGTCAGTTCATTGTTGAGGATGACGCCATCGGCGATCAGCTGACTGCCGAAGAAGCTTTCGATGGTGGATGTCCAGGCGGCGATATCGCCATCCCGGTCGATCGCCACGAAATGGCTGGTGCCGCTTTCCGGCTGGGGCAGCGCCGCAGTCCGGGCCTCCGCACCCGGCGGGCTGCCCGGACGATAGTCGTTGAGGGTGCGGCCCAGCGCGATGAGCGCTGATCGCTTCTTGAGATAGGCCGGGTCGATTAGCCCCGCGATCGGCACGGACACGAATTCGGGATCGCCCAGCCATGTGTCGCGATCGGCATAGGCGAGGCGCATGGCTTCACCGATGACATGCCAGGAACGGGGATCATCCTTCCCCCATTGGGCCAGTGGGAAGCGTTCGACCATCCCCAAGATTTGCAGGACGGTGATCCCGCCTGACGAAACCGGACCCATGCCGCAGATGCTGTAGCCGCGATACGGGCCGCAGACCGGCTTGCGCGCCTTCACCTGATAGGAGGCGATATCGGCCTCCGTCATGGGCACAGGATTTTTGGGCGCGTTGGTGACTGTGCTGGCGATCGCCCGTGCCGTCTCGCCCTTGTAGAAGGCGTCTGGCCCTTCCGCCGCAATCCGCCGAAACAGGGCGGCAAGCGGATGGTTTTTAAGGGTCGTGCCGATGGGCGCGGGGGCGCCATCTATCCAGAAGAACTTCTGAATCTCGGGAAAGTCGGCCCATATGGGGGTGACCGCCTTCATCGCCGTGTCGAGCCGCTGGCGCAGCTCAAAGCCATCCTCAGCCAAGCGGATCGCAGGCGCAAATAATGCCGCCCACGGAAGCTTCCCCCATTTGCGATGCGCTTCCCAAGCGAGCCGGAGGTTGCCGGGCACGCCTACGGAATACCCGCCGGGCCAGGCCGACCTGAAGGCGAGTGGCTGACCGTCCGCACCGATGAAACGGTCGGGCCGGGCCGCTGCCGGTGCGGTTTCGCGCCCGTCGATCGACTCCAGCACCCCCGTTTCGCCATCATGATGCATCAGGAAGCCGCCGCCGCCGATTCCGCTATTATGCGGTTCGACCACATTGAGGGCGAGCATCATGGCGATCGCGGCGTCGGTCGCGCTGCCGCCCTGGCGAAGCATCTCCTGCCCCGCCGCCGCCGCGCGCGGATCGGCGGCGGAAACCGTGGCATTGAGTGAGACAGGCTCGCGCGCTGCCACGGGGGCGGCATATAGAAAAGCGAGTATTATAGGGGCCAGCAGGCCAGTGAGGCGAGGCGTCATGCCCCGCACCCTATCGTCCGACCGGGCCGCCGCAAGCCCCTGAGATCAACCATCGAGATCAGCTGTCGATGCCGATGACCTCACTGATATGCGTGAAGCCATCCCGCGCCATCAGCTTTTTCAGCCCCGCATTGATGCGCCGGGCGAAATACGGCCCTTCATAAACAAGCGCGCTGTACAGCTGAATCAGGCTCGCCCCCGCGCGGAGCCGGGCATAGGCCTGTTCCGCGTTGCCGATGCCGCCAACGCCGATCAAGGGCAGGCGCGCGCCCAATATCCGGCGGAAGTCACACAGCCGCTGAAGCGACAGATCGGTGAGCGGCGCGCCTGACAATCCCCCACTTTCATTGGCATGAACCGACCGGAGCGGGGGCCGCGAAATCGTGGTGTTGGACACGATCAATGCGTCCACCCCATGATCGAGGCAAGCGGCGGCGATATCCTCGACATCCTCGGGCTCCAGATCGGGCGCGACCTTCAGGAAGACGGGCGGCAGATGACCCCCGTCCCGGCCCCCGTTCACGCCACGCGCGGCCATGACGGCGCCCAGCAACTGATCTAGCGCTGCCCTGTCCTGCAAGGCGCGCAGTCCCGGCGTATTGGGGGATGAGATGTTGACCGTCAGATAATCGGCAAGCGGCGCCATGCAGGTCACGCCGGTGACATAATCGGCGATGCGATCGGTCGCGTCCTTGTTCGCGCCGATATTGATGCCGACGATCGGCGCTGGCCCATCGCCAGCAGGACGGCGGCGCTTGGCGACCCGCTCGGCCGCCGCGGCCAGGCCGCCATTGTTGAAACCCATGCGGTTGATGACGGCGCGATCTTCGACAAGCCGGAACAGTCTAGGCTTGGGATTACCCGCCTGCGGCATCGGGGTGAGCGTTCCGAGTTCGGTGAACCCAAAGCCCAGACCATGCATCTTGTGCGCGACCAGCCCTTCCTTGTCATATCCGGCAGCCAGTCCGACTGGATTAGGAAAGCGGATGCCCGCCACCGTCTGGGCCAGCGCGGCGTCCGGTGCGGGTGGAGGGGAAACGGGCATCAAGCGGAGCAGCATGACCGAAAAATGATGCGCGCGTTCTGCATCGAGCGCGAAGAAAAGCGGGCGGACAAGGCGATAGGACATGGGGCGCCTATGCCATTGCGGCAGGCCGGCGTCGAGTCGCTGTGGCAAAGGGGCAACAGGTGGCCCACAACAATAAATTCTGCTGCGAAATCATTCATTTTAGTCCTGATTCAACCCACGAGATGTCCGATCCATCCAATCAACCGAGTCCGATTCGGACTTATGAAAGTGCTGCGACCCGAAGGCTCTTGGCCATTATTGGCTGACGAGACCTTTTACTGGCCCGGCGGGTAGAACCGCCGGGTCATTTTTTTCGAAGCCTTTCGGAAAAATCGTTTGTTTCCTCAGTATCGCTCTTGCGCGGGCGCGAAGAAGCATCATAGTGCGCTGGTGGGGTGAATATGGGGCCGCATCGCGACAGTGCATCCGGGGGGGTGCCAAATGGCAGGGAAAAGGACGGAGACCCGTCGCTTTCCTATATGGTGGAAGCGGCTCAAGGTCCGGTTCGATTAAGCTATTTCGCGCCGCCCGAACATCTGCGGGCCTATTTCGGCTCGGTTTACCTCTTCACCGAAAGCGCTGACCGCTATCTGGATGTGACACGTGCCGACGTTCCCCAGTTGCGGTTCATGGTGCAAGGGACAGGAAGCTACCATTTCCACGATGGAACGGTGGAGGCCACACCGGATATATGCCTGCTAGGCCCGACCCTCGGCGCGACCCGGTTTGAACTGGATGGACCCGCCTGCGTCGTGGGCGTGTCGTTGCTCCCGGCCGGGTGGGTCAGCCTGGACGGCGGCGACGCCAACGCGCTTGCCGATCGTGTACGGGACATGGCCCCTGAGAAAAAGGGAGCGATGGCCGCGCTTCGGGCCAGCCTGGCGACCATGCGTGACCCGGAGGCCATAGCTGCCCATTGCTGGTCGGTTCTGGGACAATTGGTGAAACCCTTGCCCATTTCGACCTGGCAATTGCTGGAATCCATAGATGCATGGCTGATGGGGGAAGGATCGCCCCGAATTGAAGCGCTGGTGGAGCGAACGGGGTTGTCACCGCGCCAACTCGCCCGGCTGACCAATCGCTATTATGGCTGCCCGCCCAAGCTGCTGGCGCGGAAATATCGGGCGCTGCGATGCAGTGCGCGCATCGCGCTGGACCAGCATAGCTGGCAGGAATTATGCGAGGATGGCCGCTTCTACGACCAGTCGCACTTCATCCGCGAGATCAAGCATTTCATCGGCTTGACCCCGCACCAGTTGCAGACCGAACCGACGGCCGTGGCACAGCTTACCCTGCTGCGGCGCTCGCTGGGTGCGGACGTGGCGGTGCTGAACCGTTTCAGCTGAGACGAGCGGACTCATAGAAATGGCTTGATTCCACGCGCCCGCGCGACCACATGCGCAATCGGATTGATTCGATCCGATTTGAGAATGGTTCGCAACCGGGACGCTTGCCAACGATGAGACTTTCGAGTTTCGCAGATTATGCCGTGGTGCTGATGTCCGCCGCTGCGCGCCATTGCGGAGCGGCAAAGATGAATGCGACCACGCTTGCCAGCGAAACCGGCATCCCGCTGCCCACCGCGCAAAAGCTGGTGAGCCGTCTCTCGGCTGCGGGGCTGCTGGAATCAAGTCGCGGAACGGGCGGCGGCGTGCGGCTCGCGCGACCTGCGGCGGCGATCACCTTGGTGGATGTCGTGGAAGCGGTGGAAGGGCCGATCGCCATGACCGCCTGCGCCGAACAGGGCGCCCATGATTGCACGCTGGAACATGGCTGCCGCGTGCGCCCGCACATGAATCTAGCGAACAATGCGATACGATCCGCCTTGGCCGGGGTGACGATCGCCAGTTTGACCCGAGAATTGGCCTGACACGAGAAATGGCATGACCGAAGAGACGATCACTGTTCAGGGTTTTTCTGGCCGCAATCTGGAAGCGCATGAGGCCGCCGAGCGTGCCTCTGCCTATGAACATGGCTGGTCATCGGCCATCGAGCAGGACTTCGCGCCCAAGGGCCTGAATGAGGATACCGTCCGCTTCATCTCCGCCAAGAAGAAGGAGCCGGAATGGCTGCTGGACTGGCGGCTGAAAGCCTTCGCCATGTGGCAGAAGATGGAGTCGCCGGACTGGGCCAAGCTCAACATTCCGCCGATCGACTATCAGGACGCCTATTATTACGCCGAGCCGAAAAAGAAGGCAGAGCTGGACTCGCTGGATCAGGTCGATCCCGAAATCCTCGCCACCTATCAGAAGCTGGGCATCCCCATCGCCGAGCAGGAGATGCTGGCGGGGGTGAAGGGTAGCCGGAAGGTCGCGGTCGACGCGGTGTTCGATTCCGTGTCGGTCGCCACCACCTTCCGCAAGGAGCTGGAGGAAGCGGGCGTCATCTTCCGTTCGATCAGCGAAGCGGTGCGCGAATATCCCGACCTCGTGAAGAAGTGGCTGGGGAAGGTCGTGCCGATGCACGACAATTATTTCTCCACGCTCAATTGCGCGGTCTTTTCCGACGGCACCTTCGTCTACATCCCCAAGGGCGTGCGCTGCCCGATGGAGCTTTCCACCTATTTCCGCATCAACGCGGAGAATACCGGCCAGTTCGAGCGCACACTGATCGTCGCGGACGAGGGGAGCTATGTCTCCTATCTCGAAGGCTGCACGGCACCGATGCGGGACGAAAATCAGCTGCACGCCGCCGTGGTCGAACTGGTCGCGCTGGACGATGCGGAGATCAAATATTCGACCGTCCAGAACTGGTATCCTGGCGACGAGAACGGCAAGGGCGGCATCTATAATTTCGTGACCAAGCGGGCGCTCTGCCAAGGTCGCAACAGCAAGGTCAGCTGGACGCAGGTAGAAACCGGTTCCGCCATCACCTGGAAGTATCCCAGCTGCGTGCTGAACGGCGAGAATAGCGTCGGCGAATTCTACTCGGTGGCGCTGACCAACAATATGCAGCAGGCCGACACCGGCACCAAGATGATCCACAATGGCAAGGGGTCGCGCTCCACCATCGTGTCGAAGGGCATCAGCGCGGGCCGCTCGAACAACACCTATCGCGGCCTCGTCCGCGTGGCTCCCGGCGCGGAGGGCGTGCGCAACTTCACCCAGTGCGACAGCCTGCTGCTCGGCGACCAGTGCGGCGCGCACACCGTGCCCTATATCGAGGTGCGCAACCCCTCGGCGCAGATCGAGCATGAGGCGACGACCAGCAAGATCAGCGACGACCAGCTCTTCTACGCAATGCAGCGCGGACTGGATCAGGAAAGCGCCGTCTCGTTGATCGTGAACGGCTTCGCTAAAGAGGTGCTGCAACAGCTGCCGATGGAGTTCGCCGTCGAGGCGCAGAAGCTGTTGGGGATTTCGTTGGAGGGTTCGGTCGGTTGAGGCACAACCCCACCCCAACCCCTCCCCGGAAGGGGAGCGGCTTGAGCGTCAGCGATGAAGCACGCCGCCTGAACTCCCCTCCCCTTCAGGGGAGGGGCCGGGGGTGGGGGCTGTCGGATGGGCATCTCGCTCAGTTGGATGGCTTCGCCCGCGAGCTGCGTCGTGAGCCGACAGAGCCTGAAAAGCGTCTTTGGGCGAAACTCTCTCGGTCTCAACTCGGCGATCACAAATTCCGTCGGCAGGCTGTGATCGGCCCATTCATCGCTGATTTCCTTTGCCCGCAGGATCGCTGGCACAGCCCCCACCCCAACCCCTCCCCTGAAGGGAAGGGGATTTCAGAGGAAGCCCACTCTTGAGCGACGAAGACGATATCCAGGATGCCCTCGCCGATTTCGCGGAGGACGTGAGCAATGGCCAGTCATGGACCGCCGCGATCCGCATCCTGACGGAGGATTATGAGCTGGAAGAGGGCGAGCTTCAGGCCCGCGCCGCCAAGGATTTCGGCGACCTCGACGCCTATCAGGCCGAATGCCGCGCCGCGCTGGAGAAGGGCGACGTCGCTTTCACCGAGAAGCTGAGGACCGATAAGGCCTTCCACAAGGCGAAAGCGCCCAACCTCGCCCGCATGGGGCCGGTGACGGAGTTCGTGACCGGGCTGCTGGAAAAGGGTTCGCCCGAGCCTGGCGCCGACTGGTGGCCCTATATGCCGATCAAGCGCCACATCGACACGCTGTTCCCCGCGCCGGGCGATGTGCGCGACATGGCCTTCTGGACCGCGCGGACGCTTCAGCGCGCGCATAAGGGATAACCAATGCTGACGATTGAGAACCTGACCAACGAAATCGACGGCAAGGCGATCCTGAAGGGCCTGTCGCTCTCCATCAAGGCGGGCGAGATCCACGCGATCATGGGGCCGAACGGCGCGGGGAAATCCACGCTGGCCTACACGCTCGGCGGCCGTCCAAACTATGAAGTGACCGGCGGCACGGCGTCTCTGGACGGTGTGAACTTGTTCAGCATGGACCCCCATGAGCGCGCCGCTGCTGGGCTGTTCCTGGGCTTCCAGTATCCCGTCGAAATCCCCGGCGTGTCCAACCTCCAATTCCTGCGCGAGAGCCTCAATTCGCAGCGCCGCGCGCGCGGAGAGAAGGAACTGAACGGCGGCGAGTTCATCAAGCTCGCCAAGGAAAAGGCAGCGCTGCTCGGCCTCGACATGGAGATGCTGAAGCGTCCGGTGAATGTCGGCTTTTCCGGCGGCGAGAAGAAGCGCGCGGAAATGGTGCAGATGGGCATCCTCGATCCCAAGCTGGCGATCTTGGACGAAACCGACTCCGGCCTTGACATCGACGCGCTCAAGATCGTGGGCGCGGGCATCAATGCCATCATGCGCAAGCCCGACAAGGCGGTGCTGCTGATCACCCACTATCAGCGCCTGCTCGATTATGTGAAGCCGGACTATGTCCATGTTCTGGCTGGCGGACGGATCGTGAAGTCAGGCGGCCCCGAACTCGCGCTGGAACTCGAGCGCGAAGGCTATGCGGAGGTGGTTGCGGCGTGACGACGCTCACCCTTCCCACGCGCAAGGCGGAAGAATGGCGCTACAGCGATCTGGAAGCTGTCGCCTCGATCTGGCCGACGCCCGCGCCGACGCGAATCGATGTCGCGACCGGACAAACCTCTCGCCACCATCTGCTGCAGGACGCAAGCGAGGGCGCGGCGGCGGTGCATGATTATGTCATCACCATCGCCGACGGCGCGCGGTGCGATTTTCATGTGCTGAACATCGGCGGCAAGCTGGGCCGCGTGACCTTCGCGGTGACGCTGGGCAAGGGGAGCCATTTCGAACTGAACGGCGCGATCATCGGGGGCGGGGATCAGGTGCTGGAGATCATCACCAAGGTTACCCATGCCGAGCCGGACGCGACCAGCGGGCAGACGATCCGCTCGATCCTCGGCCAGCGCGCAACGGGCAGCTATCTCGGCTCCATCAACGTCGCGCGCGATGCGCAGCGGACGGATGCCTTCCAGTCGGTGAAGGCCATGCTGCTCGACCGCACCGCTACGGCCAATGCCAAGCCGGAACTCGAAATCTACGCCGACGACGTGAAATGCGCACATGGCGCGACCGTGGGTGAACTGGATCGTCAGGCGCTGTTCTACATGGCTAGCCGGGGCATGGACCCGGCCACCGCCAAGACGCTGCTGCTGAAGGCCTTCGTCGCTGGCGTGTTCGACGACGTGGCCGATGAGGCGGTCAAGGACAGCCTCGAAGCCGCTGCGATCGCCAAGCTGGAGACGCTGGTATGACCGACCAGACTCAACAGCCGAACGGAGGTTTGCAGTTGCGGGATGACTTCCCCGGTGTCGGCAGCTGGCACTATCTGGACAGCGCCGCCACCGCGCAGAAGCCCAATGCCGTCATCGACGCCATCGCCCGCGCCTATGGCCCCGATTACGCGACCGTCCATCGGGGCGTCTATGAACGCTCCGCGAACATGACGCTCGCCTATGAAGCCGCCCGCCGCAAGGTCGCGCAGTTCATCGGCGCGGCATCCGATAGCGAGATCGTCTACGTCCGTGGCGCGACTGAGGGCATCAACCTCGTCGCGCACAGCTGGGCCGGAACGCAGCTAAAGGCAGGCGACCGCATCCTGCTGTCGATGCTCGAGCATCACAGCAACATCGTGCCTTGGCAGATCGTGGCTGAGAAGGTTGGCGCGCAGATCGATGTCGTGCCGCTGACTGCCGACGGGAAGATCGACCTCGAGGCCATGCAGGCGATGATCACGCCTGCACACAAGCTGGTCGCGCTTGCCCATGTATCTAACGTGCTGGGCAGCGTGCTTGATGTTCGCCGCGCCGCCGACATCGCGCATGGCGTAGGCGCGAAGATATTGGTCGACGGTTGCCAGGCCGTGCCCCGCCTTGCCGTGGATGTGCAGGCGCTCGATTGCGATTTCTACGTCTTTTCCGCGCACAAGCTTTACGGCCCGACCGGCATTGGCGTGCTGTGGGGCCGCAAGGAACTGCTCGACGCCATGCCGCCCTATCAGGGTGGCGGGTCGATGATCGACAAGGTGACCTTCGAAAAGACCACCTACGCCCCTGCACCGACCCGGTTCGAGGCGGGGACGCCGCATATCACCGGTGTCGTCGGCCTGTCCGCCGCTATCGACTATGTGCAGGCGATCGGGCTCGACGCGATCCATGCCCATGAATGCATGCTGGTGGCCAAGGCGCGGGTGGCGCTGGAGAGCCTGAACAGCGTGCGCGTTTTTGGCCCGGAGGACAGCGCGGGCATCCTCTCCTTCGAAGTCGAGGGGGTGCATCCGCACGATGTCGGCACCATATTGGACGAAACGGGTGTCGCGATCCGCGCCGGGCATCATTGCGCCCAGCCGCTGATGCGCCATCTGGGCGTCGAAGCGACGGCCCGGGCCAGTTTCGGCATTTATAGCGATGAGGGCGATGTCTATGCCCTCGTCAAGGGCATAGAGCGAGTGAGGAAGATCTTCGCCAATGACTGAGGCAAATTCCGGGGAACGGCAGATTCTGGTGGAAGAGGTGGATGCCGTGGACGCACCGCCCAAGGCGCGTGTGGAGGAGACCGCAGCGGATGCCGCCCCGCGCCAGCGCGACTATCTGGACGGCTTCCTCGCACAGAAGCCCGCGCAAACGCCTGTCGGTGAGCCGGGCGGCAGTCTCTATGATGGCGTCATCGATGCGCTGAAGGAAATTTACGACCCGGAAATCCCGGTCAACATTTATGACCTCGGCCTGATTTACGGCGTCGATGTCACCGAGGACGGCCATGTGGTCGTCACGATGACGCTCACCACGCCGCATTGCCCGGTGGCCGAATCCATGCCGGGTGAAGTCGAACTGCGCGTCGGCGCGGTGCCGGGCGTGGGCGATGCGCAGGTTAATCTGGTCTGGGACCCGCCATGGGACCCGCAGAAGATGAGCGACGAAGCCAAGCTCGAACTAGGGATGCTCTAACCATCTCCCCTCCCGCAGGCGGGAGGGGATCAAGGGGTGGGCGCGAGCGCAGCGAGCTTCGCGCGGAACCCTGACCCTCCCGCCAGCGGGAGGGGAGGAGAACGAAGAATGACCGAGACGACCACCAAGACCCGTGCCCGGCCCGCCGCTGTCATCCTGACGCCGAATGCGGAGGCGCGCATCGCCGACCTGATGCGCCAGGCGCCCGAGGGAGCGATCGGCGTCAAGCTGTCGACGCCGCGCCGGGGCTGCTCGGGCCTCGCCTATTCAGTCGATTATGTGACCGAGGAAGCGAAGTTCGACGAAAAGATCGAAACGCCCGGCGGCACCTTCTACATTGACGGCGCGTCGGTTCTGTATCTCGTCGGATCGACGATGGACTGGGTGGAGGATGACTTCACCGCAGGGTTCGTCTTCAACAATCCCAATGCCAAGGGCAGCTGCGGCTGCGGCGAAAGCTTCACGGTCTAGTTCGGGAGGGACCCCGCGATCCCCCACATGCTGATCCTTGGCATGGGCTACACCGCCTCCCGCCTTGCCGCCCGACTGCGCGGCGAGGGGTGGGAGGTGACAGGCGTGCGCCGGATCTCCGATTGCGAGGCAATAGCCTTCGATGACGACGATGCCGTTCGCGCCAGCATCGCCCAGGCGACCCACATCCTCTCTTCCGTCCCTCCGGAAGGCGAGGCCGACCCTGTGCTCACCCGCTATGGCGCGTCGATCGCTGCTGCCCCGGCCCTCTGGAGCGGCTATCTGTCCTCGACCGGCGTTTACGGCGATGCTGCGGGCGCCTGGGTGGACGAAGCGAGCCCAATCGGCTCGGGCCGCCGCGCGGCGCGAGTGCAAGCGGACAGCGACTGGCGCGCGCTTCGCGAGGACATGCGCTGTTTCCGCCTGCCAGGCATCTACGGCCCCGGCCGTTCCGCGATCGAGCGTGTACGCGAGGGCAAGGCGCACCGGATCGACCTGCCCGATCAGATTTTCAGCCGCGCCCATGTCGATGATATCGTGAGCGGCATCATCGCCTCCTTCGACGGGCCGCCGGGCACCTATAATCTGGCCGACGACCTGCCCTGCGCGCAAAACCGGCTGATCGAGGCGGCCTGCGTAATGCTGGGCGCACCGCTGCCGCCGCTGCTGACGCTGGAGGAGGCCCATCTGTCGCCCATGGCGCTATCCTTCTATGCGGAAAATCGGCGGGTGGCGAACGGCCGGGCCAAGCGGCAGCTGGGCTGGGCGCCGCGCTACCCCACCTATCGCGAAGGCCTTGCCGCCTGCCTTGCCGGGGCCGCATGACTCAGGTCGCCGCATCGCTTACGCGGTGTTAACCAAAGCGCCCCATGGATGGTCCCACAGCTTACGCCAAGGACTTCTCGCCATGGAACGGATCGACCGCAACTTCGCCGCGCTCAGCCAGCGCATGAGCCGCCTGGCGATGCCCGAAGCCGCCAATCCCGCGCCGCAATCGCTCGCCAGCCTGATCGACAGGGTAAATGCGGCGAAGCGTCATTATGAGCCGCGGGTTCGCCGTTAAGTCGCCTTCGCCCGCAGCGCGATCACCATGCCAGCCACCGCCAGCACTGCGCCTGCGACACTCAACATCGACCAGCGATAATCCTCGAACAGCGTGGAAATCAGCATGGCGATAACGGGAATGAGCACGCTGCTATAGGCTGCCCGCCCCGGCCCCACCCGCTGAATAAGCTGGAAATAAAGCGGGAAAGTCACCACCGAGCCCGCAACGCCCAGCCAGGCTATGCCAAACAGATAGCCCGCGCGCCACTCGATCACTGGCGGTCCCACGGTCGTCCAAGCATAGATAGCATCGACCACGCTGCCGATCAGCATTCCCCAGGTGAGCACCGCCGCCATCGGCAAGCGTCGGGCGATCTGCATTCCCTGCATGACATTCGCCGTGGACGCGCTGAGCAATCCCGCGACGCTGAGCGCGATGCCGACCAGCACGGCTTCAGCAGACACCGGGGCAGCGCGATATTCGCGCAGCAGCAGCAACATGATCCCCGCAATCGCCACCAGCGACCCCAGGACGAAGGCGCGGCTGACTGGCTGACGAAAGGCGAACCACGCAAGGACGCTGTTGGGGATCAGCAGCAGCGCATAGACCGTCGCGACGACGCCGGAGGTCAGATAATGTTCTGCCCGATAGACGAAGTTGAAGTTGAGCACGAACTGCGCCACGCCCAATGCGCCTGCAAAGGCGATCCCCGCCGGTGAAAGACGGAGGGACACTCGTCGGATCATCGCGAACAGCGCCATGCCCGCCGCGCCCAGCAGGAAGCGATAGCAGACCGACCAGCTCGGCGGCACCGCGCCCAGCTGATCGCGAATGACGATCCAGGTCGAACTCCAGATCAGCGTGACGAGCAGGAAGGGCAGGATGACGCCGCCCCGCGCCTCCGACGATCCGCTCATGAGAGAGCCTTAAGAGCATCGGCGAGTGGCTGGACCGCTGCGGCATCCTGGGCCCAGTTGGTAACGAGGCGCGCAGCCCCTTCGCCCCAGTCGTAAAAATCGAAGCCTTGCGCGCGCAGGCTAGCAGCTTCGGCAGGAGAGAGGCGGATGAACAACTCATTGGCCTCCACGGCGTGGAGCAGTCGATCCGGCACAGCCCCCGCCAATGCGGCAGCGGCGGCATTGGCGGCGCGGGCGTTGGTCAGCCACAGCTCATCCTCCAGCATCGCCAATATCTGCGCCGCCAGATACCGTCCTTTGGACAGCAGATGCCCGCCGCGCTTGCGCCATCGTGCTGCTTCGGCCGCGCGCGCATCCGCCTGTGGCCCGAAGAAGAGCAGCGCTTCGCCCACCATGCCGCCATTCTTGACGCAGCCGAAGGTCAGCACATCGACACCAGCCCGCCACGACAGATCACCCGGATGGCAACCCAGATGCGCCACGGCATTGGCAAAGCGGGCGCCGTCCATGTGCAGGCCAAGATCATGACCCCGCGCCACATCCCCGATCACGGCGACCTCTTCCGGCGTATAGACGCGGCCATATTCGCTCGCCTGAGTGATGCTGATCGCACAGGCCGGAATCTGGTGCACGTCCGGACGGATCGCCTGCAATCGTTCGACCAGCGTGTCAGGCGAAAGCTTCGCGCCATCTCCCGGCAAACCCATCAGGCTGGCACCGTGGGTGTAAAAGGCGGGCGCGCCACATTCATCGACCATGATGTGCGACTCTTCATGGCAGAGGATGCCGCCATAGGGCGGGCAGAGGCAGGCAAGCGCTATGCTGTTCGCCGCCGTGCCGGTCGCCACCCACAGCGCCCGAACCGGGGCGCCGAACAGGTCCGAAAAGGCGCCATCCATCCGCGCGCTCCACGCGTCGCCATCATAGCCGTGGTCAGCCAGATCAGCCGCCGCCATCGCAGCCATTACCTGCGGGCAGACCGGGGTCGCATTGTCCGAAAAGAAGTGCATGGTTGAGGGCATAAGCGCGCCGCAGCCCGCCGCCAAGATGCCAGCAGGTGGCGAGCGGCCCTTTCGAAACCGGAACAAATTGGTCAGCAATCATGACCCATTGTTTCGGCCAGCCGTTTGTGACATAGGCGGCCGGTCCTACTAGAGGAGCATTGATCATGGACGTCCAGCAGAAGTCGCGCTTTACCGTCAACCCGAGCAGCAAGGCTGTGGCGGCTGACCAGCGCGCGGTAATGCTGGAGGACCCCGGCTTTGGCCGCCTGTTCACCGATCATATGGTGACGATCCGCTATACCGAGGGGCAGGGGTGGCACAGCCATGCCGTCGGACCGCGTGAGCCGTTCCAACTCGATCCTGCCTGCGCCGTTCTGCACTATGCGCAGGAAATCTTCGAAGGCATGAAGGCCTACCGGCTTGAGGATGGCAGCATCGCCATGTTCCGCCCGGAAGAAAATGCCCGCCGCTTCGCCGAATCGGCGGAACGCATGGCGATGCCTGTCCTGCCCGAAGACATTTTCCTGGAGGCTGTCGAGGAACTGGTGAAGATCGACGCCGCGTGGATACCCACCGGCGAAGGCAGCCTCTATCTGCGCCCCTTCATGTTCGCGAGCGAGAGCTTCCTGGGCGTGCGGCCCGCTGCGGAATATATCTTCTGCGTCATCGCCTCGCCCGCAGGGGCCTATTTCAAGGGCGGCAAGAAGGCCGTCACGCTCTGGGTGTCGGAACATTTTACCCGCGCGGCGAAGGGCGGCACGGGCGCTGCCAAATGCGGCGGCAATTATGCCGCGAGCCTGGTGGCCCAGTCCGAAGCGACGAAGCATGGCTGCGATCAGGTCGTCTTCCTCGACGCCGCCGAGCATAAGTGGGTCGAGGAACTGGGCGGCATGAACGTCTTCTTCGTGATGGATGACGGGTCGATCGTCACCCCGCCGCTGTCGGGCACGATCCTGCCCGGCATCACTCGCAACAGCATCATCACCCTCGCCCGCGCCAAGGGGCATGAGGTGCGCGAAGAACCCTATAGCTTTGCGCAGTGGCGCGACGATGGGGCCAGCGGCAAGCTGCGCGAGGCGTTCGCCTGCGGCACCGCTGCGGTCGTGACGGCGATCGGCACGGTGAAGAGCGTCGATGGCGACTTCACCATCGGCAATGGCGACGGCGGCATCGTGACCGAAGCCCTGCGCGCCGAGCTGACCGGTATCCAGCGCGGGACGGTGGCGGACCCTGCTGGTTGGGTGCGCAAGCTTTAAGGCAGCGAACCGCTCACTCCCGAACGGGGGATGTGGATAGATTATTCGCGCAGAGGCGCAGAGATCGCAGAGAGGGAAAAAACCTCTGCGTCCTCTGCGCCTCTGCGCGAACCAATGTGACTCAGCACTCTTTGATCGGGGTTTGTCACGCTTCCCAATCGGCCGCCAAGCGCCTAGATAGCTTGCATGCAACGTTTTGATGTCGTCATCTTGGGCGGGGGCCTTGTCGGGCTGACCCTGGGCATCGCGCTTTCCGGTCATGGGGTGCGCTGCGCCGTCATCGATCCTGCTGATCCGGTCGAAACCAGCGCCGTCGGTTTCGACGGGCGCGTCTCGGCCATTTCCTCGACCAGCCATGCGATGCTGTCCGCGATCGGTGTGGCCGCATTGCTGGAAGGGAAGGGCTGTCCCATCGACCGCATCTGGGTCAGCGACGGGCTGGAGCCCGGTGCGCTCGACTTCGCGCCCGATGCTGACGATGGGGTCATGGGGATCATGTTCCCCAATCGCGACCTGCGCGTCGCCCTGGCTCAGGCAGCGGAGAAAGCGGAAAACCTCACGCGTTTCCAGCCAGACCGCGCCATCCATGTCGATCGCAATGCCGATGGCGTCAGCCTGACGCTCGCCAGTGGACAAGTCCTCCACGGCGCGCTTCTGGTGGCGGCCGAGGGCCGGAACAGCCCAACGCGCGAAGCAGCGGGCATCCGCACCACGCGCTGGCAATATAAGCATACTGCCATGGTGACGGCGATCGATCATGAGGTGCCGCACGCCAACACGGCCTACGAGATTTTCTATCCCGGCGGCCCTTTCGCGCTGCTGCCGATGTTGCCGGGCACGCGATCGGCGATCGTGTGGACCGTGCCGACCGAGCAGGCGCCGGTGATGCTGAAATTGTCCGAGCGGGCATGGCTCGCCGAAGCACAGAAGCGCATGGGCGGTTTCCTGGGCGAAATATCGCTGGCCGGGCCGCGTTCCAGCTACCCGCTGGGCTTCCACCATGCCGCGCGGATCACCGACACTCGGCTGGCGCTGGTCGGTGACAGTGCGCACGCGATCCATCCGATTGCCGGGCAGGGCCTGAACCTCGGCTTCCGCGACGTCGCCGCGCTGGTGGAGGTCCTTGTCGATGGCATGCGCCTCGGCCTTGATCCGGGCGACGCCCAGCTGATGGCGCGCTACCAGCGTTGGCGCGGGCTGGACGCGATGTCCGTCAGCGTCGCCATGGACGGTCTCGTCCGGCTGTTCGATGTACCCGGCCGCATTCCTTCAGCCGTCCGCCGCTTCGGCCTCGCCGCCGTACAGCGCACACCGATGCTCAAGAACCGCTTCATGGCGGAGGCACGCGGCGAATCCGGCGCGCTGCCCAAGCTGCTGATCGGGGAACTCGTCTAAGTTTTTCCGTCATGCCAGCAAAAGCTGGCGTCTCGCTTAGACCCCAGCTTTCGCTGGGGTGACGACGACGAACTTACCCCCACATCCGCCGCATCACGTCATCCTTCAGGATGAAGTGATGGCGCAGCGCCGCCGCGACATGCAGGACGAGGAGCGCGATCCAGGCGAAGGCGAATATCTCATGCGCTTCTGCGGAAAAGCCAACGATCGCGTCATCCTTCGTCACCGCAAATTTCGGTACATCGAACAGGAAGAACCAGTTGAGCGGCCATTTCCCCGCCGAGCTCATGATCCAGCCGGTGAGGGGCACCAGCAGCATGAAGGCATAGAAGGTGTAGTGCGTAACCTTCGCGGCCAGCCTTTCCCAGGCGGGCAAACCCTCAGGCAAAGGCGTTTGCCGATGGGTCAGACGCCAGACCAGCCGAAGGATCGCCAGCGCCAACACGGTGAGGCCAACCGATTTATGCACCGGCATTACCTGCCAATCGCGCGGCAGGGAGTCATGCGCCAGTCCCAGCCACAGATTGAATAGTATCAGGATCGCCATGACCCAATGCAACGTGCGGGCAACCAGGCTGTATCGTTCCACCGGCGTCTCCTGATCCTTGGCGCTTTATCCGTGACGGTTGGCGACCAGATTATCCACCACCGAAGGATCGGCAAGGGTGCTTGTGTCGCCCAGAGCCTGCGCCGACACCTCGCCTTCCGCGATCTTGCGCAGGATGCGGCGCATGATCTTGCCGGAGCGGGTCTTGGGCAGGCCGGGCGCGAACTGGATGACGTCGGGCGTGGCGATCGGGCCGATCTCGGTGCGGACCCAGGCGATCAGCGTCTTGCGCAGATCCTCGCTCGGCTCCTCGCCGCTGTTCAGCGTGACATAGGCGTAGATGCCTTGGCCCTTGATGTCATGGGGCATGCCAACCACAGCCGCTTCGGCGACCGCTTCGTGCAGCACCAGCGCGCTTTCGACCTCGGCCGTGCCCATGCGGTGGCCGGACACGTTGATCACATCATCGACGCGGCCGGTGATCCAATAATATCCGTCGGCATCGCGGCGCGCGCCGTCGCCGGTCGTATATTTGCCGGGGAATGTGGTGAAATAGGTCTGGAAAAAGCGCTCATGATCGCCCCAGACGGTGCGCATCTGACCCGGCCAGCTTCCGGCGATGACCAGATTGCCCTCCGCCGCTCCTTCCTGCACCTTCCCCTCGCTATCTACGATCTGCGGGATCACGCCCGGCATCGGCAGCGTTGCCGAACCCGGCTTCAGGTCAGTGGCCCCCGGCATCGGCGCGATCATCGCCGCGCCAGTCTCGGTCTGCCACCAGGTATCGATGATCGGGCAGCGATCCTCGCCCACGACATGATGATACCAGCGCCACGCCTCGGGGTTGATCGGCTCCCCCACGGTGCCGAGCAGACGTAGCGACTTGCGGCTGGTCGAGTGGACGAAGGCATCGCCCTCCTTCATCAACGCGCGGAGGGCCGTGGGCGCGGTGAAGATCGTCTGAACCCGATGCCGGTCCACGACTTCCCAGATGCGGCTGGGCGTCGGATAGTTGGGTACGCCCTCATACATCAGCGTCGTCGCGCCGTTCGCCAGCGGGCCATAAACGATATAGCTGTGTCCCGTGACCCAACCGATGTCGGCGGCGCACCAGTATATGTCACCTGGGCGATAATCGAAGCAAAGCTCATGGGTAAGGCTGGCCCACAGCAGATAGCCGCCAGTCGTGTGCAGCACGCCCTTTGGCTTGCCGGTCGAACCCGAGGTGTAGAGGATGAACAGCGGGTCTTCCGCATTCATCGGCTCGGGCGAGCAGTCGGCTGAGACCTTCGCGGCTTCCTCATGCAGCCACAGGTCGCGGCCTTCCTGCATGGCGATGGCGCTGCCGGTCGCCTGCACCACCACGACCTTTTTGACGCTCGGGCAATCCTTGAGCGCGGCATCGACATTGGCCTTGAGCGGGACTTGTCTGCCCGCGCGGCGGCCTTCGTCGGCGGTTATGACGATGTTGGAATCGCAATCGATGATCCGTCCCGCCAGCGCCTCGGGCGAGAAGCCGCCAAAGACGACCGAGTGGATCGCGCCGATCCGCGCGCAGGCGAGCAAGGCAAATGCCGCCTCCGGGATCATGGGCAGATAGACGGTGACGCGGTCGCCCTTCTTCGTGCCCGCAGATTTCAGCAAATTGGCGAAGCGGCAGACTTGCTCATGGACCTCAGCATAGGTGTAGCGGCGGGGCTCGGCATCCGGCGCGTCCGGTTCCCAGATGATCGCCGTCTGATCGCCCCGCTCGGCAAGATGTCGGTCGATGCAGTTCGCGCTGACGTTAATCACGCCATCGGCGAACCACTTCACGCCGAAATCCGCTTCGTTGAAGCTGCTCTCGTCGGTTTTGCTGGGGAATGTCAGCCAATCCAGGCGCTTTGCGCGCTCCAGCCAGTAGGATGCCGGCTCGTTGATCGACCGCTGATAATCTGCCTCACGCCCATCCCGGTCGAGCAGCGCCGAAGCGGCCCATTCCTTGGATACCGGGAAAAAATCGTCAGACATCGAGTATCCTTTCCTGTGCGTTGCCTGCCCCTCTAGAGGGTAGAGGCGATCATCGGAAGCCCGGATCGTTCCGCTGCCGCCAAAGTTTCCACCATTTTCGCCGCGCATTAAAGCAAGGGCCACCCAATTTGCCGCTTTTCGCAGGCGCCGCCTCCGCTTAACAGGAAGCCATGTGGCAGCTCTTCCAATTCCCGCTTTGTCCCTTCTCCCGCAAGGTGCGCCTGCTGCTCGGCGAAAAGGGGATAGGCTATGACCTTGTGCGCGAATCGCCTTGGGAAGCGCGCGACGAGTTTCTGGATCTCAACCCCGCCGGGACGACGCCCGTCATGGTCGATCAGGAAAAGGGATCGACGCTGATCGACAGCCAGGCGATCTGCGAATATTTCGAGGAGACTGTGGAAAAGTTTCCGCTGATCTCCGGCACGGCTGCGGGCCGGGCGGAGGTGCGGCGGCTCGTCGCCTTTTTCGACCAGAATTTCTACGGCGACGTCGTCGGCCCGCTGCTGCATGAGCGGATGAAGAAACGGCTGATCGAACGCGCGCCACCCGATGCGCGGGTGCTGCGCGAGGCGATGAAGCGCGCCAATGTCCATATGGATTATATGGATTATCTGCTCGATCACCGCAGCTGGATGGCGGGTGGCACGATGAGCCTTGCCGACATCGCGGCGGCCGCGCACCTTTCAGTCGCGGACTATCTGGGCGGCATAGACTGGGCCGGGCATGAGACGGTGAAGCGCTGGTATGCAGGCTTCAAATCGCGCCCGTCCTTCCGGCCCCTGCTGTCGGAGCGGATGGAGGTCATCACCCCGCCGCCCCATTATGAAAAGCCGGATTTCTAAGCTGAGGCTAAGGAAAATCGGCTCGTCATCCCGGGCTTGACCCGGGATCCTGCTTTTCTTCCGTTCGCGCGCTGAATGAAGCGGGACCCCGGATCAAGTCCGGGGCGACGACAGTAAAGCGAGACGTCATGGACGTTCATTCGCCCTCAACCGCGAGATAGACGCGGTTCCGGCCATGCTCCTTCGCTAGATACAACGCCCGGTCGGCCGCCTTCAGCGCCGCGCGCGGATCGTCATGGGCCAGCACATTGGCAACGCCCGCCGAAAAGCTGACCCGCTCCATGCGCTCGCCATTGGTGCGGTTGACCAGGCTGCGCGTGGCAAGGTCCCGCCGGACATCGTCCACCGCTTCGCACGCTTCCGCCGCCGTTTTGCCACGAAACAGCATGACGAATTCCTCGCCGCCGTGACGCGCGACATGGCACTGGTCGTTGCTCGCCTTGGCCAGCAGCCCCGCGACGAACTTCAGCACCCGGTCGCCCGTGTCATGGCCGTGCGTATCGTTGATCACCTTGAAATGATCGATATCGCAGAAGGCGACGGCCAGCGGCTGGCCTTCCTTCCGGGCCATCGCCACCTCTTCTCGCAATGTGCTTTCAAAAGCGCGCCGGTTGGGCAGGCCCGTCAGATGGTCATGCTCTGCCGCCCGCCGCGCATTGGCGAGGCTGGAGCGCAGCGCATGGTTCTGCTTCTGGTTCTGGCGTAGCTGCCCTTCGACCTGACGGGTCTTTTCGACCATGGACCGCGTAAGGGCTACCAGCCGCGCGAGGACGGGTTCATTTTTCGCGCCAGCGGCAAGGCCCTTCACTTCTTCCTGCAGCGCCGCGCCATAATCCTTCGCGGAATTGCGCGATTCGGTCATCAGGCCGGTAAATTCGGACAGATTCTCCTCGACCTTCGCCAGCATCGTGGACAGCGCCTCGGGCGTCACCTCGTCCCCGCGCTGCTCCGCCACGATTTCTTCGACCCAGCTGTTGCTGATCTTGCCACGCTCCGCCAGCACTGCCCTGATCGCCTTTTCCACGCCGATCTGCGACCCGGTCAGATAATCATGCGCGACGCCGAAATTCAGCGGTGTGAGGTCAAGATCGTGCGCGAACAGGAAATTGCCGATCTCGTCATACAGCTTGCGCCGCCGATTGATCTCGCGATGCGCGGTGCTGCCAGAACGGGCGCGCTGGGGTTCGGCTTCGTCCGTCTCTTCCTCTGCGTCCGGTTTGCCCGACAGGCCGCGAGCCCATCGAGTCAGACGATCGGCCAGGCCGTGCTGCGGGTTTGCGGATGATGATGCCCCAGTCATGCCGGTAATAACGGATCGAACTGACTAAGGTTAAGAGCGCGGGAGTCAAAAAACGCCCAGCCGCCGATCCACCGACAATATTGGCGTCGATCAGATGTCCGCCGCGATCAGCCAGTCACGGAAAATGCGCACCGCGCGTGTCTGCAAGGCGCGGGGCCGACAGACGAAATAATAGCGATAGGGGCTTTCCACCCGCGTTTCGGGGAACAGGCGAACGAGGCGTGCGTCGTCCGCTTCCTTGAAGTGGCTCGCATGCATCACCGCGACGCCCAGGCCCTGCGCCGCCGCCTCCAGCATCAACTGGCCCGAATCATAATTGTCGATCGCCAGCGGCTGCAGGTCCGGCAACCCCACCGCTTCCTTCCACGCCTCGAACGAAAGGTTCATGTCGCGATGAAGCAGGATGGTGTGCTCCGCCAGGTCCGCGGGAGTCGCGATCTTCTGCGGCGATTCGAGCAGCGCCTTGCGGCCGATCAGATAAACTTCGTCATGATCCAGCTCATGGGCATAGAGCGCCGGGTCGATATCCTTCGCAAGCACGATGGCGGCGTCTAGCCCTTCGCCCAGTCGGGCCACCGCATGCGGCGTCGTTTCGATGTCGATGTGCAATTGCGGATGCTTCTGCCGCAACGCGCCCAGATGGGGGAACAGCCGCTGCGTCGCGAACAGCGGCATCACCGCGAGGCGCAGGCGAAGCTGGTTGCCGCCGCTCTGGATATTCTCCAGCGCCTGGCTCAGCGAATCCAGCGCAGGCGCGATGTCGTCGAGCAGCTTCTGGCCATCGGCATTGATTTCCAGCGCCTGATGCTTGCGGTCGAACAGAGGGCGGCCGATGAATCGTTCCAGCGCCTGAACGCGGCGGCTGAGCGCGGGCGTGGACAGTGCCAGTTCTTCAGCCGCAGCCTTGACCGAGCCAAGACGGGCTACCTGAACAAAGGCCTCTAGGGCGGTAAGGGGCGGCAGTCTGCGCATAATCGATCTGTAGCTAAGCCATAACTCTGTTGCGACGCGTCATCGGTACGCTTCGAAGGTTGAGCGGCCTATCCCAAGTCATCCTCTTTTCACCAGCATGAAAAAGCGTCAACCGGTAAGATGCAAATTTTGCAACTGTGTCGTTCTTTTCGCAATTGCAAAATATCATGCTGCACCGCACATAGGAAAGGCCTTTCAGGCATCCTCTCCTAAAACTTTTCGGGCTGGCCTTCGGGTCGGCCCTTTTTTTGTCCCGGCCTGTCATGATCGCTGGCCCCTTTCCTTGGCGACTGGCGTTTCCTATCTCGTTACGCAGTGACAAGAATGGGGATGGCAATGGCCGAACAGGAAAGCGCGGAACGCCGAATTCAGGTAGCAAATGCGCGACCCGAAGACGCAGGACGCGGGCTTGCGCGCATTCCGCTGGCGGTGATGGCGGAACTTCATCTGTCCGAGGGCGACGTGATCGAGATCGCGGGGAAGCGGTCGACGCCTGCTCGCGTGGTCCGCCCTTACAAGGAAGATGAGGGGCTCGATGTCCTTCGTCTCGACGGGTTGCAGCGCGCCAATGCGGGGGTCGGATCGGGCGATTTCGTGCATATAACCAAGATCGAGCCTCGCCCCGCGCAACGGGTTGTGTTCGCGCCTGCACAAAATAATCTGCGACTTCAGGGCAATCCGGAAGCGCTGAAGCGTGTTTTCTTCCAGCGTCCGCTCGCGGCTGGCGACATCGTTGCAACGGCAGGCCAACAGCAGGTCCCGCCGAACGACATGCCCCCGCAGCTACGCCAGATGCTCGCCGCGCCCGCCTATGCGCTTCAGGAAATCAGGCTGGTGGTGGTGTCCACGACGCCCAAGGGGTACGTGCAGATCGACGCCGATACCGAGATCGACCTGCGCGCCGAATATGAGGAGCCCAAGGAGTCCCGGCGCGCCGATGTCACCTATGACGATGTTGGCGGCATGGCTGAAGCGATCGACCAACTGCGCGAAATGGTGGAGTTGCCGCTCCGCTACCCTGAATTGTTCGAACGGCTGGGCGTCGACCCGCCCAAGGGCGTGCTGCTCCATGGCCCGCCGGGAACGGGCAAGACGCGCCTCGCCCGCGCCGTCGCCAATGAATCGGAGGCTGAGTTCTTCCTGATCAACGGGCCGGAGATCATGGGTTCGGCCTATGGCGAATCGGAAAAGCAGCTGCGCGAGATATTCGAGGCAGCGGCCAAGTCCTCGCCCTCGATCCTGTTCATAGACGAGATCGATTCGATCGCGCCCAAACGCGGCAGCGTGACCGGCGAGACCGAAAAGCGGCTTGTCGCACAATTGCTAACGCTGATGGACGGGCTGGAGCCGCGCACCAATCTGGTCGTCATCGCCGCCACCAACAGGCCCGAGGCGATTGACGAGGCACTGCGCCGCCCCGGCCGCTTCGACCGCGAGATCATCGTCGGCGTACCCGACGAGCGTGGGCGTCGTGAGATCATGGGCATCCACACCCGTGGCATGCCGCTGGCCGAGGGCGTCGATCTCGGCGAACTCGCCCGCATGACCTATGGCTTTGTCGGCGCGGACCTGGCGGCGCTCACGCGGGAGGCGGCGATAGAGACGGTGCGCCGTTTCATGCCGCGCCTAAATTTGGAGGAAGGGATCATCCCGCCCGACGTGCTTGAGGAATTGTCCGTCACGCGCGAAGACTTCATGGCGGCGATCAAGCGGGTGCAGCCTTCGGCCATGCGTGAGGTGATGGTGCAGGCGCCGAATATCGGCTGGTCCGATATCGGCGGTCTGGACGAAGCGCAGATGCGGCTGAAGGAAGGGGTCGAGCTTCCGCTCAAGGACCCGGACGCCTTCCGCCGGATCGGCATCCGTCCGGCGAAGGGCTTCCTGCTCTACGGTCCTCCCGGCACCGGCAAGACTCTGCTGGCCAAGGCGGTCGCACGAGAGGCGCAGGCGAACTTCATCGCGACCAAGTCCAGCGACCTGCTGTCCAAATGGTATGGCGAAAGCGAACAGCAGATTGCGCGCCTGTTCGCCCGCGCGCGACAGGTGGCGCCTACGGTTATCTTCATCGATGAGCTGGACAGCCTCGTCCCCGCCCGTGGCGGCGGCCTTGGCGAACCAGCGGTGACGGAGCGGGTGGTGAACACGATCCTCTCCGAGATGGATGGGCTGGAAGAACTGCAATCGGTCATCGTCATCGGCGCGACCAACCGGCCGACGCTGATCGACCCGGCGCTGCTGCGGCCGGGCCGCTTCGACGAGCTCATCTATGTCCCGGTGCCCGACAAGGCAGGGCGCAGGCGCATCCTGACGATCCATACCGGCAAGATGCCGCTGGGTGAGGATGTCGATCTCGATGATCTGGCGGAACGGACGGAGCGGTTCACCGGCGCGGATCTGGAAGATCTGGTCCGCCGCGCCGGTCTGATTGCGCTGCGCCAATCCCTGTCGGTGGAGCGGGTCGAGCAGGCGCATTTCAATGAGGCGCTTGAGGAAACCCGCGCGTCGGTGACGCCGGAAATGGAGCATGAATATGAAAAGATTCAGTCCCAGCTGAAACAGAGCGCCATGCGGGTCGATCCCATCGGCTTTGTGACGCCGGGGATGCTCCGATCCCGCGAATCGCAGTCTTAACAAGGGCTCGCGGTTTGCGGATTGAACCCATCCGCAGTCCGCGCGTTCGCTTACCCAGGGTCGGGCTTTATGCCCGGCAGCATGCAAAGCGGCTTGCCAGGCTTGCCGATTTTTGCAAGGCCCAGACGTGAAGGCAAACAGGCGAGTATTGATGGCCTCCATTCCCTTGAAGAAAAAAGCAGATCCGGCGTCATTCCTGGGTCAGTGGAGCATGTTTTTCCGCCAGTTCGTGAAGCATCCCGGGATGATCGGTTCCGTGATCCCCTCTTCGGCTGCACTGGTGAACAGCATGCTGGACCGGGTGGATTGGCAGCATACGCGCCTGTTCGTGGAATATGGGCCGGGCGTCGGCACCTTCACCCGCCCGATCCTGGAGCGCATGCACCCGGACGCGAAACTGGTGGCGATTGATCTTAACCTTGACTTCGTCGCATGGCTCGAAGCGCAGATCGACGATCCCCGCCTGCGGGTCGTACATGGGTCGGCGGCGGATGTGCGCCGCTTCATTGTTGAGGCCGGACACCGGCAGGCTGATTATATCCTCTCGGGGATCCCCTTCTCCACCCTGCCGGATGGCGTCGGCGAACTCATCTGCGCGGAAACGCAGCGCGCGCTGCGATCCGGCGGTGAATTTCTGGTCTATCAATATTCGGCATATGTCCGTCGGTTGCTTGCCGGGCAATTCAACGAGATCGCCGAGCGGGTCGAATGGCGCAACATTCCGCCATGCCGCACCTTCCGCGCGCTGAAGGCGGAAAGTCTGGCACAGGCTGCCTGAAATATCATCCTACCCCGTTCGCCCTGAGCCTGTCGAAGGGCCTTTCTTCTCTTCAAATTAGGTGGAGGGCTTCCACAAGCCCCGTCCGGGGTATTGGTTGGATCGCGAGATAAGCGTCATAATGCTATAGCGGAGCCAAAGGCCACCCAGTGCATTTCGTCCCACGACGCTTTCATGCTAAGGGCGCGGGCGAAAGGCTCGACCAGATGAATGACCTGACCCAGACTCCCGAAATGCTGATTGCCTCAATGGGCGCGCGCGCCCGCGCCGCTGCCGCAACGCTGGCCAGCGCAAGCGACGCGCAGAAGATCGAGGCCCTGCGCCGCGCCGCGCAGGCGCTTCGGGATCAGGCGCCGCAAATCCTTGCAGCAAACGCGCGCGATATGGAAAACGCCGCCGCTAATGGCCTTTCGCCAGCCATGCTCGACCGTCTGCGACTTGACGAAGCCCGCGTGGCGGCAACGGCCGCTGGCGTCGATCAGGTCGCCAGCCTCGACAATCCACTCGGCAGCGTCATCGACAAGCAGGTCCGGCCCAACGGCATGGAGCTTTCGCGCGTCCGCGTACCCTTGGGCGTGATCGGCATCATCTATGAAAGCCGCCCCAATGTGACCGCCGACGCGGCCGCGCTGTGCCTGCGCGCGGGCAACGCCGTCATCCTGCGTGGTGGCAGCGAGGCGAAGGAGAGCAATCGCGCCATCCACGCCGCCATGGCCGAAGGGATCGCCGCCGCTGGCCTGCCCGCCGACGCGGTGCAGCTTGTGCCCACGACAGATCGCGCCGCCGTCGGCGCTTTGCTCAAGGCGTCTGACTTCATCGACCTCATCGTTCCGCGCGGCGGCAAGAGCCTGGTCGCCCGCGTGCAGGAAGAGGCGCGCGTGCCCGTGCTCGCGCATCTCGACGGCATCAACCACAGCTATGTCGATGGCGCGGCTGATCCGGACATGGCGGCCAAGCTGATCGTCAACGCCAAGATGCGCCGGACGGGCATCTGCGGCGCGACCGAGACAGTGCTGATCGACAAGGCTTTCGGAGCCACGCCCGCCATCGTGAAAGCGTTACTCGACGCCAAGTGCGAAGTGCGCGGCGACGCGGCGGTGCAGGCGATGGACGCCCGCGTCATCGCTGCGTCGGACGAGGATTGGGACACCGAATATCTCGACGCGATCGTCTCCGTGCGGTTGGTTGATGGGCTGGACGAAGCGCTCGCTCATATTGCCGCTCACGCCAGCCATCACACCGACGCGATCATTACCGAAGACGCGGCGAAGGCAGAGCGCTTCCTTAACGCCGTCGACAGCGCGATCGTCATGTGGAACGCCTCCACTCAATTCGCTGACGGCGGCGAGTTCGGCCTTGGCGCGGAGATCGGCATCTCAACCGGCCGCCTCCACGCGCGCGGCCCGGTAGCGTTGGAAGGTCTAACCACCTACAAATGGCTGGTGCGCGGGACGGGCCAGACGCGGCCTTGATATAGGGGACGACCTTTCACCGTTCGGGCTGAGCCTGTCGAAGCCCTTCACTTTTCTCAAAAGAAGTGGAGCCGTTGGCTTCGCCGGCCTTCGGCTCGACAAGCTCAGGGCGAACGGGGATGAGAGAGGCGTACTCAGCCCTTCACCACCTCATCGATAGTCTTAAGCTTCGCCAGCAGCGGCCCCATCCACTCCAGCGGCAGCATGACCGGCCCATCCGAAGGCGCTCGATCCGGATCATCATGCGCCTCGGCAAACACCGCCGCAACGCCCGCCGCAACCGCACTGCGCGCCAGCACCGGTGCAAACTCCCTCTGTCCACCCGAAGCTGACCCTAGCCCACCCGGCTGCTGCACCGAATGGGTGGCATCGAACACCACCGGATAGCCGGTCTCACCCATCACCGGCAGCGACCGCATATCGCTGACCAATGTATTGTAGCCAAAGCTCGCGCCGCGCTCGGTCAGCAATATCCGCTCATTGCCGGTGGAAGCGACCTTCTGCGCCACCGCCGCCATGTCCCAGGGCGCAAGGAACTGCCCCTTCTTCACATTCACCACAGCGCCCGTCCGCCCCGCCGCCAGCAAGAGGTCGGTCTGGCGACACAGGAATGCCGGGATTTGCAAAATATCCACCGCCTGCGCCGCCGCCTCCACTTGCCCCGCCTCATGCACATCGGTCAGTACCGGACAGCCCAACTGCGCCTTCACCTCAGCCAGTATGGCCAGCCCTGCATCGATCCCCACGCCACGTTGACCCGACACCGAAGTCCGGTTCGCCTTGTCAAAGGAGGATTTGAAGATGAGCGGCACGCCCGCCTTGTGCGCGACCTCCGCCAGCCTCTCTGCCATCATCATCACATGATCGCGGCTCTCAATCTGACAGGGGCCGGAAATCAGGACGAAGGGCAGATCATTGCCGATCGTCACCGACCCGATCGAAACATGGCGTTGCTGTGTCATGCCGCTCACTTCGGCGCTTTCGCAAAACGGCGCAAGAGCTGTCCCCGCCATAGCCCCTTGCCCGGATGATAGTTCCAGCAGAACCAGCCGAACACAAGGCAGGCGAGCAGCGCAGGCAGCGCCATCGGATCGCCATTGCCCCGCATATGCCGGTAAAAGGCCAAATCCGCCCGCCACCGGTCCCGCTCGCTGCCGCCGCCATTGATGCCATAGGCATTGTCATGTTTCCGGCAGCCGATGTTTCGGTTGTATTTGCGGTGATCTATGAAATAGCAGTAATCGCGTTCGGGTGTCGTCATGGCCCGATGTGGAACAGGGCCGTGCAAAAGTTCAAGCGTAAAGTCTTCTACCTTGGCGGTTTCGATCCGCGCGGGGTGCGTTTTTATCACCAACTCTATCGGGAGCAGGCGGAGCGCTATGCGCGCCTCTCGGGCGAGCAGGTGGAGGTGAGCGCGCGTCGGTCAGGCCCGGCCTCGTCCGCCATCTGGACCGTCACCAACCATAGCGCAGGGGTCGAAACCGACTATGAATTCCTCCGCTGGGAGGATCTGGTCGGCAAGGTATGGATCCGCAATCCGCTGCTTCTCGCATGGCGATCAATCGCCACTTACACCGCCCACGCCCGCCACATGCAGTTCCTGCGGATGCGGAAGCTGCGCCCCGGCCCGGTCATCACCATCCTCTACCCGCCGCTGCTCGCCATCCTGATCCCGCTCGCGGTGGCGCTAATCCCCGCCTCGCTGCTGTCGCTGATCATGCCGTTCTGGGCGGCAGCGCTGATCGGCATCGGTATCAGCGCACTACTCTCCGGCCGATTGCTTAACAAACTAATCATCCCCTGGCTGCTGCGCTTCATGTATTACAACCACAACGTCGCCGCGCGCGGTCCCGGCGAGGAAATGGACGCCCGCCTCGATCAGTTCGCCGCCCGCATCGCGCAGGAGATCGATGGACCGTGGGACGAAGTCATCTTCGCCTCCCACAGCAACGGCACCATATACGCCATGAGCGTCCTTCGCCGCATCCTGGAGCTGCGCGGGGGCAGGCCGTTGCCGGATAACTTCACCGCCCTGACGCTGGGCCAAGTCGTCCCCATCATCGCCCTGCGCAAGGACGCGCGCTGGTATCATGCCGACCTGAAGGCGCTGGACGAGGGGCAGTTCCGCCTCGTCGATTTCTCCGCACCCCCCGATGGCGCCGCCTATCATGATGTGCACCCCATTCGCCTCGTATCGGATCGCTGCGCCGCCCGAGTCGATCTACTCTCGCCGCGCTTCCACCTCTTCTACGACCCGGAAAATTATAACAGCGGCTGGTCGAACAAATATGAAGCGCATTTCGACTATCTGCGCGTCGGCGATCGCCTATCTCCCGTCGACTATGTCAGCCTGACCGCAGGCCGCCGCACGATTGATCAAGCCATCGCCGCATTCAGGGCTATCCCGTGACCGAACCCTTCACGCCTCCCTATCCACAACCGCCCCGGACCAAGCGCGGCCTGATGAAGCGCTTCCTGCGCGGCTGGCACAGCTGGATTCATGTGCTGTTCGAAAAAAGCTACACGATGAAGCTGGGCGAAATCCGCATGCCCGGCCAGATCATGTATATCGCGAACGAACTGCCGCTGGTGGACAAGATACTGCGCGGCGGCACCGCCTTCCCCAAGCATCGCGAACTGGTCCGCAACCTCTCGCCCCTGATCGGCAACAGCGTTTTTTCCGCCAATGGCGAGGATTGGGAAAGCCAGCGCGCGATGGTGAACCCGGCCTTCGCCCACACAGCGCTGCACAGGTCCATGCCGCTGATGGTCGCCGCCGCCAACGATCTGCTCGCTCGCATCGATGCCGCCGACCGTACAAAGCCGGTCGATATCGACCCGATGATGACCCATGTCGCGGCCGACATCATCTTCCGCACGCTCTTTTCCCAAGCGCTGGACGAGCATCGCTCCAACATCATCCACAACGCCTTCGGCAAGTTCCAGCGCTACGCCCACAGCGCATCGATGCTGCGCCTCTATGGCTTTCCCGCGCGCTGGTTCGAACAGCGATCGCTCAAGCCCGCCAAGGCGATCCACGACGTGTTCCGCCCGATTGTCGAAGCCCGCTATCAGGGCTTTCATGAGCGCGGCGAGGCCCCGCACAAGGACATTCTCCAGTCGCTGATCGAGGCGAAGCATCCCGAAACCGGCGATCCCTTCACCTTGCAACAGGTGATGGATCAGGTCTCGACCGTCTTCCTCGCGGGCCATGAAACATCGGCCAGCACCATGACCTGGGCGCTCTATATGCTGGCCGAATGCGCCCATATCCAGAATGCCGCGCGCGCCGAAGTCGTGGCGCTGGCGGACCAGGAGGCGCTCACCGCCGCAATGCTCAAGGACATGGGCCACGTCCGCAACATCTTCCGCGAAACGTTGCGCCTCTATCCCCCCGTCGCCTTCTTGCCCAGAGAAGTGCCTTGCCCCATGCCGATGCGCGACAAGAATCTTGAGGAGGGAGCGATGCTGGTCGTCGCGCCCTGGCTCACCCAGCGGAACAAGGATAATTGGGGCTGCCCGCACAGCTTCGATCCCGATCGCTTCGACGACCCCGCCAATGCCGAGATGGTGAAACAGGCCTGGTTCCCCTTCGGCCGAGGCCCCCGCGTCTGCGTCGGCGCAGGCTTCGCCCAGCAGGAGGTGATGACGGTGATCGCCAGCGTCCTGCGCCGCTACCGCCTGTCCGTGCCGGAAGGATTCAAGCCGGAGCCGATCAGCCGCCTGACGATAAGGCCGAGGACGGGCATGAGGTTGGTGTTCAGAACCTAATTATTCCCCTCCCGCAGGCGGGAGGGGTTAGGGGTGGGCGCGAGCGAAGCGAGCTTCATCGCCAGCGCCCTAAAGTAAGCAGATGTTGCGCAGGCCCACCCCCGGGCCCTCCCGCTTGCGGGAGGGGAGCAGAAACCGCCTCAACCCCTAACCCGCCCCACCATCACCTGTCCTGCCGCGCGCTCCCGCACATAGCGCCGCTTCAACACCACGCTCGCCACCAGCAACGGCACGCCAACCATCACGCAAATCGCCCCCAACATCGGCGGCCACAGCCCGAACAGGCTATGCACATCCAGCGCCGACGGCGTCAGCACCAGCAGGAAACCGGCGGTCAACAGCCACAGCCCCCACCGCCTCGGCCGCACAGCCACCATGCGCATTTCATGCCGGTGCGCTTTGCGCCCTTCCTTGGTGGACAGATCATGATGCTTCATCGCCTGCCATAAAAGCGGCAAAGCGCCCCTTATGTCCAGCGCAATGGGCTGGCGTCGCCTGCACATTTCCGCTATCGCCACCCAATCCCCGGGGGACCGCTCACAAGCGGTTGAGAGGCGGCTGATGTGGCTGCGACCCGTTGAACCTGATCCGGATGAGACCGGCGTAGGGAGGGAGGGCTTGTCACAGGCATGTCCGCGTCCTCCTTCCGCCCAGCGAAGAAGAAGAGGAGGACGGAGCTGCCATGGACACCATCTCCATCCTCACCCTGCGCCTGTCCGAAGCCATCGGCCTGTACATGATCGTCGTCGGCATCGGCGGGCTGATCGCACCGTCCCGCTGGCGCGCGATGATGGACGATCTGGAACGCTCGCCCGGCCTCGTCATGACGCTCGGCTTCCCCCTCTTCGTCGTCGGCACAGCTCTCGTCCTCGTCCACAGCATCTGGACCGATCCGCTGGCCGTCATCGTCAGCCTGATCGGCTATGTTGCACTGATAGAGGGCGCCCTGCTGCTCGCCATCCCTGCGCCGCTCATCAGGATCGGCCGCTGGTCCCTCAACTTCACTCGCGCCTGGGCCGCTGTCAGCATCGTCCTGGGCATCCTCCTCTTCCTCGCGGGCCTCACCGGCCGCGCAACCGTCATCGCCTGAAAGGAACCACCACCATGGCCGACATTCCCGCCCGCACCGAAATGCGAGTCACCACCGGCCCCATTCGGGGTAGCCGTAAAATCCATGTCGGCCCGCTCAAGGTCGCCATGCGCGAGATTGACCTGGAACCCGGCAGCGGCGAGCCGCCCGTTCGCGTCTACGATACCTCCGGCCCCTACACCGATCCCAATGCGCGCATCGACATCATGGCGGGCCTGCCCACGCTGCGCCGCGACTGGATCGTTGGTCGGGGCGATGTGGAAGAATATGACGCCCGCGCCATCCAGCCGGAAGATAATGGCCTCAAAGGCCCCGACCGCAGCGGCGGCGTCCAGCCTTTCCCCCATGTCGTGAAGCGCCCACTGCGGGCCAAGCCCGGCATGAACGTCTCCCAGATGCATTATGCCCGTCGCGGCATCATCACGCCGGAGATGGAATATGTCGCCGAGCGGGAGAATCTGGGCCGTGCACGTCTCGCCGAATATGTCCGCGACGGGCAGGACTGGGGCGCGGAAATCCCCGATTATGTGACGCCGGAGTTCGTCCGCGACGAGGTCGCCCGTGGCCGCGCCATCATCCCCAACAACATCAACCACCCTGAAACCGAGCCGATGGCGATCGGCCGCAACTTCCTGGTGAAGATCAACGCCAATATCGGCAATTCGGCGGTCGCCTCCGACGTGGCGAGCGAAGTCGACAAGCTGGTCTGGTCGATCCGCTGGGGCGCGGACACGGTGATGGACCTCTCGACCGGCCGCAACATCCACGACACCCGCGAATGGATCATGCGCAATTCGCCGGTGCCGATCGGCACAGTGCCCATCTATCAGGCGCTGGAAAAGGTCGGCGGCATTGCCGAGGAACTGACCTGGGAGATCTTCCGCGACACGCTGATCGAGCAGGCCGAGCAGGGCGTCGACTATTTCACCATCCATGCGGGCGTGCGCCTCGCCTACATCCCGATGACCGCCAAGCGCGTCACCGGCATCGTCTCGCGCGGCGGGTCGATCATGGCGAAATGGTGCCTCAGCCATCATAAGGAAAGCTTCCTCTACGAGCATTTCGATGAGATCACCGAAATCTGCAAAGCCTATGACATCGCCTATTCGCTGGGCGACGGCCTGCGCCCCGGATCGATCGCCGATGCCAATGACGAAGCGCAGTTCAGCGAACTCTACACGCTGGGCGAACTCACCAAGCGCGCCTGGGAACAGGATGTGCAGGTGATGATCGAAGGGCCGGGCCATGTGCCCATGCACAAGATCAAGCAGAATATGGACAAGCAGCTTGAGGCGTGCGGCGAAGCCCCCTTCTACACATTGGGGCCGCTAACCACCGACATCGCGCCGGGCTACGACCATATCACCAGCGGTATCGGCGCCGCGATGATCGGTTGGTACGGCACGGCCATGCTCTGCTACGTCACGCCCAAGGAGCATCTGGGATTGCCCGACCGCGATGACGTGAAGGTCGGCGTCGTCACCTACAAGCTCGCCGCCCACGCTGCCGATCTGGCGAAGGGCCACCCCGCCGCCAAGGTCCGCGACGACGCGCTCTCCCGCGCCCGCTTCGAATTCCGCTGGCGCGACCAGTTCAACCTGTCGCTCGATCCTGACACGGCGGAGAAATATCACGACCAGACCCTGCCCGCCGAGGGCGCGAAGACCGCGCATTTCTGCTCCATGTGCGGCCCCAAATTCTGCTCGATGAAGATCACGCAGGAGGTTCGCGACTTCGCAGCGAAGCAGAACCAACCCGCCGACTCATTCATCGCGGCCGAAGATGCGGAAAAAGGAATGGCCGAAATGAGCGAGACGTTCAAAAACAAGGGGGGTGAGATTTACCTGCCAGCTTCGGAATAATCCAACCAAGCTCCTGAAATATCATAGGCTGTAGAGGGCGGGCGGGGTTATACCTTCTGATATACCCCGCCATAGCAGTGCGGTCGGCCCGACCTAGATGGTAGCCTCCCTCAACCCTGAAAAAGAGGAGGCTACCCTTGGCTGAGGAACCCACCATTTTGGCTGCGACCGAAGACCGGCGCCGCTTTCTGAAAACCTGCGGCCGCTTCGCTGCGACCGTTCCCCCAGCGATGACGATCATGTTGTCGACCTCCCTGTCGTCACAGGCAATCGCGGCATCGGGCGGCGGCGGCGGCGGCGGCCCCAAGGGCAATAATGGTGTCGGCAACGGCCCCGATCCCCAGCCCCCGGGCAACCCGCCGATCAATGACGGCCCTGGCACCAGCCCCGGCAATCCGGGCAACAAGGGCGGCAAACACTGAACGCCAAGGTTCAGCTGATTGATGGCGAATGGGCGGAGCGCCCTGACGGGGCGGAATTGATGCTGCGCCTTACACCCGGGACTTCGATGACCTTCATCGGCGATCAGCCGGTGATCGTTTCGCAGTCCCGGCACGCCATTTATGAACTGAACCAGATAGCAGGCTATATCGGATGTCGCCTCGAGGACGGCGTGTCCCTGTCGCAACTCGCGCAGGAAGTCGCCGACCGGGGCGTCGATCAGGTCGCGTCCATGCTCGACACGGTACTGGCGGAATGGTCCCACTCCGGGCTGGTCCACGCCACTGTCCGACCGCCCGCATCCGCGCCCCTCCTGACGCAATCCATATCGCTCGGCAGTCGCGCCCTCACGCTGCGCTATCATGACGAGGCGCTGGTACGGCATGTGGCGCCGCTTTTCGCCCATCTTCAAATGGACACGGCCTCAACGCCGCCCTCCACCATCTATCATCTCTGGCAAAGCAACGGGCTTTGCCTCTTCAGCCGTGATGCGGGCGATGCCTCCGTCCTGCAACTCCCTCAGGCCGCCACCCTGGTCAAGGCGCGGATCATCCAGGACATCATCGATGATCCCCGCTGGAACCTGGCGCTGCATGCAGCCTGCGTCAGCCGCAACGGAAAGGCGCTCCTGCTGACCGGACCGCCGGGGGCGGGGAAGACGACCCTGACCTCGTGGCTGGTCGGCAGCGGCTTTGCCTATCACGGCGATGACATCAGCATGCTGGGACCCGACGGCCATGTGCTGGGCCTTCCCTTTCTGCCAACCGTAAAATCGGGCGCCTGGCCGATGATGGCCGCGCGCTATCCGGGGCAACTCCAGCCGCTGATCCACTGGCGGCCCGATGGGCGGCGGGTGCGTTACCTCGCCTTGTCGCCGCCTTCGGGGCAAGCGCCCCTGCCGGTTGGCTGGATCTTGAAGCTGCGGCGGACGAAGGGCGCGCCCGCGCGCCTGATCCCGCAACATCCCACGGCACTGGTCAAGCATCTGCTATCCGAAGCCGCCTCATGCAGCGGAGAGGCCAGCCGCCCCGCTATCGACAGCCTGATCCGCGCCGTCGGCGGCGCCCGGACCTACGAACTGGAATATGACGATCTGGATGAAGCGGCCGCGCTGCTGGGAGCATTTTGTGATCCGGCTTGATCACCTCAATGGCCTCTTGTCCTGCCTGCGCGGCCAAACACCCTCGCATGCCGATTGGCCCCGCATCATTGCCCTCGCCAACAAAACCTTGTGCAGCCCCGCCGTGGCCGCGCGGCTTAGAAAAGCCGGACGCTTTCCCGCGCTGCCATCGGACGTCGCGACATTTTTCGCCGAGATGGAAAAACGTAATGGCGACCGTAACGATCGTATCATGGCGCAACTGGACGAAGCTGCCGCGACCATGAACGCGGCCGGTGTGTTGCCGATCCTGCTGAAGGGCACGGCATGGCTGGCCCATGCGCCACCGGACGAGCGTGCCGCCCGGATGCTGGCGGACATCGACCTGATGGTGCCCGCCGATCGTTTCCTGCCCATGATCGATCAACTGCGTGGCATTGGCTACTGCCCCGATATGCCCGATCCCCAGCCCGGCGTGCCCGTTGTCCTCTCGCGCCCGCAGGATACGGCGACGATCGACCTTCACTCCGATTATGGCAGCATCAACACGCTCTCCTATAGCTTTGATGACCTGGCGCAAAATGCCGCCCTGCTGGAACTGGCGGGCGGGATCGTCCTGCTGCCATCTCCGGTCGCGTGCACCGCGATATTGCTGCTGCATGACCAGTTGAAGGGCAGGGACTATCTGCGCGGTCGGATCGACCTGCGCCATCTGCTGGACATGCAATCCTTCGCCAGCCGTTTCCAGCAGGATGATTGGGATGAGCTGAACCGGCATTTCCAGTCCGGCTATGCGCGCAACGCGATGCGCACCCAATTGCTCACGGCGCGCAAGTTGCTTGGCATGGAAGTGCCACGCGCCCTGACGCGGGGAATCCGCGCGCGGCTCCAATATATACGGCGCCTGGCCCAGTTGCGTTGGCCGGGTCTGGCGCCCTTTCTGACCTTCCTGTCGCTCCTCGATCCCAGTTATATCCTTGCCCGCCGCGCCGCCCGAAGGACGCTGCTCGATGGCGAGCCGATCGCGGCCTCCGGACTGCCCAGGCGTGAAAGCCTGGAACGGCTGTTCATCCGCAACGAACTGGGGAAAATATAGGAAAGGCCCTGCTGTCCTTTCACCATTTGGACGTACTCCCTCCGCCACAGCCCCCAGAACCGTCAATTGGACTAAGAGGGGGGCACCCTGATCAGAAGGGAGGAGGGCTGCCAATGGGACAAGCCATTTCACGCAGGACATTTTCCTTCGGATCGGCGGCAGCCCTGCTTTCGGCGCCAACCATAAGCCAAGGCCAGGCAACATCCCTATCCAGCATAACCCTTATTAAGGGCGGCATCCCCCGCCCGCTGGTCATACCGGATCAGCCGCTAGATTGCGTGGTCTATGCCGCGCGGGAACTCGCCGCGCATCTCGCGAAGGCCACCGGCACGCTGCCCCAGATCATCCCGGAACACGTAGCGTGGGGGCAAAGCAGGTCAGGAGGTTTCTTCTTTCTGGGTGATACCGCCATTGCACGCGCATCGATCGATCTCAGCAGCCTCGCCCCTGAAGCCTGCGTCCTTCGCACGATTGGAGGAAATTTCTGTGTAGCGGGGCGCGATGGCCCTGGCGACCCGCTGGACCCCGATGTCACCGCAGGCACGCTGTTTGGCGTTTATCATTTTCTGCAAAACTACATGAAGGTCCGCTGGCTTTGGCCCGGAGATCTGGGGACTATGGTGCCGAAAACGGCATCCCTCATCGTGCCGAGCCTCGACGAGGTCGTCACTCCCCATTTGATGCAGCGTCATGTTCGCCTGTTCAAGCCGGCCAAGATTGACCGTCCCGAACTCGGCTTTTCCACCACGGCGGGGGCGGACTACCGTGCGGAGGAGCGCATATTCATCAGACGCCACCGGATGGGCCGCCGCCAGCACATTGGCTATGGCCATGCCTTTGGCGACTGGTGGGCCAAGTATGGCGATCAGCACCCCGAATGGTTCCAGCTCGTCGATGGACGGCGCGGGCCGGTAAAGCCGGGCGCCCGCTTTTCGATGTCGATCGCCGACCCCGGTCTACACCAACAGATCGTCACCCTCTGGCGCGAGAAGGGCGGCGTCAGACGAGGGGCAAGCTTCATCAACGCGGTCGAAAATGACATGCCCGGGCTCTGCGAATGCGCGCTTTGTCGCGCTCTCGATAGCCCTCCACCGCCCGACTATCTGACATTCATTCCACCCCAATCGAAAATGGCCCGCCATCCTTTCGTGACGGATCGGTATGCGCGCTCCTGGCTCGAAATCCAGCGCCTCGCGGCGCGGGATAATCCCGACGTCACGGTCGTGGGCTACGCCTATTTCAACTATTTCGCGCCGCCGACCTCTGGCGTGCGGCTGAACAAGAACATCCTCGTCGGCTTCTGTCCCTCGTCATGGTTCTACCCGCGCGCGGCGGCGGTGCAGGAGTGGATGAAGGAGCAGTGGCGCGGCTGGGCAAACACTGGTGCGCGCATCTTTCTGCGCACGAACCATTTCCTCGATGGCTATTGCATGCCGTTCATCTTCGCCCACCAGTTTGCGGACGAATTCCGGAACGCGGCCACAAACGGCCTGGTGGGCACCGATTTTGATTCCCTCACCGGGCAATGGGCGACCCAAGGCCCGACGCTCTACCTGCTGATGCGTATTCAGTCTCAGCCGGACGCAGATGCCAATGCGTTGCTGGCGGAATATTATGCCTGCTTCGGCCCCGCCGCTGCGGACGTGAGGGCCTATTTCGAGCATTGGGAAAACTACACGATGAACCTCAGCGGAAGGCTGGAGCCGACCTTCGCCCAATTGAAGGCGTCGCGCTGGAAAAGCTGGGCCAGGGCAGCGGCCATCGTCTATCCGGAAGGAAGCTTTGCAGCCGGGCAAAAACTTCTGTCCAGAGCCGCGCAATCTGCGGCGCATGATCCGCAAGCGGCTGAGCGGGTGAACTTCCTGCAACTGGGGCTGGAACATGCGCGGCTCTGCTGCCGGGCGGCTAGTGAGCGCAGTGCGGGCGGGGTGCAGAAGTCCGAAGCGGCCGGGCAGGCGGCCGATGCCCTTATCCAGTTCCGGCGGAAGCACGAACGCCTGTGGATCGCAAATTTCGATCATTGCGCCTGGGTCGAGGGTGAGAGCTGGAATTGACCTGTGCGAATGTGCGTGAAGGCGCTGCTTTACAATGCATGCGGCGGCAATTAGCCCAGAGCCGTGATGAAGCTCTTCGTGCCCGTCGCTGCCCTTTTTACGCTTCTGGCGAATGGGGCGGCGGCGCGGGACTATTGTCCCGATCGCCCCGGCTTGGACACGCCGCCCTGTACCCTTGAACCGGGCGCGTTATCGGTGGAAACATCGGCCGTCGACTGGACGCATGACCCATCGCCGGACTCGGTAAGCGATACCATTTTGTTGGGCGACGTCGCACTGCGCTATGGCATCGCGGAGCATGCCGAGCTGCGCCTGGGCTGGACCGCCGCCGGCATCGTCCGCACCCGCGATCGCCGAACCGGCGACGTCCAACGGCAATCAGGCTCAGGCGACGTCAGCATCGGGATCAAGCGCAACCTGATCGACCCCGATGGACACGATCTGTCGGTCGCTCTTCTGCCCTGGATCAGCGTACCGACGGGCGGCAGTGCGATTGGCGTGGGTGATGGGGGCGGCGGTGTGCAACTTCCCATCAACGTGCCCGTGGCGGAGAAGCTTTCCCTGCTGCTCACGCCGGAGATAGACGCAGCCGTGGACAGCGACCGAAAGGGGCGGCATCTGGCCTATGGTTCGGCGGGTGGCATCAATTTCTCCGCTAGTCCGGTGTTCAACCTTGCCGTTGAGGGTGCCGTGATGCGCGACGATGATGCAGGGAGAATGAGCACGCAGGCCGTCGCGAGCCTTTCCGCCGCACTGATGGTTGGCAAGGCTGCTCAGGTCGATATCGGCTCCGAATTCGGTCTCAATCACGACACGCCTGAAAGGCGCATCTATGTCGGTCTCGCCCGGCGCTTTTGATAGAGGACGCCATGGAAGTCGAACTGAATGCAGAGGCGAAGGACAAGCGGCTTAATCGCATGGTCGCGATCACGGTCGTCATCTTCTCCATCTTCACGGGCCTGTGCAACATCAAGGATGGCAACATAGTCCAGGCCATGCAGCAGGCTCAGTCCAACGCAGTAGACAGCTGGAATGAATATCAGGCGGCCAAGACAAAATTGCATATCAGCCAGACCAGCCGCAGTCAGATTGTCCTTCTGGCCGACACGCCTCATCGGCAGGCGCTGTCGAAACGCACCGTCGATGCGCTTGATGCCAGCATCGCGAAATATATCCGGGAAGTGCCTGTTTTGGCTCGGCAAGCAAGAGCCGATTCCGCCTTTTATGATGGCCTCAACGTCCATGACGACCAATTCGACGCGAGCGAGGCAATGATTTCCACCGCCATATCACTCGCCGCCGTCGCCGCGCTGGTGGAAAGCGCCTGGCTGCTCGGCGTCGGCTGGATGTTCGGCGCGTTCGGAATGTTCCTGGGCCTGTGCGGCTTTGCCGGTTGGGCGTTTCACCCGGACATACTCAGCCATTTCCTTGGCTGATCCCGCGCCGATCCGGCTCTCAGTTCATCAGGCTCGCATAGCGCGCGGGTGGGATCGGCAAGGTGAATCGGGCGACAGTGCCCGACAGAATAACCAGCGCAATCACCAGCGCGGCCCACCTTTTCCCGCGAACGGCTTCGTCGCGTCGCCACAGGATGATCCAGCCTAGCGCCGTCGCCAGCATCGCCCAGAGATGATAACGAAGGTCGGACGATATGCTGAGCAGGATGAAGCTCGCTTCCTGAAAGAGCGTCGAAACGAAGAGGGCCGTTGCGAGTTCGCGCTGCGCTCCCTCGGGCCGACACCAGCAGTTCCACAACCCCCACAATGCCGCGACGACCCAGAAGATCGGCCACGCCACAGGCGCTTCGGTCAGCAATCCAGCCACCCCCTGCCACCGCGTCGCCATGAACGAGGGATTGGGGAAACCCAGGTCATTGGGCTCTGATCGGGCGGGCGGTGCGGCCAGCGGCCAATGCAGGGGCACCAGCCAGCGCTCTGTCGAATTCAGATGGCCAAGCCGGTGCGCGATATAGGCGTAGGGATGCGCAATGACAGCCTTGGCAAACTGCCCATAAAGCTGACCGAGGGGCATCTTGTCCCATGGCCGGATTGCGGACGCGCAAAAGGCGTTTTCACCCAGCGGATCCCAGAACAGCGGCTTGACGCAATGATGCGCCGCGAGCGTCCGGATTGCTTGAGCAGAGATGCCTGTCGCCGGGTCGCCCGTCCGAACGGCAATAGCTGCAAGATCATATATGGGCTGGCTGCTGCGCACCCCACTGTCCCGCGCACCCAGCAGGCTGTGGTTGATCGGTTGGGAAAGGAGCAGGACCACGGGAATGGCGGCGATCATCGCGGCGAGGCGGAAAAATTCGTTCCGGGGACGCGGCACCAGCAGAAACGCCAGCGGGACGGTCGAGAATGCGCCGTTCGCGCGAACCAGCGTGGCATAGATCAGGCACAGGATGACGATGACGAAGGCAAATGGCGGGATGGGCCGGTCGCGCAGGCGGAACGTGGCAATCAGGCCAAGGGGAAGGGTTAGCGCGCCCACGAGCTGACTGTCCTTGACCACGATGGCGAGCCAGCCGAGCAGAAGCGGTGTCGCGCCCATGGCGAGCAGGGCGACGGTCTTTCGCTGGCCAAGTGCCCGGCCGAGCAGCCCGATCCCGATCCAGTAACCGGCCATTTGAATTATGAACATCGGCGCGGTGCTTGGTCGGGCGAAGGACAGCACGGCCCAGAGGCGAGCCATGATGGGAGGATGCCAGTCGTCGTAACTCTGGCTCAAAACCTGCCGATATTGAACGATCGAGTCATATTCGGCGATCCCCGGCCAGAAAAGCAGCAGGGACGCGAGGAGTAGGGCGCAGGCGGCGAGGATCGGCCAATGGGATGAGGCCGAAGTCACCTGCTGCGACCCTGCGGTGGTGGGCATGTCCTGTGCTTCCATCATCTGGGCATGTGCCGGAGGATTTGGGCCACCAGAAATGGCGCGTTGCGTTCGAAATGATGCCCGCCGGGCACCGTGACGACCGTTGCTATGCCCCGTGGGATGTCAGGACAGGCGCTGTCGGTTTCCAGATTGCCCCGGATGCATAGCATCGGCACGCCGCGCAGCCGCGTTATGGCGGGAATGGTCGGGTAGGCGCCTGTCGAACTCATGTTCAGCCAGTTGCTCAGATGGAACTGGAAATCCGCCGTTCCGCTGAGGCCGAGCAACGCCATTCCCTTCACTTGCGATCGCACGGGCCGGGCCAGATGCCCCGCAATATAGGGCAATACATCCGCACCAAAGCTGTAGCCGACCAGCAAGACCTTGGGGCGATCCCAATGTTGCGAATAGCTCCGGATGATGGAGGCGAGATCGGCGGCGGCACCGGCCGGGGTGCGTTCGCTCCAGAAATAAGACAGGCTATCCACTCCCACGACCCGTACCCCTGCCTTTGCGAGTTCCGCGGCAACACCCTTGTCCAGGCCGACCCATCCGCCGTCCCCGGAATAGATCACCGCCATCCTGTCGGTGCGCCGCGCGGCGGGATCGTCAACGATGGTGATCGGCAGGTTCGCAGGCATTGGCACAAGATTTTGCGAAGATCCTGGCGCGGCATACCGGGCCGCAAGGAATGGCTTCACTTGCGCCGCGAGTTGCGCATCGAGACTGAAATGCGGATCAAGCCCGACCGCCGTGGCGCCACGATATTGTGCGAAGTCAGCGGCCTGCGCATCTGCGCCATTCCTATTCAAACTGATCCAGGGGGAAGCCAGACGGACCACGGGGGCGATCGTCCGGCCAGCGTGAGAGTATGTGCGGGCCGTTAGCGAGAGCATGGCCGACTTGCACCAATGGGTCCGGCCCGGCAGAAATGGACGAAACCCAGCCGTGACCACCGCGCGATAGGCCCCATCCGGTCCCGTGACGAGCGTGGCATAGGCGAACGTGGCTCCCAGCCCTCGCCCCACCAGCACTGGTTTCATATACATGGGCACGCCGAGCCGGTGCTGAATTTCGCGCGCCAGCGGAACGATGGCATAGTTCGGATTGATGCAGGTCTTCTGCAAATCGAGCGCGTGCAGGAAGACGGGGGTCGAAATGCCGGTGACCAGCGAGCCTCGGCCGTCAGTCGATCGGCGAGCGTGCGGTCATCCTTCGTCCAACCCCTTGCATCAGATAGCAGGATGACCAGCCCTCGCGGCGACGTCTTGCTCCGGAACACTGCCACCCTTCCCAACAGGGCCGAGAAATGAGCCCAGTCCGATCGAACCGACGTTGTTGGCGAAGGCCGATGGATCACGGCCGCCGCTCGTCCGAAATCCGTCAGGATCAGGGGTGAAGCGACCAGAAACAACAAGAGTCGGCCAGCGCCCGATCGGCTAATTTTTTCTGACCGCGTCTCCATCTTATCGCCATCCAGCCGCCCGCCACCATCGGTAGCGCTTCGCCGCAGCCTGAGCAATGTGGCGACTGTCCCATCCATAGCCCTTGCTACGCCCACTGCCAAAGCCCGCTTGAAGCCCAGGCTGTGACCCAAGGAATCTCAGCGCGGGGAATCGGCCGGAAAGAAGGGCGCGGATCTGTTGTTCAATCCTACCTCAAGCCTCGCGGGGAGGGGGGGCATCCATCCGCAAACGGCGCAGAGCAGCACGGCATCATGCGGGGCGCCCCCAAGGGGGTGAATTCTGCCTGCTGTGAAGACTGTTTGGTGCAGTGGGCAGTCTGGAGCGAACGCGTCTCTTCCCTGCTTTTCCCTGATGTCGCCCCAAATTCCGGTTCTGCTTCTGGAAGGAATGAGCGAGGCCGACCGCAAGGCCTATGTCATTGCCGTCAACAGGCTGGCGGAGCTCGCTGGCTGGGACCGCGAGCTGCTGGCCTGGAGCTGGGCGATCTGTCAGCGCTGGTGCCAGACTTCGACTTTGACGCCATCGGCTTTGAAATCGCGAAGGTTGAAGCGCTGCTGAACGAGGCGAATCCGAAGGAGGTAACCGAAGACGCCGTTGAGGAGCCGGAGCGGAAGGCTCCGCCTGTCACGCGCAAGGGGGGATATCCCACCTGCCGAAGCCGAAGAGCAATATTATGCCGTGCTGGACGACGTATTCATGGCTGCGTAACTTAAACCAAATAGCCTCCGGCAAACCCGCATCAGTTCAATCACCCTTTCCCATCGGTTCCGATTGCGGCGCCTGTGGCGTGCGAGCCAATCGTTATAGGGCGCCCAGTGATTTGGCTCAGATGGCAAAGATCTTCATCAGCGCCTTGTCGTCGCGCACCAGGGGATGATTGAGCAGGATTTCCACCTGGCGGAAGCCGCGCTGTTCGGTGAGCGAAATAACGCGACACAGTTTTTCGAACTCGTCGTCGCTGTCGATCACCTTCTGCGTGTCGAGGTCATCAATGCTGGTGCGGAATATGATTTCCACGAAGCGATCGATGTGGAGCGGCATCGTGCCTCCGTAGTTCGAACCAACGACGAAACATGAGATAATGCGTGCGTTCGTCGGCACGATGCTTTCGACCGCAGAGATACACCGCCGCGAACGAATACGGCGGGTGGCTGACGTTACCTTGCATGTTGCAACGCCGCACCTACCCGCTGCACCCCAGGCATCGTCGGCCACTTCGAATTCAGATACTCGACCTGACCAGTTCTTAATCTATATCAATATTAATGGGAATTTTGAAGACGGGTTGTGTGGAAGTACAATATTAAAATCGTAATAACTCAGCAATGGAATGTTAATCTATAATAAAATGTTATTGAAGAAACGGGGGAACTTTCATTTATCATCATCGTTTCCCGATATAGCTCCCTGCCAGGGAGGAAAAAAGGGATCAATATATGGATTTGAAAAAATTTGGGCATTCCGCTCGTCGGAATGCTACGTCTTCGCGCGCACTTTTGGGTGCGACTGGCCTTGCAGGTTCGCTCGGAATTTTGATGTTGGCCTTGCCTAATACCGCGCTGGCTCAGAATGAATGCGGCGCGCTGCCTGGGGCCGGTGGTCTGGTTTCCTGTCCTGCATCCGGCAATCCCTATCCGGCCGGCATCACCTACCTTCCCACGGCCGGCCTAACGGTTGTTCTCCCGGCCGACGTTTCCATTCAGACGGCTACGCCTGCAACCCCCGGTGTTCAGATGGTCGGCGCGGGTGATCTGGCAGTCGACGGCAGCGGCGCGTCAATCGCGACCAGCGGCGCGCTTTCCAATGGCGTGACGGTTTCCAGCCTGGGCGGTTCGGCAGACGTGGGACTTGCATCGGTCTCCACGACCGGTGCGGGATCGACGGCGGTCTCCGCCCTATCAGACACCGGGACTGCCAGCGTGATAACGACCGGCAACGTCACCTCCACCGGCCGCGGCGGAGCTGGCCTTTCGGCGGTGTCGGGAACGGGCGATGCATTCGTAACCGCAAACAATGTCAGCACCGTCGCTGCGCTGCCTGCGGACACGGCGACTAGCCGCAGCGCCATTTTCGCGCAGGGCGCGAACGCAGCGGTAATTTCCACCGGCACGGTGACGACGGCGGGTCGTGCTTCCTTGGGTGGAGTCGCCGATGCCATCTCCGTCACGGGGACGGCGGGTAATGCCAGCGCAGTCGTGAATAATGTCGCGGCCAGCGGCGACACGTCGCGCGCGATCGCGGTGACGGCCAGCAACAATGCCAGTGCTACGGTGAATGGGCTGGTTTCGGCTTCAGGCCTCGGCGCAGATGCGTTGGCGGTCACGGGCGGAAATCTCGCGCTGGTCACTGTGGGGCCGAATGGTCGCTTATCAGCGGCTGACGGCAACCTCATCACGCTAACGTCGGTCAATGGCAGCACCCTGTCCAACTCCGGCACGATCGGTTCCAATCCCAATGGTTTGGCGGTCCAGGCGCTTGGCGGTCCGGCAACGATCAACAACAGCGGTTCCTTGTCCAGCGACATTGTCCTGACTGCCGGCAACGATACGGTGAACAACAGCGGCACATTCGTCGTTGGCCCCAACCCCGATTTCGGAGCGGGAACCGACGCCTTCGTCAACACTGGCGTGGTCAGCCTTGGCGCGGGCGCTACGGTGGCGGGTGCATCGACATTCACGGCTCTGGAGAGCTTTTCGAACGCCGGCCTGATCGATCTGCGCAACGGTGTAGTGGGCGATAGCCTCACGCTTCCGGGCACCTTTTCGGGCACGGGCGCAAGCCAGTTGGGCGTCGATGTGCGGGCTGGCGGCAGCGATCGTCTGATCCTGGGTGGCGCTGCCACGGGGACAACGACCGTGCTGCTTGATACGCCGTCCCTTACCGCACCCATCTTCACCTCGGGCGCCGTCATCGTTCAGGCGGGTGCCCCGTCCGCGGCGTCGGCTTTTCAGTTGAACCGGGGCTTCCAGAATGCAGGCCTCGTTCGATATGAAGTCGCTTATGACCCGGCTACCCTGTCCTACAGCGTCACGGGCGGACCAAGCGACGCGGCGTTCCGCACGCTCAATTATGTGGATGGCGCCCGCAGCCTGTGGATGAAGTCCGCAGACGTGGTCACCGCGCAACTGCGGTCGCGCCGCGACTCACTCTGGGCCCATGGCGATGCTGCGAACTCCGGCAAGTTCTGGCTACAGATGCACGGATCGGTTGAGGATCGCGGTGGAAGGCGGACGGTGTCCAGCTTTGGGCAGAGCCGTGTCATCAACACAGGCTATAAGCAGGATTATTACGGGGGACAGGCCGGCTTCGACTTCGGTGGTGGCGTTGGTGAAAAGGGTGGCTTCGCCCTCGGTGTGACCGGCGGCTATATAAACTCCTCGCAAAACTTCGCTGCTTCGCCGGACAGGATCACCTTCAACGCGGTTAATGCCGGTGTCTATGGCAGCTTCACCTCGGGCAACATATTTGCAAACGTCCTCGGCAAATATGATCATTATTGGGCCAACGCCAACAGCCCGACCGGCGGCTTCAAACAGAAATTCAATGGCTCCGTCTATGGTGTACGTGGCGAGGTCGGTCTGCGGTTCGGCAGCGACGCCTTCTTCATCGAGCCTGCCGCAAGCCTGTCCTACACGCGCTCGGACATCGACAACTTCTCGGTCCTTGGCACCACTGCGGACTTTAACGAGGACGATGGCCTGCGGGGCCGCATCGGTGGGCGTGTCGGCGGACAGGTGCACATTGGGGACACGGCCGTGCTGGCACCCTATATAGGAGCCAACTATGTCCACGAGTTCAAGGGACGGGACGAGGTAAGCTTTAGCAACGGCGTGCAGACGGTCGCCTTCACCAATGACCGCATGAGGGATTATGGTGAAGCGGTTCTGGGCGTCACCATTGGCCAGACGAGCGGCATTTCCGGCTTCTTGGAGGCCAACTATGTGCGCACTTTCAGCAACGGCGGTGGCTCCAACAGCCTTGAAGGCGCTGGCGGACGGGCGGGCTTGCGCATCCGCTTCTGAATGCACGGGTGCCGCGGTCGATCCGGCCGCGGCACCTGATAGCGGACAGGATCGGAAGACACCTTTGGCCGGATTTTCATTCTAATGGGCCGGTCGGGGACGCGACGCTGGCCAGACCATGGGCCTCTAAGGAGTGGCTCCTGGGCAGACTGGGCAGCTGAAAGCTGCCCTATGTGTTTTGCCCCACGAGGCACCCACCCGTTTCGGTCACTTAGCCATCAACTTTGCATTCTCTTAAGCAGACACTCGACGTGGCCAGAACAACGCTCACAGGGAAGATGGCAATGAACAGCCGATAAAAAAATGCGGAGCATGTCACACGGCCATCCTCTGCCTCGTCATGACGGTATCCAACAGCGATGAAAGGATCCGACACATGAATGACCGCGCTGATGTCTACGCCGCTGGCGGGCCTCTTTTCAAAGCCTGGTACGATCTGTCGATGCAGGTGGAGAAATCCGGTCTCGAAAAAAGCCTGCTGGAACTGGTCAAGATCCGTGTCTCCCAGATCAACGGCTGCGCCAACTGCCTCAACATGCACACGTCCGATGCACGCAAAGCGGGCGAGACGGAGCAGCGCATCTATTTGCTCGGTGCGTGGGCGGAGGCGCCATGCTACAGCGCCCGCGAACGGGCAGCTCTCGGCTGGACCGACTGTCTAACGGAAGTTGCCACGAAGCGGGCACCTGACCATGTTTATGCTGAGCTGGCGTCGGAGTTCAGCGCGGAGGAGCAAGTGCAACTGACGCTGGCGATCAATATCATCAACGGCTGGAACCGTCTGGCTGTCGGCTTCCGTCTCTACGATCCCGCGCTCGGCTGGCCGTCGTGACCGACGATAGCGTGACCAGCTTCGACGCGCAACGAGCCGCCTTGCTGCGCGTCGCCTATCGCATGCTCGGCTCGATGGCCGATGCGGAGGACATGCTGCAGGAAGCATTCATCCGCTGGGCCAGAACCGACAGGCAAGCTGTGCGCGTCCCCGCCGCTTTTCTCCGCCGCATGGTGACACGCCTCTGCCTCGACCACCTCAAGTCCGCACGGGTGCGGCGGGAAGACTATATCGGGCCCTGGCTCCCCGACCCGATCGTGGAGGCGGAACCGCTGGATGATGTCACCCTCCCCCTCATGCTTGCGCTTGAGCGCCTTTCCCCACTCGAACGAGCGGCATTCCTGCTTCACGACCTGTTCGGTGAGAGCTTCGATGATATAGCCCGGTCCGTCGGCCGAGACGCTGCCGCCTGCCGCCAGCTTGCAGCCCGTGCGCGGGAGCATGTACGCAGCGAACGAACGCGATTTCCTGTCGAACGCGACCATGGACTGGCGATCGTTGAAGCCTTTTACGAAGCATCCCGGGCTGGTGACGCCGCAAAGCTCGGCTCACTGCTCGCCGACGATGTGCGCTTCCATTCCGATGGGGGCGGCAGACGTCCAGCCGCAGGCCGTATTCTCGATGGCGCCGTTGAGGTTTTGCGCGGACTATCCGCGATTTTTCGCCTGCGGCGCGGTCATCCTGAGTTGGTCAAGCAGGCTTTCGTGAATGGTCTGCCCGGCTTTGTCACGCGCGAGGCAGATGGCATATTGCAGACGACAGCTCTGCTCATTGAAAACGACCATGTGAAAGCGATCTATGTCATGCGGAACCCCGACAAGCTCCGGCACGTGGAAAAACTGATCCACTAATCGCTGCAGACATATCATGTACCGAACGGCGATCGACTACAGACGTTGGCGCGATGGAATCAATCCACGGAAAGGTCGTTATTCAGCAGATAGATCACACGAGATTTGCCCTACGCTGCGGTGCCCGCAAGCCCCTTTTACCAGAATTAATTCGTCGCCGAAGGAGCTGAGGAGCGCCTCAGGCTTTGTGCGGCGAAGCACTCGTAAAGCAAAGACTTCCCATGAAGATCGCGATCTCGACCGAGCTCAACTACTACGTGCCTGAAAAGGCCGATCTGCTGCTGCAGCTGGAGGCGGCGATCATCCCTGAACAGCGGGTGCTCGACGCGTACATCCAGCTGCCGCCAACGGAACACTTTGCACGTATCGCGGGGCACGACACGATTGGCGACCGAATCTGGCTGCGCACCCAGGGTCAGCTGACTGTGCGATACGACGCCATGGTCGAGATCAACCGGCTGACGGCCGACATTGCCCAGTTCGACGCGGTGCCCCCGCACCGTTTGCCGGGTGAGGTAATCGAGTACATCCTGCCCTCTCGCTACTGCGCCTCGGACGAGTTTCAGCCGATCGTTTCGGACCTGTTCGGTGACACCATCGGCGGGCAGCGCGTGGCTGCGATACGTGATTGGATCGCGGCGAATCTGACTTACGAGGCGGGCAGCTCGACCGCAGCAACCGGTGCCATGGACACCTACCATTCGCGTGATGGTGTCTGCCGCGACTTCGCGCACCTGATGATCAGCATGACAAGGGCGAGCGCCATCCCTGCGCGCTTCTGCAGCGTTTACGGCATCGGCGTGGAACCGCAAGACTTCCACGCTGTGGCCGAAGTCTTCCTCGACAACACCTGGTACATGATAGATCCGACGGGCATGTCTAGGCCCGACACGATGGCGAAGATCGGCGTCGGCCGCGATGCCGCCGACGTGTCATTCCTTACCAGCTACGGCAGTGTCGAGATGCAAAGCCAATCGCTTCAGGTAACCCCGGTGACCTAAAGACCGTCCGGGTCAATTCTGCGAGGATGGTTTGTCCAAACCCCCACCGGAATTGATACGCGTTCTTCCATCTATTCGCGCTTCAGGCCGGCCGCACGGCGACGCGGACGTCTGGCGCATCAAATGGGAACGACGGTCTACCCCATGAGCTCTCAGGGGCTTCCGACCCATCCCGGTTGTTCAGCCGCTAATTTTCCGTTCTCAACTGCGGTCGGTCTGCTTCTTCATTCTGCATGCCCAAGACTGGCCGATTTCGGACTGACGCGTTCGGAGCGGAGATGTAGGGATCGCGGCCGTTCATATGGCTCTGACTGTCGCCCCTAGTCGCCGTTGGCATCGACTGTGAAAATCATCGTTTTACCTCGTGACGCAGGATCCCATCCTGCCAATAACGCCGCCCGCACGCCCCGTGCGGCAATCGTGTCGTTGATGTGGGAACGCCCTTTCGGCAATCCTTTCATCAGGCGCTTGGGCGTAGGAAATTCCAGTATGGCCTCGCGCGGCATGTCTTGCTGACGCAACGAGACAGTCATGCCCTTCCAGCCATCACCAGAGGATAGCTGGGGCTCGCTCAGCAGTTCCCAGTCATATTTGAATCCGTCGATTTCGACTGTGCCGCCATGGCTGCGGATATTGGACATGGTTCGCCCCTAGCATGCAGATGTCGGTACTTCACCCCCTTCACTGATAGTGCAGCGTCTTCCCGAACCCCTCATTCGCCTTGGTCATCTTGGCCAGCTTCCTGAGGTGACTGCGAACATGCCGCTCGAACCGTATATCGTCATGGATGCTCGTCGCCGGATATTCGTCCTGGCCGATCAGTTCCTTAAGGCGACTGGCGAACGCGGCCTGCTTTTGGGGGCAATCGCCATGCCTGAGCGCGCGACAAACCCACTCCTCGGCAGCGGCCTTGTCATAGTCGTCGCGCGCCTCATAACCGCGCCGGTCCGCCGCCGCCTGATCCAGCCTTGACGCCTCAATCCGGCGTTCCAGCCACATGCGGACCTGTTCTCCGTCCCATGGTTTCAATGAATCCGTCATCGCTGTTTCCCATTCCAGTTCTCGGCAAGGCGCGGATTGATGTACTTGCCCGTATAATGCAGCAGTGCGCATCGCTATAGCCGACAGACAATCAGGCGGTTAAATCGACCCATGGCCCGCAAGCGTTCGAAATACGATCCCTATGACCATCTCCCACAGGAAGATGAGGCCCCTGAAGCCCCCGTGCCCTGTTGGCTGTGCGGCCGACCAACCGGCAAGACCATCGTCTGGCATCACCCCATACCCAAGAGCCGCGGCGGGCGCGATGTCGTGCCGATGCACTCCATTTGCCAGCAGACGCTGATTGCCAACTTCACCAATTCCGAACTTCAACGCCACGGGATGGAGGTGGCGGGCCTGTTGGAAAATCACAACGTGCGCAAATTCGTCGACTGGGTGGCGAAGAAGGATCCGGACTTCACGGCGACCATCGCGAAGAAGCAACGCTGATCGGGCGGACTGTCGGCGCTACAGTCCCTCGTTCGATAACAGGAGTCATGACCTCCTGGACCCAGGGAATGGAAGAGCGGTGGTCAGAAAGCGGCAGTGCGGATCAGACCGAAGGAATCGCATTCGCATCGCGCAATCCCGCGACCTTGAGATCAAGAAGGTTTTTTGCTAGCGGCTCTGGCTTCAACGGCAAATACGACGTGCCTTTGCAACACGCGGTGCGTCATCTAAATCGAATGTTCAAGGATAAACATTGCCTTCCTATAAAGCTCCCTCGTTCCAAGACCGTATTGCCGCAGCAGGATCGGCCAAGCAAAAGGCCTTGGATGCACTGAAAGCCAAGCCGCCCATCGACGAGGCAGTTATGGCGGAACGGCGCCGAGCGCGCGAAGCGCAGGATCAAGCAATTGCAATCGAGCGGGCGGCCAAGGCTGAAGCCGCTGCTTTAGCCAAAGCTCAAAAGGCGGAACGCAGAGCGGCCGAGCAGGCGGCGGAAGCTGAAAAACAAGCCGCCGCTGAGGCTGCGGCAGCACTCAAGGCCGCCAGGCTGACGCCCCCCAGCGCTGCTGAAATGAAAGCCGCTCGGGATGCTCGCTACGCTGCGCGCAAAGCTCGAAATAAATAGCTGATGCCGCCCTCCTACAGGAGGGCTGCGAGGATGCCCGACGCGCACCGTCCAGGGCGAGTTGCTCAGGGCAACGTGCCGACACGCAGCATCCACGCTAATTCTGGAGAACAGTATGGCCGATTTGTATCAGAAGGCATTGGAGTCGGAACGCCGAAGCCTGTGGGCCGAATGCAGGCTGAAAGGCCTTGCAAAGGATACTCCGGAGCGCATCCGTATAGCGGAACTGGACGAATTGCTTGCGAAGCATAAAGCCAAGAAAGGCGGCGGATCTGCTCCGTCCGGCCCTGAGGCGGAAATTCCATGAACGGTTACATCAAATTCGAGACGCCCGATGGCGATGTCCTCGCGATTAATGCAGACCGTGTCAGCTTTGTTCGACGTTACAGAGGAACTGATCAAGCCAGCGCCATTAATTTCGAAAAGGGGCATTACATCGTCGTCAGGGGCGACCTCGATGCAGTAATGGAAGCGCTCGCCGAGGCGTAATTCGCTGAGTTCGACCCTTTGTAGCCGTTCGGCCGCCAAATTTCCGGCCCTAGCTGCAGACCAGCCGCTTTTTCAACTCCTGCATTCTGGGATGGCCGTTTGCTGACTGGCGACTTTCCGGGCAGCGGGAGCCGGAAGCTGCCGCTTCGCCGCGACCATCGTACGGTGCAACAAAATCGGCAATAGGGTTGCGGAGATAAATTCTAGATCAGGTTGAAAACTACGCAGCCTGAGCAGATGCGAGGATGGCATCTCTGACCCACGTGCCCAAAAACCACGCCGGCAAACCCTGCAGAACTGCGCCATTCCTCAGGCGCAGCATGCCCGAAGGCGAAAATTAGTTACCTTGTCAAACTGAATGGTGCGGTCGAGAAGACTCGAACTTCCACGGCCTTTCGGCCACAACGACCTCAACGTTGCGCGTCTACCAATTCCGCCACGACCGCACATCTGAAGGGAAACCGGCGGTGCCGGTGCCTTGGTAGGAGGCGGCCCTTAGCAAAGGCCTTGGACCCATGCAACAACCGATCTTCATGTGCGTTTCTTTTGCCGGGTGTTGGCGATGATTCAGGCGAGCGCGGAAGAGGAGAAGGTCGCATGTCCCCCCGTTTCTGGTTGTTCGGCCTGGCGAGCGCGGGGGCCGCGTTGGTCAGTGGGCTAGGCCTTGGCCTCTACGCGACGACGCCGCCACGGCTGTCCTTCACCGATGTGCAATCCTCCTCCTATCCCGCGTCACCCATCTCGGTCACGCAATCGGAAAGCAGCACCGATCTCGCCGGGCCTGAGGAGATCAACTGCAAGGGGTGCGGCCCGACCCTCGCAGACCGGCAAATGGCAAGCATGACTGCGGGCTGGAGCGGCTATGATGATCCGGTTGTGCAGCATTATGAAGCGCAGGATCAGCAAGCCGACGATTGGCAACCGCTTGAGGATGCCCCGCCATCGCCGATGCACAGACTGCCAGCCAACATAGACCGGTTTGCGAACGGTGACGATGCGCAGCCGCAGCCGACGCAACTGGCGCAAGGCAATGGCGCGAAATTCGATTCTGCGCCTGCCGTTTCACCCGTTCCCTATTAGGCAAAGCAGCGCAGCGGCCCGACGCACTGGCTGACCCAAGCAAAAGGGGAGGAAAGCGCTCTGCCTTTCCTCCCCCTCATCCTATTCCGCAGCCACCACCTCGGCGCTTGCATCGCTCAAAGGATGGGTCAGCCGGTGCACCATCTCCTTGGGGCAAACCTGCCAGAAATGACGCCGCCAGCGATCCCAATCATCCAGGATCGTGTTCGACCATTTGCTGTCGGTCGTGACCGCATGCTCGGCGATCAGCGCCTTTAGCTGCGCTTCCCAATGGGCGCTTTCCAGCCGCTGCCAGATGATGTTTTCCGGATTGGCGCGCCGTTCGAAGCTGCCGTCCTCGTCCAGGATGAAGGCCATGCCGCCGGTCATACCCGCGCCGAAGTTCGCGCCGGTCTTGCCCAGGATCACCGCCGTGCCGCCGGTCATATATTCGCAGCCATTGGCGCCGCACCCTTCGACCACGACCTGCGCGCCCGAGTTGCGGACGGCGAAGCGTTCACCCGCCTGTCCCGCCGCGAACAGCTTGCCCGCGGTCGCGCCGTAGAGGACGGTGTTGCCGATGATCGTGTTGTCCTTGCTCGTCAGCGGCGAGGAAACCGTCGTGCGCACGACGATGGTGCCGCCCGACAGGCCCTTGCCCACATAATCATTAGCATCGCCAAAGACTTCCAGCGTGATGCCCTTGCACAGGAACGCGCCCAGCGACTGACCGGCCGACCCCCGCAGCCGCACGGTCAGGTGCCCGTCCGCTAGGGCAGACATGCCGAACCGCTCGGTCACCGCCGCCGACAGACGGGTGCCAACCGCACGATGCGTGTTGCGCACCGTATAGGTCAGCTGCATCTTCTCGCCCCGCTCGAACACGGCCTTGGCATCGCGCATCATCTGCGCGTCCAGGCTGTCGGGCACCTCGTTGCGCCATGCGGTGAGGCTGAAGCGCCGCTGGTCATCAGGCGCGTCCACCTTGGCCAGGATGGGGTTCAAATCGAGGTCGTCGAGATGCTCGGCACCGCGATTAACCTGCTTCAGCAGTTCCGTGCGCCCGATCACTTCGTCCAGGCTGCGATAGCCCAGCCGCGCCAGCACTTCGCGCACTTCCTCGGCGATGAAGGTCATGAGGTTGATGACCTTCTCCGGCGTACCGGTGAACTTCTCGCGCAGCTTCTCATCCTGCACGCACACGCCCACGGGGCAGGTGTTGCTGTGGCACTGGCGCACCATGATGCAGCCCATCGCCACTAGCGACAGCGTACCGATGCCGAACTCCTCCGCGCCCAGGATCGCCGCGATCACGATGTCGCGCCCGGTCTTGAGGCCCCCGTCCGTGCGAAGCTTCACCCGATGGCGCAGGCCATTGAGTGTCAGCACCTGATTGGCTTCGGACAGCCCCATTTCCCAAGGCGTGCCCGCATATTTGATCGACGTCTGCGGCGAAGCACCGGTGCCGCCGACATGGCCCGCGATCAGAATGACGTCGGCATGCGCCTTCGCAACACCAGCGGCAACCGTACCGATACCGGCCTGGCTGACCAGCTTGACGCACACGCGCGCGCGCGGGTTGATCTGCTTGCAGTCGTAGATGAGCTGCGCGAGATCCTCGATCGAATAGATGTCATGATGCGGCGGCGGCGAGATCAGCGTCACGCCGGGCGTCGAATGGCGCAGCTTCGCGATGAACTCGGTCACCTTGAAACCGGGCAGCTGGCCGCCTTCGCCGGGCTTGGCGCCCTGTGCGACCTTGATCTCGATCTCCTCGGCAGACCCCAGATATTCGGCATGAACGCCAAAGCGGCCGGACGCGATCTGCTTGATCACGCTGTTCGCATTGTCGCCATTCTCATAGGGTTTGAAGCGGGCCGCATCCTCGCCGCCTTCGCCCGACACGGCCTTGGCGCCGATGCGATTCATCGCGATCGCCAGCGTCTCATGCGCTTCCGGCGACAGCGCGCCCAGCGACATGCCCGGCGTCACGAAGCGCTTGCGGATTTCCGTCGTCGCTTCGACCTCGTCGATCGGCACTGCCTCCCGCGCGAAGTTGAACTCCAGCAGGTCGCGCAGATAGACCGGCGGCAAATCCCGCACGCCGCGCGAGAATTGCAGATAAGTCGAATAGCTGTCCGTCCCGACCGCCGTCTGCAACAGGTGCATCAGCTGCGCGGAATAAGCGTGGCTCTCCCCGCCATTGCGCTGGCGATAAAAGCCGCCGACCGGCAGGCGCACGACCGCGCTGTCATAGGCCGCCTCATGCCGCAGCACGGCATTATGATGCAGCGACGCATAGCCTTCGCCCGAAATCTTCGCGGGCATGCCGGGGAACAGGTCGTTGACCAGCGCGCGGGACAGGCCAACCGCCTCGAAATTATAGCCGCCGCGATAGCTGCTGATGACGGCAATGCCCATCTTGGACATGATCTTCAGCAGGCCTTCATTGATGGCGACGCGGAACCGTTCGAAGCAGGCTTCCAGCGTCAAGTCGCCGAACAGGCCCCTCGCATGGCGATCCGCAATGCTCGCTTCGGCAAGATAGGCGTTCACCGTGGTCGCGCCGACGCCGATCAGCACCGCGAAATAATGGGTGTCGAGCGCTTCGGCGCACCGCACGTTGATCGACGCGTAGCTGCGCAGCCCCTTGCGGACCAGATGCGTGTGCACTGCCGCCGCCGCCAGCACGCCCGCTATCGCCACCTTGTCGGCATTGACATGCTCGTCGGTCAGGAAGATTTCGGTGCAGCCTTCGCGCACAGCCTGCTCCGCTTCCTCCCTGATGCGGGTGATCGCGGAGCGCAACTGTTCCTGCCCGCCTTCCGCCGGGAAGGTGCAGTCAATTTCCGCGACCGCCGGGCCGAAATGCGCCTTCAACCGCGCCCATTCGGACGAGACCAGAACGGGCGATTCCAGCACCAGCACATGGCTGTTCTGCGTATCCTGCTCCAGGATATTGTGCAGGTTGGAAAAGCGCGTGCGCAGGCTCATCACATGCCGCTCGCGCAAGCTGTCGATCGGCGGGTTGGTGACCTGGCTGAAATTCTGGCGGAAGAAATGGCTGACCGTGCGCGGCTTGTCGGAAATGACGGCCAGCGGCGTGTCATCACCCATCGATCCGACGGCTTCCTTCGCATCCTCGACCATCGGGGCGAGGATCAGCTCCATATCCTCCAGCGTCAGGTTTGCGGCAACCTGGCGGCGCGTCAGCTCGGCCTTGTCCCAGGCGGGCAGGGCGCTGGCGGTCTGTGGCAGATCGCCGACCTTCATGAAGTCCTTGATCAGCTCGGCATAGGGCCTCTCGCCCGCAATCTGGTCCTTGATCGCGCGGTCGTCGTAGATTGCGCCTTCCTGCAGATCGACGGCGATCATCTGCCCCGGCCCCATGCGGCCCTTCTTGACGATGGTGGTTTCGGGGACGACGACCATGCCGGTCTCCGACCCCACGATCAGCAGATTGTCGCCGGTCAGCGTGTAGCGCAGCGGCCGCAGCGCATTGCGGTCGACGCCCGCCACGACCCAACGGCCATCGGTCATCGCCAGCGCGGCGGGGCCGTCCCACGGCTCCATCACGGAGGCGAGATATTCATACATGTCGACATGGCTCTGCGGCGTTTCGCCCGCAGCCGCCTGCCACGCCTCCGGCACCAGCATCAGCTTGGCCGTCGGCGCATCGCGGCCAGACCGGCAGATCGCCTCGAACACGGCGTCGAGCGCGGCGGTATCCGACGCGCCAGCCGGGATCACCGGCTTGATGTCCTCCGAATGATCGCCGAAGGCCAGCGAAGCCATCTTGATCTCGTGGCTCTTCATCCAATTCTTGTTGCCGCGAATGGTGTTGATCTCACCATTATGCGCGAGCGTGCGGAACGGCTGGGCCAGCCACCATTGCGGGAAGGTGTTGGTCGAATAACGCTGGTGGAAGATCGCGACCCGGCTCTCGAACCGCTCGTCCCGCAGGTCTGGATAAAAGACCGACAGCGATTCCGCGAGGAACAGGCCCTTATAGATGATCGACCGGCACGACAGGCTACAGATGTAGAAATCCTGTATCTGCGCGGCGATGACCTTCTTCTCGATCCGGCGACGGATGAGGTAGAGGTCCTTCTCAAACTCGACCTGATCGCGCTCTTCGGGCATCGGCCCGGCGATCATGATCTGCTCGATCTCGGGACGGGTGCGCTGCGCCTTCTCGCCAATGACGGACACATCGACGGGCACCTGACGCCAGCCATAGATGGTGTAGCCCGCTTCGATGATCTCGGATTCAACGATCGTGCGGCAAGTCTCCTGCGCGCTCAAATCCGTGCGCGGCAGGAAGATCATGCCGACAGCCAGCCGGTTGGGCAGGGGCTTATGCCCCGAATCTGCGATCGCATCGTCAAAGAAGCGCACCGGCAGATCGACATGGATGCCCGCGCCATCGCCGGTCTTGCCATCGGCATCGACCGCGCCACGGTGCCACACGGCCTTCAGCGCATCGATCGCCGAAGCGACCACGCGGCGGCTCGCCCGGCCATCCGTCGCGGCGACAAGGCCGACGCCGCAGGCATCGCCTTCAAATTCTGGGCGGTACATGCCTTCACGCGCGAGGCGGATGCGTTCGCTTTCCGTGGTCATGATGAACTTCCCTTGATCTTCTGTGACGCGGCCCACTCTTCGACCGCTTGTTTGATTTTGGCCTCCAGAGCAGGCTGATGCTCGCTGGATGCCTTAAGGCCGATCTGCGCCAGTCGCGGCATCATCTGTGGCATGACACTTTGCGCCTTGCGCATCACAGGATCAGTTTGGAGGACGGCTAAGCGTTGTAACTCTGCTGCACTGAAATAATCCGCATAGATCTGCGCCGCGTCATCGAGCGCCGTCCGCTTCATATCAGCAAGCATCGCTACCAGTTCCTCGTTCACGACACGGCGTAATGTCTGTTTCAGATCGGCGGGCATGGTGATGCCCAACTTCGATTCTTGCTGGACGACATTATGTTCGAAAGCAGTAGTAGCCATCGCCAGACCCGTCTGTTCCATCTGCCGCTCAAAGTCGGTGGCCACCAGCAGGTCGCGCGCAGCCGCGAGGGCGGCCAGCCGGTCGCCGGTTTGGGCGCTCGCTGGTGCGACTGCAAAGGCCAGGGCCAGGGGGATAGCAATCAGCCTCATGCCGCTTGTCTCTCGCCGACCGCAGCCTTGGCCTTCGCCTTCAGATAACGGTGCATATGCTCGGTCACATCACGGCCGTCGCGGATCGCCCATACGACCAGCGAAGCGCCCCGCACGATGTCGCCAGCGGCGAACACGCCGTCCATCGACGTCATCATCGTCTTGTGATCGACACGCAGCGTGCCCCAGCGGGTGACCGACAGATCCTCCGCGCCGAACAGCCTCGGCAACTCTTCGGGATCATAGCCTAGCGCCTTGATGACGAGATCAGCGTCCAACGTGTGTTCGGTGCCCGGATCGGCCTCCGGCGCGCGGCGGCCCGAAGCGTCGGGCTGGCCGAGGCGCATCTTCGTCACCTTGACGCCGGTGACATGTTCCGTGCCCTCGAACGCGATCGGCGCGGAAAGCCAGACGAACTCGACGCCTTCCTCCTCCGCATTCTGAACCTCGCGTTGCGAGCCCGGCATATTCTCCCGGTCGCGGCGGTAGAGGCACTTCACCGAAGTCGCACCCTGACGCACGGCCGTGCGGACGCAGTCCATCGCCGTGTCACCGCCCCCGATGACGACCACCTTCTTGCCATTGGCATGCAGCGATCCGTCCTCATGCTCCGGCACTGCGTCACCGAACCCGGCCTTGTTGGAAGCGATGAGGAAGTCGAGCGCCTTGACCACGCCCGGCGCGCCGACCCCCGGCGCCTTGATGTCGCGCGGCTTGTAGACGCCGGTGGCGATCAGGATGGCGTCATGGCGGCTGCGCAACTCTTCCATCGACGCATCGCGGCCGACCTCAAAGCCTTCATGGAAGACAATGCCGCCGCCCTTCAGACGCTGGACGCGGCGCATGACCACATCCTTTTCCAGCTTGAAGCCGGGGATGCCATAGGTCAGCAGCCCGCCCGCGCGGTCGTGCCGGTCATAGACATGCACCTCATAGCCCGCCACGCGCAGATATTCGGCGGTTGTGAGCCCCGCCGGACCCGCCCCGATCACGCCCACCGACTGACCCAGCGGCTTGCCAGGAACCAGCGGCTCAACCCAGCCTTCTTTCCAGGCGGTGTCGGTGATGAACTTTTCAACAGAGCCGATCGTGACCGCGCCATGGCCTGAAAATTCGATGACGCAATTGCCTTCGCACAGCCGGTCCTGCGGACAGATGCGGCCGCAGATCTCCGGCATCGTGCTGGTGAGATTGCTCAGCTCATAGGCTTCGCGCAGCCGCCCTTCGGCGGTCAGGCGCAGCCAGTCCGGGATATGGTTGTGCAGCGGGCAGTGGGTCGAGCAATAAGGCACGCCACATTGCGAGCAACGCGCCGCCTGCTCTTCCGCTCGCTCCAGCAGGAAGCTGCTGCTGATTTCCAGGAAATCGTCGGCCCGATCATCGGCCGAACGCTTCTCGGGATAGGCTTGGCCCGTTCCCACGAATTTCAGCATCGGATTGTCAGCCATGATGAGTCCCTAATCTGTTCAGGGACCACATAGCAGAAAAACCGCCAAAGTCACGCGGATTCGCGCACAAAGGTCATGTTACCTGACCTAAACTGACACTATTTCCAACACGTCTGATCGAAAGCGCGATCAATAAGGCTGAATATAGGACCGATCCGGATCTACCTCAACCACAACCATATGAGCGCGCCCGTCCCAGCGATGATCCGATACCAGGCAAAGGGGACAAAACCCTGGCGAGAAACCAAGCCGACGAACCACCGGATAACCAGCAGCGCGACGATGAAAGACACGACAAAACCCAAGGCGATGCTGCCCCAGCCCACCGTGGCGGAGGTCACGTCGCTACCCTTTTTCAGCAGCTCCAGCGTCGACGCGCCCAGCATCGTCGGGATAGCCAGAAAGAAGCTGAACTCCGCCGCCGTCCGCCGCTCGACGCCCAGCGCCAGCGCGCCCATGATTGTCGCGCCCGACCGGCTAACCCCCGGGATCATGGAAATGCACTGGATGAACCCGATGCCGATCACTCGCGCCAATGGGATGTCGGCAATGCCGTGAAAGCGGTTATCCTTCGCCATCCGCTCGATCGCCAATATGGCGATGCCGCCGATGATCAGCGCCCAGGCAACCACCTGAGGCGCACCCAGCAGCACTTCGATATAATCATGCATCGCCAGCCCGACCACGACGGACGGCAGAAAGGCGACCAGCAGGTTGCGCAGAAACCGCCAGCTCATGGGTTCCTTGCGCAGCAGCCCCATAGCCACCGCCCAAAACGTCCGCCAGTACAGCACCACCACCGCCAAAATCGCGCCCAGCTGGATGATGACGTTGAACATCGCCCAGGTCGCCGCGTCATAACCCAGCAGCTCGCTCGCCAATATCAGGTGCCCGGTGGAGGACACGGGCAGGAATTCGGTCAGCCCCTCGACGATGCCAAGCAGGATGACCGTCAGAAAATGGAGGTCCATGGGCGGCTCTGGTCCTTGAGCTGGAAAGGGAAATCCGCGCGGAACCCGGCGGAGGAAAGATCGCGCTTATTGTGCAGATGCGGGAAGCGCGTGCAATGCACGGCAACGCTCATCGCCGCGCCATCCCGTCATTCCATCGACAGTCGGACAGGCGGCGATGGCGCGCGCGCTCAGGTCAGGCCTTGACGCGTCCGGCGAAGCGGCCATGGCGGCGGTAGCGGACCAACCAGCTGTCGGCGATCGCCTCCATCGGCGTGGGTGACACGCCCAACTCAGCAAGACCCGGCTTGCCCGCCGACACGATATTGTCCTTCTGCAACATCGCATATTGGTCCCGCGTGATCGGCGCGCCCGGCAGCCAGCCAAAGCTCGCGATGGTCGATGCGATCGGCGCAGGCACCGCGATCAGGCTGCGATTGCGACCAATGGCCTTGGCGATCCAGCTGTTCAGCTCCATCATGCTGAGCTGTCGCGGACCGCCCAATTCGAAGGTCTTGCCGCCATGAAGGCCGGGGTCGGCCGCTGCATTGACGACCGCCTGCGCGACGTCGGCGACATAGACCGGTTGGAACTTCGTGTCGGCCCCGATGACCGGAACCACCGGCAGGCGGCTGATCAGCTCAGCGAAGCGGTTAAGGAACTGGTCTTCCGGCCCGAAGATGATCGACGGACGAATGATGGTCGCGGCAGGGAAAGCTGCCCGAACCGCCACCTCGCCCGCAGCCTTGGACCGTCCATAGGCGGAAGGGCTCTCCGCATCCGCGCCGATGGCCGAGACATGAACCAGCGCCTTGACCCCGGCTTCCGCCGCGGCCTTCGCTACATTGGCCGCGCCGTCATGATGCGATCCTTCCAGGTCGCCGCTCAGCACGCCGACCAGATTGATGACGATATCGCTCCCCGCAATCGCCCGAGCGACGCTCTGCGCATTCCGAATATCGGCCGCGACAAGTTGCTTCTGCCCCAGCGCACCCAGAGGCTGGATGCGAAAGGCGCTCGCCAGGTCGCGCTGGGCTATGCGCACCCGCGCGCCGCGTTCCATCAGGGCCTGGGCGACCTGTCGGCCAAGGAAGCCGCCGCCGCCGAACACCGTAACCAGATTGTCCTTCATCACGCGTTCCATGCCTGTCCTGCTTGGGGAAAATGACTTAGCTCCCCTTGCAACAGCCGCCGCCCGCTGACAACAGCCGGGCGGCGGTCCCTGTTCCTTTTTTAACCGATCCAGCCTTGCAGGTCCGCGATCATCCACAGCCCAAGGCCCAGGAACAGCAGCGCCGCGCCGATCTGCAACGCGCGCATCGGCACCTTCTTCGCCAGCGCTTCGCCAAACAGCACCGCAGGCACATTGGCGATCATCATGCCCAGCGTCGTGCCCGCCGTCACCGCCAGCACATTGTCGAACTGCGCGCCCAGCGCCACGGTGGCGACCTGCGTCTTGTCGCCCATCTCCACCAGGAAGAAGGCGATCAGCGTCGTCACGAAAACCCCCGCCTTCGACGGCGCCTTCAGCGGCTCGTCCTCATCGATCTTGTCGGGGATTAGCGTCCATCCCGCCATCGCGATGAAGCTCGCCGCCACGGCATAGCGGAACCATGGCTGCGTCAGCACGCCCGCGATCGAATGACCGACCAGCGCCGCGAGGAAATGATTGGCCATGGTGGCGAACAGGATGCCGAGTATGATCGGCACCGGCTTCCTGAAACGGGTGGCGAGCAGCATGGCCAGCAACTGCGTCTTGTCGCCCATCTCGGCGAGCGCGACCAGTGCGGTGGAGGTGAAGAGAGCGTCCATCGATAACAATCCGGGGCCGGGCGTAGGGTTGAAGACGCAATGCCACCGCCTCCTCCCGCCCGGCCGGACAGGGAAGAGCCGATGCCATTGGTCTCGCCCGATACGGCCCGCTCAAGGCGTTCGCCTTGGCTTCCCGTATCCCGCATGCCACGGCCTCTCGGCCAAATATGTTGACATACGGCCCGTCCGACCAAGCGAACGGCTGGCTACTCCCCAGATGACCGCCCGCCTTTAGGAGAGATTGGTGGTGTATGCAATGGAGCGAAGGGCAGGGGAGGGCTTCACATCATCGCCGCTTTCAAAAGGCCGCCCAGCCCAGCGAGCGCGGCGACGGTCAGAGCGACCACCCACGCCGTAACAGTCCGGGGTTTGTCTTGATCTTCCTGCCTTTCCGCGAGGCTGGAGCCCGCCAGCGCCTGGTGATGCGCATAATCCAGAAATTCGTCGAGATTGCTCCACCCGTTGCGGTTCGCATCTTCCCAGGCGTCGTTTCTGGTCGCGTCGGTGCCGTTCGCCTTTTCCCATTGGTCGGACATGCCGTCTCCGTCGGAATCCGCATAAGGCGTTCCATCGGCTATCTCGGGAAGGATGCCGGGCTCACGACGGATCTTGCCGGTTCCCTGCTTCACCTCCTTCACGATCCGGGTGTCCACCGTATCACGGGGAAAGGCCCCGGCCGTCGTCAGCGCGCGATGATAGGCCTGCCTGGCGTCGATGACCGGGGCGCCGATGGGACATGATGGCGTCTGCACCATCGCTTCGCGCACATAGGGCGGCGGCTCCCGGACGATCCTGCCATCAATATAATTGCCCGCCTCATATATCTGCGCGCGGCCGGTCGAATTCACCGACTGGCGAGCGATAATGTATCGCCCGGGCACCATATTGGGTCCCGCCTTGAAGTAGTTTCCCACGATATTGACCGGGCTTCCGCCATGCTGTTCCCAAACTTCGACGAAATCGGAACGCGCATTGTAGATCAGGTTGTTGACCACATCGACGCAGGAACCGGGGAAGAAGTTGACGTCGGGATTCCTGTCGCCGTTATGGGCGCAGATATTGCCGATGAACGTCAATTTCTGGCTGCCTGTGGCATCGCTGCTTAGAAGCGCGCATTTGTCATGCCTGCGCAATCCCTCGGCAAGGATGGAATTGGATATCGTTATATTGTCGTTCTGCCCCTGACCGCCGACGGTTTCATCCTCCGACCACGACACGCTGACATGGTCGATGATGACGTTGCTGCTTTTTTCGAAGATGATCCCGCTGTCGGAAGCGCGCGTGTCCCCCCGGTTGTCCAGCCGCACCCTGATGTGGCGAATGATGACATCATGCGTGTTCTTGGCGACAAGGGGCGTCAGGCCGTATCGGCCGCCCGCATGCGTGATCAATATACCGCCACCGGGCGCCGTCTGCCCCGCGATGGTGATATAGGGATTGCGGATCACCGGCCGATCGGTCGTCCAGCGGATGACCCCGCCGACCCGGAAAATGCATGTGCGCGGCCCCCGTGCGTCGATGCAGGCGCGCAATGTTCCCGGCCCGCTGTCGGCCAGGCTCGTCACCGCTATGATCGCGCCGCCTCGCCCGCCCTGGGTGAACCGACCATAGCCCACCGCACCGGGAAAGGCTTCCAGGGTCCTGGCCTCGGCGGCAACGGGCATGATCGCCAGTAATAAGGCGACCGCTTTCGGCAGACCCCAGGCGCGCATCGACAGCTCCCCGCCCGCAGGCAAGGGATGCCGCCTGATGTGCCCGGCGGAGGCTATTTCCCCGGCCATGCCTGTTTCTCGCGCCGATTTCATGCCCCAATGATCGTCAAAGCGCCGCAAATCGAAACAACTATTCCGGACCTATCCGGGGAGTAAAAGCGATCCCCCCAAGGAGTGGCCCTTGTCCGAAATCGCAAGTGTGGACCCGGTGGGGCTCCTGTAGAAAATCGGGATGGATCAAAGCCATGGGAAAGTTTCGTGACCGTCCGCCATGCCCTGCGCGCCATCACGATCAACCTGTCCCGGCCGATGATGTCCACGGCGGCGCTGAACTGAGGATGGTGGGGGATGGCCTTGGAAATGCACTCGAAGGAACTGCGCGGCGGAGCCTACCTCGCGCCGATATTCATGGCCACCATGCTCGTGGCGCTTGTCCTGCCCATGTTCTTCGAGGTCTACCGAACCGTCTATTATGGCACCATGTCCTATGATGACTATTCGCGCTATCTGCTGTGGGTGCTGGGCGAACCGGGCGGGAAGATCCCACCCAGCCCGCACGTCTATCGCATCGGTTCGGTAATCCTCGCAGCACCCTTCTACCAGCTGCCGGTCATCCTGTTTTCGGGGCAGGGCATTCATCACGCGCCTGTCGTGATGCAGCCGGAATATGTAAGGGCCTTGCAGGCGATGTGCGCGGCCAACGCGGCCTATGCGGCGATATCCGCCTGCCTTGTCGGCCTCTATCTCGCCTTCTGGCGCAATGTTTCGGTGGGCTGGGCCTTTTCCGCCACCCTCATCTTCCTGTTGCTGACACGCTATCTCGGTATGGGCTCAGCCGACGGTATAGCGACGCTGCCGCTCGTAATCGCGGCCATTGCGATGATAGAGCGCAGGATCGCCATCTTCGCCGCCGCCGTCATCCTGGGGACCATCGTCAATGAAAAGGTGGCCCTGATCGCCTTCTTTGGCGCGAGCCTCCGCATGCTGTTCGTGGTGGAGCATCGCAAGGTCTATTTCGTCATGGCATGCGTCGCCGCCGTCGCGCTGGCAGCCTATGCGGCGACCGTCCTCACCCTCGCCATGCCCGGCCTCGACAATCAACGGGACCCCGGCACCTATATTTCAGGGATGATCGGTTCGATCCGTCATCTTTTCGGCATGAAGGGTGCCTATCAGAATCTCTGGCCCCCGATCGTCGTGATCATCCTGTGGTGGACCGCAATTCGGCCGAGCCGGGACCCGATGGTCTATTTTTGCGACATCGGCGGCGTCATCGCCTTGTTCCTGTTCGCGCTGGCGCTGGACGTCCAATATAATGTCGGCCGCATCGTGATGTTCTCGATGCCGCTGTTTCTGCTTGGCGCTGTGGAGAGCATGGCGCGGTCGCGACTGGGTGCGGCATCAGATACCTCGAACCGTCCGGTGCGTGGTGCGGCAAAATCCTCCGCCCCGATCGCGGCATTTCCCGAACATTCCTAAGGCATCAGCGGCGGCGAAAAGGAAAGGCGTTTTATGGCAAAGGCAATGCTCCTCGGACTGGTACTTGCAAGCGTCTTCCTGTCTGCGGCGGCGCAGTTGATCCTGAAGATCGGCATGTCGAGCGCGGCGGTGCAGAGCGCTCTGGCCCAGCCGGAGCAATCGCTGTTCCGCACGGCGATGGTGATCGCGACCTCGCCTCTGGTCATCCTCGGCCTGAGCTGCTTTGTGCTGAGCGCGCTCATATGGCTGCTGGTTCTGGCGCGCGTCGATCTCTCTACCGCCTATCCCTTCATCGGGCTGGGCCTCGTGATCACCGTGGCGTCGAGCTATTTCATCCTTGGCGAGCCCATATCGACCACCAAGCTTGTCGGCGTTGCGTCCATTGTCTTCGGCGTGGTGCTGATCGGCCTCTCCCTCTCCCCGACGGACAAACCGGAACAGCTTTCCGGGACCCTCGAACAGGCGTCCCGTCTCTGACTCCCGGTCCCCGCGAGGGGACCATCAGCACGCCATTTTCATGAGCAGCGGCTGGAACAGCGCGTCGCCGAACGAACGGAACCGCTCGACCTCGCCTGATGCGCCCCGCGACAGGATCAGCGCGCGCATGTTCAACCGCGCGGCCACCGCCCAATCCCGCTCTACCCGGTCGCCAATCAGCACCGAGCGATCGGCTGCGACACCCGATAGGCGCAACAGCTTGGCAAGACCTGCCGGGTCGGGCTTGGGGCGGCCAACGTCGGGGTCAGTGGCCGCGACGATATAGTCGGCGGTCAGGTCCAGCGCCGCAAGCTTCGCAACCGCCGGATAATCCGAAAAGATCGCGATCCGCTTGCCCTCGCGCGCTATCGCCTGGAACAGCTGCTGGATACCCGGACGGCGGCAGGCGGCAAGCATGGACAGCGGCCGCTCTTCCATCCATTCAGCGACCAGCCCGCGCACCTCTTCGGGGGTGCAGCCCCTCTCGGCCGCCGGAATGCTGTATTGATCGGCCAGGAAATCCTGCGACCCTTCGGCCAGCGCCTCGCGACAGCGGCGGAAGGAACGCAACGTCAGCAGCGTGTCCAGACTTCGCCGGGCGATCGCATCCCGCAGCAGTGCCGCCAGCATCCGCGCGCGCAGCCACCTTTGATCGTAGAGCGTGCCATCCATGTCGAAGATGACGAGGTCGATCGCGCTCCAATCGATCGGGATGGACTGCGCCGCCATGCCGGACCCGATCAGCCGACCATGATGAGATAGGGCTGCGACAGCGAACTCAGCCACGGCAGGTCGACAAAGGTGGCGACCACCACCGCCAACACGGCAAGGCCGGTCGCGGCGAGCAGGCGGCGCGAACGGAACAGCCGTTCGGGCCGCTGCGCCACCGATCCCTGCCGCAACGCCAGCCACATATAGATGGCGAACAGGCCCGCGATGAAGGGAAAGGCGATGATATATTCAAGACGATATTTGATCAGGAACACCGCAATGAAAAAGGCCGACAGCATGGCGTAGAGGAAGCAGGATACGGTCAGGTTCTCGCTCGTATAGCTGCGGAACGACTTGCGATAGCGGTGCAGCATCTCGACGCCCTGATCCGCGACGACATCGCGATATTCGCTCAGCCGCTTGGCGCCCATCAGGAACGCGCCCCCTGCCCAATAGGCGATGAACAGGCTGGCCGGGGGCAGGGCGGTCGGGTCCACCATGGCCCAGCCCAGCACCAGACGGATCGGATTGTTCACCGACTCGCTGATGACATCCAGATAGACCTTGTCCTTCGTCCGGATCGGCTCGACATTATAGGTGATGCCCGACAGCCCGAACGCCACCGAAGCGACGAAGAACAGCTGCCCCAGCTGGTAGCCGAGCAACAGCCCGAGCAGCAGCAAGGCGAGATATTCGGCATAGACCAGCGTCGGCGAAAGCGCCTGATGAACCGCCGTGCGCTGCGACTTGACCGGATGAAAGGCGTCGAATTCCCGATCCAGCCACTCGTTGATCACATAATTGGCCGATGCGATCAGTATGGCGCTCGCAAACCCCAATAGCAGCCGGTCGATCGAAAGATGTGCCGCGTTGTGGTGGACAGCATAGGCCAACACGATGCCCGGAATGATGAAGACATGCTTCGTCATGTGGTCGAAGCGCGCGATCGAAAGATAATCGCGCAGCGACGCCTGGGATGTAATGGCGCCACGGGCGGTGGCGTCAGACTGGTTGATCATCACTTACTGCTCCTTCGGGGCATGCAGATAAGCTCATCCCGTTCGCGGCATTGGGCGGTGAAACGGGCGTTACTTGCTGTCCATTATCGTCCACGATGTTGCCGCTATTATTGCCATAGGGACCTGGGTCAGGCCAGTGGCGCCCCCGGTTCAAAGGGGGCAGAAGCGCGACGCATTTGGATACGGATCAGAGGCATTCTGTCCCGAAAGAGCCTTGACCCATATGGCAATTCCGGGCGGCAGGATGACCGGCCTCCCGGCCCCGACAGTGGCCAATCGCGGCGCAGCCCGGATGTCCGGCGACCCGTCAGCGGTACTGACCGCAGAGACGCATCCCCATGATTTACCAACCCATCAGGAACGACAGCAGAGGCGTCTAAAGCTTTTTCAAAGCGGATGGCATCATCCGCTGGCTCGGAAAATGCGGGAAAAAAGACAAATGGAGCATGATCCGATTCAGTCTGCTTGGATCATGCTCCAATCGCGCTTGGTCAGCTTGCCGCGCCCTTGTCAGCCGGTGTCGGCCAATTGTTCACGATAACCGGACCAACAGGCCCCGGCCGACAAGCCTCACTCCGCCGCGTCTGCCACAGCCTCGGGTAACGCCCGCACCGCCTCGGGCGAAGCAGGCTCGCGCACCAGCGCCTCGACCGGCTCAAGCTCCTCCAGCTCGCGCCCGCCCGTCTCGATATTGAGGTCACGCAGCTTGCGCCCGGTCACCAGCACGCGTCCCTCGAAGCTGCCGACGAAGCTGTTATAATCGCTCACCGCCCCGGTCAGCCGGTTGCCCAGCTTCTTGAGCGACCCCGCCGCAGCCGCCAGCCGTTCATACAGCTCCTTGCCCAGCGCGCCGATCCGCTTGGCTTCGTCGGCCATCTTCTCCTGCCGCCACACCGCCGCGACCGTGCGGGCGATGGCGATGAGGTTGGTGGGGGTCGCCAGCAGCACGCGCTTGCCGAAGGCGTGATCCCAAAGCTGCGGATCATGCTCCAGCGCCGCCGACAGGAAATGCTCGCCCGGCACGAACATGATGACATAATCCGGCGCTTCATCGAACTGGTCGGCATAGCTTTTGCGCCCCAGCGTCTCGACATGCGCGCGCATCGCGGCGGCATGGGCGGACAGCAGCCGCTTGCGCTCCTCCTCACCGTCGGCGCCATAGGCGTCCTGATAGGCGTTCAAAGACACCTTGGCGTCGATCACCAAGGCGCGGCCACCGGGAATGCGCACGATCGCGTCAGGCCGCAACCGCCCATCCTCACCCTCGACGCTCACCTCGGTGCGGAAATCGACATGTTCGGAAAGCCCGCACGTCTCCAGCACGTTGCGCAACTGCTGCTCGCCCCAGCGGCCACGCGCCTTGGGCGCGTGGCGCAGCGAATCGACCAGCCGCTGCGCTTCCGCGCGCACGGCTTCCTGCCCCGATTTCATCGATTCAATCTCACCGCGCAATATGCCGTAAGCCTCGGTGCGCTGCTGTTCGATCTGGCTGATCTTCTGGTCGTACCGCTGGATCGTCTCATTGACCGGGTGCAGCAATTGCTTGAGCTGCGCCTCGCTCTTCTCATGCGCCTGCGCCAGCCGCTGATCGGCGCGCTCCAGGAAATGGCTCTGCGCCTGATGCAGCAATTTGCCGCCAATCTCGCTGAACTGCGCCGACAACTGCTCCTTCGCGTCCTTCAGTGCCACGATCTGCGCCTCGAAAGCCTCGGCCCGTGCCTGCGTGTCGGATTGCAGCGCCGCCAGTTCCCGCTCGGCCAAGCCCCGCGCCGCCCGCTCATCCTCCAGCCGCAGCGCCAGCACGCCCGCCTGCGCCGCCCGCTCCTGCGCCACAACCAGTTCCTGCAACGCGCCGTTGCGCTGCGCTTCCGCCTGCGCCAGCTTCGCAACAAGCTCGGCCTTTTCCGCCGCCAGCGGCGCCACTGCCTTCCCACGCAACAGCCAGCCCAGCGCCAACCCTGCGATCAGGGCGGCCAGACTGAGGATGATGGCAAGGCTGTCCATTAATGATCCTCCGTGGAACGAAAGGTGAACCTAGCGGCCGTCACACGGTGCCGCAAGCGCTAGTTGCGCCTCACCCGAGCATAAGGCGAAAATGGCCAAGCCGCGCGACCGCCTCATCGATCACCGCATCGCTCTTGGAAAAGCAAAGCCGCACCAGATGCGTGACCGCCGCGTCCGGATAAAATGCCGATATCGGGATGGCCGCCACGCCCGCTTCGTCGATGATCCGTTCGCAAAAGCCGACATCGTCGAGCGCGATCCCCGAGGTGGCCAGATCGACCGTCACGAACCAGGTGCCTGCACTCGCTTGCACGTCATAGCCCGCCCGCCGCAATCCCTCGACCAGCCGGTCACGCGACGCCTGATAACCCGCCCGCATGTCCGCAAACCACGCTCCCGGCTTGGCCAGCCCCTCCGCCACGGCCCATTGCAGATTGGGCGGACTGGTGAAGGTCAGGAACTGGTGCGCCCGTCCTAACAGCCTCGCCACCAGCGGCGCCGCGCACATCCAGCCGATCTTCCAGCCGGTGACCGAAAAGATCTTGCCCGCCGATCCGATCTTCACCGTGCGTTCGGCCATGCCGGGAAACCGCATCAACGGCTGATGCACCCGGCCGTCGAATGTCACATGCTCCCACACCTCGTCGCAAATGGCGATCAGGTCATGCTCCACGCAAAAGGCCGCCAGCATGGCCAACTGCGCCTCGTCCATCACGCTGCCGCTGGGATTGAGCGGGTTGTTGAGGATGAGCAGGCGTGCGCGCGGCCCCACCGCCGCTTCCAGCGCCTCCCGCGTCACGCGCCAGTCTGGCGGCGTCAGCCTGATCACCCGCGCCACTCCGCCCGCGCGCTCCACCAAAGGCAGATAGGCATCGTAAAGCGGCGCCAGCAGCAGTACCTCGTCCCCCGGCTGCACCAGCGCGAACAGGCTGGCCGCAATCGCCTCGGTCGCGCCGGAGGTGATGATGACCTCTTCCGGGGTCAACGCCAATCCCTGATGCCGCCCATAATGCGCGGCCACCGCCGCCCGCAATTCCGGCAAGCCGCCACTCGGCGGATATTGGTTGGACCGGGTCATCAGCGCGTCGGCCGCGGCGCGCAAAATATCCTCTGGTCCCTGCGCGTCGGGAAAGCCCTGGCCGAGGTTGATCGCCCCCGTATCCCGCGCGCGGGCCGACATTTTCTCGAAGATCGTGGCGGGCATGTCCCGATAGACGGGATGGCCAAGGAGCGCGCTGGTCATCGCGTCAGCCTAAAGCCTGCAACCGCCCGAGTATAGCGCGCTCAAGGGCTGTAAATCCCCCTTAGCCCCGTTCGGGCTGAGCTTGTCGAAGCCCTTCCCTTCTCCATGCCCAATGGGTGGAGGGAGGCGCGGTATCGCCGAACCGTCAACCTGTAAGGCGCGGCACCTTGCGGTGCCGAATGACGCGGGCAGGCATCCCTCGGATGCCTGCTATTTCCGCGTCATTCCCATTCGATCGTACCGGGAGGCTTGGACGTGAAGTCATAACATACCCGGTTGATACCCTTGACTTCATTGATGATCCGCGTCGCCACCCGGCTCAGGAACGCCGCATCGAACGGATAGATATCCGCCGTCATGCCGTCGGTCGATGTGACCGCCCGCAGCGCGCACACACTGTCATAGGTGCGATGGTCGCCCATCACGCCCACCGTCCGCACCGGCAGCAGCACGGCAAAGGCCTGCCAGATCGCATCATAGAGGCCCGCATTGCGGATCTCCTCCAGATATACGGCGTCCGCCTTGCGCAGGATATCGCACCGTTCCTTGTTCACCTCGCCGGGAATGCGGATGGCAAGGCCGGGACCGGGGAAGGGGTGGCGGCCGACGAAAATCTCCGGCAGCCCCAATTCACGGCCCAGCGCGCGCACCTCATCCTTGAACAGTTCGCGCAGCGGCTCGACCAGCTTCATGTTCATGCGATCGGGCAGACCGCCGACATTATGGTGGCTCTTGATCGTCACCGAAGGCCCGCCGGTGAAGCTCACGCTCTCGATCACGTCGGGATAGAGCGTCCCCTGCGCCAGGAAAGCCGCGCCACCGATCTTCTTCGCCTCATCCTCGAACACGTCGATGAAGGTCTTGCCGATGAACTTGCGCTTGGCCTCGGGGTCGGTGACGCCCTCCAGCCCCTTCATGAACAGCGTCTCGGCGTTCACATGGACCAGCGGAATATTATAGCTGCCCCGGAACAGCGACACGACCTGCTCGGCCTCGCCGCTGCGCATCAGCCCATGATCGACGAACACGCAGGTCAGCTGGTCGCCGATCGCCTCATGGATCAGCACGGCGGCCACCGCGCTATCGACGCCGCCCGACAGGCCGCAGATCACCTTGCCGTCGCCGACCTGCTCGCGGATTTCGGCGATCTTCGTCGCGCGGAATTCCGCCATCGTCCAGTCGCCCTTCAGGCCGCAGACATGGCGCGCGAAATTGGCGATCAGCTTGCCACCATCGGGCGTGTGCACGACTTCCGGGTGGAATTGCGTGGCGTAGAAGCGCTTTTCCTCATTTGCCGTCATGGCGAAGGGCGCGCCTTCGCTCACCGCCACCACTTCAAAGCCCGGAGCGAGCTGCGTCACCTTGTCGCCATGGCTCATCCACACCTGATGCCGCTCGCCCTCGGCCCACAGGCCATCGAACAGCGCACAACGCTTCTTGATTTCGATGAAGGCGCGGCCGAACTCGCCGCTTTCCCCGCCTTCGACATTGCCGCCCATCTGCTGCATCATCGTCTGCTGGCCATAGCAGATGCCCAGGATCGGAATGCCCGCGTCAAAGAAGCTTTGCGGCGCGCGCGGGCTGTCCTCCCACATCACCGACGAAGGACCGCCCGACAGGATGATGCCCTTGGGCTGCATCCGCTTGAACGCGGCGTCGGCGCTGTTGAAGGGGGCGATCTCGGAATAGACGCCCGCCTCGCGCACGCGGCGCGCGATCAGCTGCGTCACCTGGCTGCCGAAGTCCACGATAAGGATGGAATCCTGAAGGGGCAGCGTCATCGAATCGCCTTTATGAGCCGAGAGAAATGGGATGGGGCGCGGTTAGTGCGCTTGGCCGCGCTTGTCCAGCGAAGGGACGTCCTGCGCCCGCCCCGCCGCCCAGCCGAGCAGCGCCGCGCCCGCCAGAACCGCCGCAGCGATCAGGAAAGGGCTGCCGATGAAAGGCAACACCGGCCGCTCGCCCACCGACAGGCTATATAACGCGCCAAAGAAAATGGGCGAGAGAACCCCGGCGATCGACCCGACGCTGTTGTTCGCGCCCTGCAACTGCCCTTGCTCGGATTCAGACACGCGTTGCGTCATCAGCGACTGGATCGTGGGCATGGCGAGCCCCCACAGCGCATTAGGGAACACGGCCGCGATGAACAATGCCTCCGTGGACGCCAGGCCCATGGCCGCCAATCCCAGCGCGCCAAAGGAAAGTCCTATGATCATCGTCCGCCGGTCGCCCAGCCGCTTGGCCATTGGCCCGACGATCAGGCCCTGCACGCCCATGTCCAGTACCCCGACGAGCGCGAACAATGTGCCCACCTGCCAAGGCCCCCAGCCATAGCGGTCGCCCGCATAGAGCACGAACACCGCCGAAAACAGGTGATGCGCGAAATGGAGCAGGAAGTTGACGGTGGCGAGGCTCGACAGCTCCGGATGCGACCTGAGCAGTTTCAGCGCGCCGAACGGATTGGCCCGCTTCCAAGAAAAGGCCATCCGCTTCTCCGGCGCTAGCGACTCAGGCAGGACGATCAGGCCGTAGAGGAAGGCGAGGGCGGAAAAGCCCGCCGCCGCCCAGAAAGGCGCCCGCACCGAAATCTCCCCCAGCATGCCGCCCAGCAGCGGCCCGGCGACGAACCCACCGCTGAACGCCGCGCCGATCAGCCCATAGCCGCGCGCGCGCTTCTCGGGCGGCATGATGTCGGCCATATAGGCAAAGGTCGACGTGAAGCTCGACGACGTAACCCCCGCCAATATCCGCCCCAGCGCCAGCCACCACAGATTGGGCGCCAACGCCATCAGCAGGAAGTCCAGCGCCAGCCCGGCAACGGAAATCAGGATCACCGGCCGCCGCCCGAAGCGATCCGACAGCGATCCAATGATCGGCGAACACAGGAACTGCATCACCGCCCACAACGCGACGAGCAGGCCGTTCCACAAGCCCGTGCCCGTGGTCGATCCGGTCAGCTCCTCGATCAGTTGCGGCACGACCGGAATGACGATCCCCATCGACATGACGTCGAGCATCGCCGTCAGAAGGATGAACGCGATGGCGGCGGTACGGGGCGGGACGGGCGGCGGGGACATGATGGCTCCTCGCGCTGCGACGGCCTTAAGCCTTCAAAAGCAGAAGACGCCACCAGCTCAGCGCATGCATTGGATCGGGGACTCTCCTGACGCGCTCGGTTCAATCACGCCATGACGAAGCCCGACCTCCTAGCGGCTTCGCTGACCGAAAAAAAGGGGTTTGCTCCGGCCCCGGCTATCGCGCCGCCGGGTTCCGGGAAAATTGGAGATTGGCGATCCGGCCATTCTGCACTGAACAGGTGAAATGGAGCGTCCGGCCGTCCTCCGACCGCCAGCTGGAACGGGCATCGATGTCACCCTCGACCTGATAGTTCCCGCGCGTCTCCATCGGCTCCTGCACCTGCCGTACCTCGGCAAAGCCGCCGTCCCGCTCTGCCTCGTCACGGGCCGCGACCGCGCATTCGGTGATCGCTTCCTCGCGCTCCCGGTCGACCCGCGCGTCTTCAGCCCGCTCGCCCGGACGAGCATAAGCTTGACCGCGCGAAGGGGAACCGGCCTGCTCATCCACCCCGCCCGTTACATCGGAAAAATCATCGTCCGCCCGCTGCTGCGCCTGCGCCTGGCTGCCCCGCTCCTCGCCGCCGGTCGCATCCTCATCCGCATAAGGATCATCCTGCGCCTGCCGGTCGCTCGCGCCAGGATAGCCATAATCCGGTTGCGTCTGTGCATGGACCATGCTGCCGGGCACCAGCGCCGCCACGCCCAGCATCGCTCCCGTCATCCAAACCGCCTTGCCGGTCATCCCATCACTCCTTGTCAGCTGCGCGACATGTCTAGGCTTGACCGGCTGTCGCACGGCTGAACGTGGCTGGGGCATCGTCGAGGCAGAGGTAGACAGCGCAAAAACAAAACAGGCCGCAGCTCCATCGAGCCGCAGCCTGTTTCGATTTATCCGGCGGCCCCTAAAAGGAGCGCCTTGCCTTGATCAGGCCGCTTCCAGCTCGTCCGCGTCGGCGTTCTGGACCGGACCTGAATCCTTGCCCTTCGCATCGACGTCGCGGTCGACCAGCTCGATGATCGAGATCGGCGCAGCGTCCGAAGCGCGGATGCCAGCCTTGATCACGCGGGTGTAGCCGCCGTTGCGATCCTTGTAACGCTCGGCCAGAACTTCGAACAGCTTGACCAGCTGCGTGTCGTCCTGAAGACGGGCGTGGGCCAGACGGCGGTTCGACAGGCCACCCTTCTTGGCGAGGGTGATCAGCTTTTCGACGTAGGGACGCAGTTCCTTCGCCTTGGGCGTGGTCGTCAGGATCTGCTCATGCTTGATGAGCGAAGCCGCGAGGTTGCGGAGCAGCGAGTTACGATGCCCGGCGCTGCGCTGCAGCTTACGATGACCAACCTTATGACGCATGTCTCTTTCCTTCCGTTCGTTAAGGGGCCGTTTCAGGTACCCCAGACCAGGCGACCGTTAGAGGTCGTCGCCCATTCCACCTAGATTGGATCGTCACCCCAGCGAAAGCTGGGGTCTCAGGCCCGATGTTTTGCCATGAGGCACGAGATCCCAGCTTTCGCTGGGATGACGCTTACCCAAGCAGCTCTTGTTCGAGCTTCTTGGCCATTTCCTCGATATTTTCCGGCGGCCAGCCGGGGATGTCCATGCCCAGACGCAGGCCCATGGACGACAGCACTTCCTTGATTTCGTTCAGCGACTTGCGGCCGAAATTGGGGGTGCGCAGCATCTCGGCTTCGGTCTTCTGGACCAGATCGCCGATATAGATGATGTTGTCGTTCTTGAGGCAGTTTGCGCTGCGAACCGACAGTTCCAGTTCGTCCACCTTCTTGAGCAGGTAGCGGTTGATCTGGTTGGTGTCGCTCTCGCCCTCGGCGGCAGCAGCCGCAGCGGTGCCAGCAGCCGGAGCGGCCACGGGCAGCGCGTCTTCGAAGTGAACGAACAGCTGCAACTGGTCCTGCAGGATGCGGGCAGCATAGGCCACCGCGTCTTCCGGCGTGACGGTGCCGTCGGTCTCGACGGTCAGCGACAGCTTGTCATAGTCCAGTTCCTGGCCGACGCGGGTATTGTCGACCTTGTAGGCGACCTGACGCACCGGCGAATAGAGCGCGTCGATCGGGATCAGGCCGATCGGCGCGTCGGCCGGACGGTTGGCGACGGCGGGGACATAGCCCTTGCCGACGTCAGCGGTCAGTTCCATGTTCAGCGTCGCACCCTGGTCCAGGTGGCAGATCACCAGGTCGGGGTTCATCACTTCGATGTCGCCAACGGTGGTGATGTCACCGGCGCGCACTTCGCCCGGACCAGTCGCGGACAGCTGCAGGCGGCGGGGACCGTCACCTTCCATGCGGAGCGCAACCTGCTTGATGTTGAGGACAATGTCCGTCACATCTTCACGCACGCCGGCCAGCGACGAAAATTCGTGGAGCACGTTCTCGATCTTGATCGAGGTGACCGCCGCGCCCTGGAGCGAGGACAGAAGAACCCGGCGCAGCGCGTTGCCAAGCGTCAGGCCGAAACCACGCTCCAACGGTTCGGCAACGAAAGTCGCCTTCCGCTTGCCGTCGCCCGTCGCCTTGATCTCAAGGCTGTTGGGCTTCTTCAATTCCTGCCAGTTCTTCATGTTGACAGTCATGTATTTCCCCTGGGGATAGGCCGGAACGTTTGAAATCCTGAACCCGACAGGACCGACCGGCGATGTAGATGGGTTAGCGGGCGGCGCGTCCGCCGCCCGGAAAACTCAAGCGCAGCGGTTAGACGCGGCGGCGCTTGGAAGGACGCACGCCATTGTGCGGGATCGGCGTCACGTCGCGGATCGATGTGATGTGGAAACCGACGGCCTGCAACGCGCGCAGAGCCGATTCACGGCCTGAACCGGGACCCTTAACTTCGACTTCCAGGGTGCGCACGCCATGTTCGGCAGCCTTGCGGCCAGCGTCTTCGGCGCAGACCTGCGCGGCGTACGGGGTCGACTTGCGGCTGCCCTTGAAGCCCATCATGCCGGCCGAGGACCAGCTGATCGCATTGCCCTGGGCATCGGTGATGGTGACCATCGTGTTGTTGAAGCTGGCGTTGACGTGCGCGACGCCGGCCGAGATGTTCTTGCGCTCGCGCCGCTTAATGCGCTGGGGTTCGCGTGCCATGTTGCTCTATCCTACTGAAATCGTTGAAAGCGGAAGTCACCGGAGGGCCATGCCGAAAGGTTGACCCTCAACGATTACTTCTTCTTGCCGGCGATCGGCTTAGCCTTGCCCTTGCGAGTGCGCGCATTGGTGTGCGTGCGCTGACCGCGAACCGGCAAGCCCTTGCGGTGACGCAGGCCGCGATAGCAGGCCAGATCCATCAGGCGCTTGATGTTCATCGCAGTTTCACGACGCAGGTCACCTTCAACGGTGAGGTCGGCGTCGATGGCTTCGCGGATCTGCAGGACTTCGGCGTCCGACAGGTCCTGAACGCGGCGGCTGTGATCGATGCCCAGCTTGTCGGCGAGGTCGACGGCGGTCTTGCGGCCGATGCCGTGGATGTAGGTGAGCGCGATGATCACGCGCTTGTTGGTCGGGATGTTAACACCCGCAATACGTGCCATGGTAATCTGTACTCCTGCTCCACGGGGCGGTTGGCGCCACCCCATCTCAAAGCGTCCGGGCCGAGCCCTAGAAGGACTTCGGCCGATTCGATAACCCCCGAGACGCAAAAAAGACGGCCAGTGCCATGCACTGCCGCTCACCAGCGTGTCCGGGATGCGTCCGCCCCTAGCGATTCGGCGGGAAACTGTCAATTGGCAAGGGTGTTTAGGGCTGCGTTCTAGGGATAGCACACTCCTGCTCCCCCTCCCGCATGCGGGAGGGGGCCGGGGGGTGGGCCAGCGCAACGCCGATGTGACGAAAGGAGTGCTACTCGCGTTCTCCTTCCGGAGAAGGGCGTATATCGCAACCCCCCAGCCCAAAAAATGCATTTCCCGGTTGAACCCGTTCCACCCCCTCGGGCATTGAGGGGCACATGCGCATATTCCCCGCCTCCGCCATCCTCGCGTCCCTGCTCCTCCTCCCCGCCTGCGTCGGCGCCCCAGAAGCGCCCCCGCCGCCAGCTCCGCGCCCTGCGCCCGCGCCCTCGGCAAGGCCGCCTCTACCCGTTCCCGGACCGGTCGAATGGCAATATCGTCCCGCGACGCCCGGCAACTGGAGCTACCACGCGGAAGGATCGGGATCCGTCGCGACCTTCGCCAGCCCCGCATCCGGCACGCTGCTTTCCTTGCGATGCGATCCCGCCGCAGGCCGGATCAGTCTTCTGCGCGCCGGGACAGGGAGGGGGAACGTCACCCTCCGCACCAGCTATGGCGCGGTCAGTTGGCCCGCCACGCCGAACGGTTCGGGAACCCTCGCAGTCCGCGCCGCCAGCGACACAGTGCTGGATCAGATTGCCTACAGCCGGGGCCATTTCGCCGTCGAGGTGCAGGGGCTCGAAACCCTGATACTGCCCGCCTGGGCAGAGGTCGGCCGGGCCATAGAGGACTGCCGTCGCTAAAGGGTCGGTTTCCGACCGCTTGCCGTACATCTTGTGGGGGGATCGACTGAAAAGCACCAGATCGGCTTTTCAAGCGGACGCGCCATTATGATTCGAAAAAAGAATTTTACAAGTCTTGATCATGCTTCCCGTCTGATTCACAGTCCATGTCGTGGCCAGGTCAAAAACGGTTTTCCAGGGCGGGCTGCGCGGGCTTTAACAAGCGAAAGGAGGTGATCCGATGTCTCATGGTTCAGCAGTGAGGTCGGTCAAGTCCATTCGGGAAACGCGCCGCTGAGCGACGTCATAACGTCGGTTTTTACAGACATTGAAACAGCCTCTGCCGCGACCAGTCGCGAACTGGCTTCCTTTGTCTGCAAAGATAGCGCGATCAACGTTTCCGTGTGGCGGCACTTCCGGCCGCTGTGACCATGTCAATGATGGGCCGCTGGGACTTATCTACCCAGCGGCCCCTCTCATTTTTGTGGCTTTGAGCGCGAACTGTTACAGGCTGGCGCGCAACCGATATAGGCTTAAGCGCAACCCAGTTCCCTCTCTCCTTCAGGGGCCGCAGGGAGGCGCGTGACTCCCTGCGAGGTTAGGGAGAGGGGCTGCACGCTTAAGACGAAGCGCAACTCTCCCCCTACCTCTCCACCCCCTTAACCTTCCCCCACGTCCGCGCCGCCGTATATCCAAGATACCCCGTGCCAAACAGCGCATAGAGCGGCTCCGGCAGCGCCTCGAAATAGCCCCGCATCGCCCGGACGATCGCCGCCGCCCCCTCCGGCCACATACCCCCGATCAGCCCGACCGGCACCGACCACAGCAGCAGGGCGTACATGACGTATAGAAAGGCTGGCCGCGCCCGCAGCGTCCAGCGATCGGCGCGCCGCCTCCGATTGCCCGCAGCCGTCCCACCTCTAACCAAGTCGGTTCGCCAACCAGCCGTAGAGGAAGGCTTCGTTGGCAGGCCTGCTCTCCGCCAGCGCCAGATAACGTTCCCCTTGCAGTGCCTCGATCGCCTTCAGCAGCACCTTCTCCCCTGCCTTGCCCCGCAGCGCCATGAATGCGCGCAGCGCCGCCAACGTCTTGGCGCCGATCGTGCGGTCGACCTTCAGGTCGGGATAGTCCTTCTGATTGCGATTAAGCGCGTTGAGCGCCCGTTGCAGGAAGCCGGTCGCCGTGCCCGGCCCCATATTCACTGCGCTGTCGAACAATTCGGCGGCGATGTCCGGCGCGACCTCCGCGACAAAGGCATAGCCCGGCCGTTCCCAGTAAAGCCTGCGGTAGATCGTCTCGGCCAGCGTCCGCGGCAATTTCCGCATATCGCCCGCATAGCCATTGGCCCGCGCGACGGCCTGGGTGATTCCGAAATTCGTAGGCCCGCCCCGATCCGCCGGATGATGGGAATAGCCACCTTCGCGCGCGATCACCTCGTCAATCAGTGCCGAAATATCCATGAACCCGCTTCCCTCGTCGAATGAGGCAGGGCATTTATCCCATTTGGTTAGATGTAGGACAGCAAAAATTCGCGCCCAACGCGAGAAATAGGAAAAATAGGATTTTAGGGGAGGGGAAGGGCAATCCGCAAAAATGCGTTCTTCTCGCCACTTCCTTCATGATTTTTGGTCGGGACGAGAGGATTCGAACCTCCGACCCCCACACCCCCAGTGTGATGCGCTACCAGGCTGCGCTACGTCCCGACCGGAGCGGCGGCACATAGAAGCATGTTTGAGAACATGCAAGCGTTTCGGCGCGCGCTTTTTGCCGCTTTCTTCCTTCCCTAATCATGTTGCCTCCCTATCCCGATCTGTGTTAGCCGCGCGCCTTTGATCCGCAGGCATTTGCCTGTCTGCGGCTGGACAAGAGATAAGGCGAAAGTCCCACCATGTTCATTACCCCAGCCTTTGCCCAGACCGCGGGCGAACAGTCGTCCGGTGCCTCCATGCTGGTGCAGATGGCGCCGCTCGTTCTCATCTTCGTCGTCTTCTACTTCCTTCTGATCCGCCCCCAGCAGAAGCGGATGAAGGACCATAAGGCGAAGATTGGCGCGGTTAAGAAGGGCGATCAGGTCGTGACCGGTGGGGGCCTTGTGGGCAAGGTAGCCCGCGTCGATGAATTCTACGTCGATGTCGAACTCGCGCCGGGCATGAAGGTGAAGGCGGTCAAATCGACGCTCACCGATGTCATCGATCCGGCGACCGCCAAGCCCGCGAACGACTGATCGGCCGATGCTGAACTTCTCGCGCTGGACTATCGCAGCGATCCTGCTGCCCCTGTTGATCGGCATCACCTGCGCCATTCCCAGCTTCCTGCCGGACTCTGCGGTTCAGCGGCTGCCCGGGTTCATGCAGACCCGGGTGAACCTTGGCCTTGACCTTTCCGGTGGTAGCCATCTTCTGCTCGAAGCGTCGACGCAGGACGTGGCTAAGCAGCGTCTCACCAACATGGAGGAGCAGGTCCGCACCGAGCTTCGGCGCGGCGGCCCGCGTATCTCGGTCGGCGACATTTCCAGCCGCGACGGGAAGCTCAGCTTCATGGTCCGCGATCCCTCGCAGGTCGATGCTGCGGTGGAGCGTATCCGCCCGCTGACACAGGGCGCGGGGCTAACAGGGCAGCGCGACTTCAATGTCGAGGTGGTCAACAGTTCGACGATCGTGATCACGCCGACCGAGGCGGGGATCGACAATGCGGTCAAAAGCGCGATGGAGGTGGCGACAGAGGTCATCCGCAAGCGCATCGACGAAATGGGCACGCGCGAGCCGACCATCCAGCAGCAGGGCGGCAATCGCATTGTCGTGCAGGTGCCTGGCCTCCAGAATCCGAAGGCGTTGAAGGACCTGCTCGGCCAGACCGCCAAGCTGGAATTCAAGCTGGTCGATACCAGTGCCAATCCGTCGGAAGTTGCTCAGGGCCGCGCGCCGGTCGGCAGCGAAGTGTTGCCTTATCCCGGCAACCCATCCGGTGTTCCGGCGATCGCGGTCAAGCGCCAGGTCATGGTGTCCGGTGAAGATCTGACGGACGCGACGCAGGGCTACGACCAGAACAACCAGGCGATCGTCAACATCCGCTTCAATGGGTCAGGCGGGCGCAAGTTCGGCCAGGTGACGTCCCAGAATGTCAACCGGCCCTTCGCTATCATCCTGGATGGCCAAGTCCTGTCGGCGCCGAACATCAATGAACCGATCCTCGGTGGCTCCGCCCAGATCAGTGGCAATTTCACCGTTGAAAGCGCCAACCAGCTCGCCATCGCCCTGCGATCGGGCAAGCTGCCCGTCGCCCTGACCGTGGTGGAGGAGCGCACCGTCGGCCCACAGCTTGGAGCCGATTCAATCCGCGCCGGATTGCTGGCCTCAGTCATCGCGGTAGCTGCGGTCGCCATCTTCATGTTCGCGAGCTACGGCCGCTTTGGCATGTATGCGAACCTCGCGGTCGCCATCAACGTGCTTGTTATCCTTGGTGTCATGGGGATGCTGGGGGCGACGCTGACGCTTCCGGGGATCGCCGGCTTCGTCCTGACCATCGGCACGGCCGTCGATGCGAACGTCCTTATTTATGAGCGCATCCGTGAAGAACGGCGGCGAGGGCGCGGCGTGGTCCAGGCAATCGAGTTCGGCTACAAAGAAGCAAGCCGGACTATCTTCGAGGCGAATGTGACCCATGCGATCGCCGGCGGCATCATGCTCGCGCTCGGCTCCGGCCCGGTCAAGGGCTTCGCGATCGTGCTATTGATCGGCATAGCGACCAGCGTGTTCACCGCCGTCACCTTCACCCGCCTGCTCGCGTCTCGCTGGCTTCGTGCCAAGCGTCCGACCGAGATCCACATTTAAGGGGCCGGGAGAAAACCCATGAAACTTCTTAAGCTCGTCCCCGACAATACCAACATCGGCTTTGTGAAGCTGCGCCATTGGGCGTTCGCCCTTACCGCGCTGCTGACCGTGCTCGCCGTGGGTGCGACGATCCATCGTGGCCTCAACCTTGGCGTCGATTTCGTCGGCGGCCTGATGATCGAGGCCCGGTTCCAGCAACCGGCGCAGCTCGATCGGGTTCGCACGACGATTGACCGGCTCGGCGTAGGCGATGGATCGCTGCAACAGTTCGGCGATCCCAAGACCGTACAGATCCGTCTGCCGCTACCGGAGCAGGGCGGGGCAGGCGCGGCCAATGCGATCGTGGAAAAAGCGCGCAAGGCGCTGACCGCTGAATTTCCCGGCGTTACTTTCTCCCGCTACGACACGGTGTCGGGTAAGGTGTCCGGCGAGTTGATCCAGAATGGCGTGCTGGCAGTGATGCTGGCGGTGATCGGCATCGCCATCTTTTCCTGGTTCCGCTATGAATGGCAGTTCGGCGTATCAACCTTCGTGGCGATCATGCACGACGTTCTTATGACGCTCGGCTTCTTCGCGATCACCCAGCTGGAATTCGACCTGAACATCGTCGCTGCCGTCCTCACGATCGTCGGCTACTCGATCAATGACAAGATGGTGATCGACGACCGCATCCGCGAAAACATGCGGAAATATCGCAAGATGGATATGAAGGCACTGATCGACCTTTCCGTCAACGAAACGCTGCCTCGAACCGTGATGACGTCGCTCACGATCATGCTCGCCCTGGGCGCGCTGTTGCTGTTCGGCGGTCATGTGTTGCGTGGCTTCACCGCTGCCATGATGCTGGGCATCGTCGTCGGCACCTATTCGTCGGTGTATGTTTCCTCGTCATTGCTGATCACGCTGGGGCTCTCGCCGCAGCTGACGGAACGGAAAGCGGGCAAGCCGAACATCGCCGCGCAGGCAGAGCGCATGGGTCCGCGTGATGACGGGGCGCGGCCCTGACCGAAAAGCGCACTGGTATCGAGTTCCGTCGTGATGAGACGGGGCAGGGGCCGATTGTAACCGGTTTTTCGGGCAGAGGCTTTCGCGTCAGGGATGACGTCTTTCCCGAAGGGCTGTTGCTCACCCCGGTCCGCGCATCGAAGTGGAGCGAGGCGCCCTCTTCGGAGAAGCTAACGCTTGCCTCTCTGGGTGACCTGCTGACGATCGATCCCCTGCCGGAATTTCTCTTGCTCGGCACCGGGGGAGGTTTGCGCCAGCCGCCTCGGGTTTTCGTTCGCGAACTCGAAAATATGGGCATCGGCGTGGAAGTGATGGACAGCCGTGCCGCAGCCCGCGCCTGGGGCGTGTTGCGGGCCGAAGAGCGCTGGATCGTGGCGGCCTTGCTCCCGCTTTGACGGGTGCGGCGCTCGGCAGCGCGCTATGTCATTGGCTTTTCTGGCGCCGTCTTGCGCTTTGCGCGGCATCCGCATAGTTTGGCATCAAGTTCCGCCACCTGTCGGTGTCGGCGAAGAAGAAAAGTGATCCGGCCATGGTGCAGCAAAGCCGCCCATCGCCGCAGAGTTCCGGTCCCGCCGGGGGTGTTTCGGGCAAAGCTGCCCGCTCCGGCCAGGGTAATGGGAGCACGGCTGCGGCCATACCTCCCCCGTCGAAGCAGCGGGGCTCATTGCCTCATCCGCCGCGTGGCAGGCGGTCTTATGCTGCGATAGATTTGGGCACCAACAATTGCCGACTGCTGATCGCCAAGCCATCGGCTGACGGTTTCATCGTCGTCGATGCCTTTTCCCGTATCGTGCGATTGGGTGAAGGCCTGGCTGCGACGGGACGGATCAGCGATGCCGCGATTGACCGAGCGATCGCCGCGCTTTCCGTATGCGCTGACAAGCTGCGACGAAGGCACGTGACGTTGGCGCGATCCGTCGCAACCGAGGCATGCCGCCGCGCTGTCAACGGCGCGGAGTTCATCCAGCGCGTCTATCGCGAGACGGGGATCGCTCTCGACATCATCAGTGCGCAAGAAGAGGCGCGGCTTGCCGTCATGGGCTGTCACGCGCTGCTGGAGCCTGGCGACGGTCCTGCATTGATCTTCGACATAGGCGGCGGATCGACCGAACTGGTGCTCGTCGATGCAAACCGGGCGGGCGCGCCGCACATCGTGGATTGGGTCAGCGCGCCATGGGGCGTGGTGTCGCTCACCGAAAGCGAGTTGTTCGACCATGCCGATCAGAATGAACGTCTGGCTGCCTACGGCCGAATGCGGTCGCGTGTGGCGGATGCCTTTGCGCCACTCGCCCGCCGCTTGCCGCGACAAACTTCCTCGATACGTTTGCTGGGTACATCGGGCACCGTGACGACACTGGCCAGCGTGCATCTCAATCTGCCGCGCTACGATCGGCAGGCAATCGATGGGCTGATTGTACCTTCGACATCGATGCGGTCGATTTCCGGCAGGCTATCCACCATGTCGTTGGCCGAACGGCAGAAATTACCCTGTATTGGTTCTGAGCGAGCCGATCTGGTAGTGGCCGGATGCGCCATCCTGGAATCCATCCTGGACATCTGGCCCGCCGAGCGGTTGGGCGTAGCTGATCGCGGCATTCGCGAAGGTATATTGCGCGGCCTTATGGATCGCGATGGAGCAATGATGTGAGAGGCGCGGGCGCCGGCAAGGTTCGGGTCAAATCGGCAAAGGGGCGGACGGCGCAATCGACCCGCTGGCTGGAGCGTCAGCTGAACGACCCCTATGTTCGCAAGGCGAGGGCGGAGGGCTGGAGAAGCCGGGCCGCGTTCAAGCTGATCGAACTGGATGAAAAGTTCCATTTCGTGAAAGGCTCACGCGCCGTGGTCGATCTGGGCGTCGCGCCGGGTGGCTGGGCGCAGGTGGTGCGCAAGCTCTCGCCCAAGGCGAAGGTCGTGGGGATCGATTTGCTGCCGACCGACCCAATCCAGGGCGTCACGCTGTTCCAGATGGACTTCATGGATGACAAGGCGCCGGCTGTCCTGGCTGAGACTCTTGGCGACGCGCCCGATCTTGTGATTTCCGACATGGCTGCGAACACCGTTGGCCATCCGCAGACCGATCACTTGCGCACCATGGCCCTGGTCGAAGCAGCGGCTTGGTTTGCAGTGGAAAATCTGCGCAAAGGTGGAACGTTCGTGGCCAAGGTGTTCGCGGGCGGCACCGACGCCGATCTGCTTGCGGTGTTGAAGAAGCATTTTACGACGATCAAGCACGCGAAGCCGCCCGCCAGCCGCAAAGGCAGCGTGGAATGGTATGTCGTGGCGCAGGGTTTCAAGGGACGGCCCGACGAACAGGGCTGACGCAGCTACGCGCGGCGTTTTTCAGAAAATGGGGGCACATTGGTTTCGACGGTATCGACGGTCGCCTATCTCGGGCTGGACGCGCGCAGCGTGGAGGTGCAGTGCCAGCTCGTTCCGGGCCTCCCCAACTTCATCCTTGTCGGCTTGCCGGACAAGGCCGTGGCGGAAAGCCGCGAGCGGGTGCGCAATGCCATCGCCGCGATCGGCCTGTCCCTTCCGCCCAAGCGAATCACGGTAAATCTTTCACCTGCGGACCTCCCCAAGGAAGGATCGCATTTCGATCTCCCCATTGCACTTGCGCTGCTCGGCGCGATGGGGGTGATCGATGCCGAGACGCTGTCGGGCTATGTCGTCGTGGGAGAATTGGGGCTTGATGGCCGCATCGCTTCCACCCCCGGTGTGCTGCTCGCCGCATTGCATGCTGGCGAAAAGGAGTTGGGCCTCATCTGCCCGGTCGCTCAGGGTCCGGAAGCGGCCTGGGCTGGTCAGGTGGAGGTCATCGCCGCCCCCGATCTGCTGAGTCTGCTTAATCACTTCAAGGGCAATGCCGCGCTTTCCCCGCCACAGCCGGGCGTCGTCGAGGTTCCGCATCGTACGGCAGATCTGCGCCAGGTGAAGGGGCAGGAAACGGCAAAGCGCGCGCTGGAGATCGCCGCAGCCGGGGGGCATAACCTGTTGATGGTGGGGCCACCGGGCGCAGGTAAGTCGTTGATGGCAAGTTGCCTGCCCGGCATCCTGCCACAACTCACTCCGGCCGAAGCGCTGGAAACGTCCATGGTGGCAAGCGTCGCAGGGTCACTGGAAGGCGGCCGCATCAGCCGCGCACGGCCGTTTCGCACTCCGCACCATAGCGCATCGATGGCGGCGTTGGTCGGCGGCGGGCACAAGGCGCGGCCGGGTGAGGTCAGCATGGCGCACCTTGGCGTCCTCTTCCTCGATGAGCTGCCCGAGTTCCAGCGCACTGTACTCGACTCGCTGCGTCAGCCGCTGGAAACAGGCGAGGTTACGGTTGCTCGCGCCAACGCCCATGTCACTTTCCCGGCGCGGGTTCAGCTTGTTGCAGCGATGAACCCTTGTCGCTGCGGCCATCTTGCTGATCCAGCTCTCGCCTGCTCACGCGCGCCGCGCTGTGCCGCGGATTATCAGGCCAAGGTTTCGGGGCCACTGCTTGACCGTATCGATCTGCATGTCGAGGTTCAGGCCGTGACGGCGGCAGATCTCGTCCTGCCTCCTCCAACTGAAGGTTCGGTGGAAGTGGCGGGCAGGGTGGCGGCCGCGCGAGACCGGCAGACGCAGCGCTATGCCGGAACCCGCGTCCGAACCAATGCGGAAGTCGACGGAGAGCGGCTTGAGGAAGTTGCTGGTCCTGATGCCGCTGGGCGGGAACTACTGGCGCAGGCGGCAGCGGCGATGAAGCTCTCTGCCCGGGGCTATACCCGGGTATTGCGTGTGGCCCGGACAATCGCCGACCTTGCGGGCGCGGAACAGGTCGGCCGCGTACATGTGGCCGAAGCGCTCAGCTACAGGCGGCGGGCGCCAGTCAACTGACCCGAACCGGTTCGGCTAGTCTGACGCTTGTGGGTGAAACTGCCGAAGCATCAACCGTTGAAGTCGCGGAGATTCAGCCGCGGCTTCGGATATCAGCGTTCCGGGCAGCGGCGACTTGCTGGACGTTTCGGGCGGCTTCCAGGAAAGGTCGCGGATTGACGGGCTCCCCCTTCAAGCGCACTTCGAAATGAAGGTGGTCACCCGTTGAGCGGCCGGTTGAACCCATGCGCGCGATCTGATGTCCACGGAGCACCTCTTGCCCAATACGGGCATTGAAACCGGACAGATGGGCATATCGCGTCATCAAGCCGTTACCATGGGTGATCTCCACCACATTGCCATAGCCGCTCCGCTGACCAACGAAGCTGACCCTGCCTGTCGCGGCGGCCAATATGGGTTCGCCGTGACGGCCGGGAAAGTCGATACCCGCATGGAATGCGGCATGGCCATTGAACGGATCGCGGCGATAGCCATAGGAACTGGATTGCATCGGGGCCATCGTCGGGAGGCCAGATGGAATGGTCTTCAGACTGGTCTCCAAGGATTCCATCCGGGAAAGAGCATCAGAAAGACGCTCAAATTCCTGGGGCATCGGTCTCTGCACATCACGCCAGGGCACGAAGGGACCGCCTTGCGCACGGGGAGCGGCACGCGCCAATAGGTCGGGATTAAGACCTAAGCGGCGAATTGCATGCGCCGTTTCGTCCGCCCGGCGCTTGACTGCATGAGTAAGAAGCGCCGCGAACCGGCGCTGTCTCGCGTCAATCGCTCCCAGAGGATGAATGTCTTGAGTGGCACTGATGCGCACCTTTGATGAATCGGCCCCGCCTTGCGTGGAAGCTGGTTCAGACAGGTCTTTCAGTGCCCCGTTAGTTTGGGAAGCGTCCTCGCCAAAATGAGCCTGATAAAGATCGTCCATGAAGTCTTGCCGCGCCTCCAGGTCACGCGCACGTTGTTCAATGGATTTCCTGTACTCAGCTATCGCTCTGGTTTTCGCATTGATCGCGGCGCTTTCCCTCTCCATTTCAGAGCGATTCCAAGAAAGCGACAGAGCCAGCGTGGCCGCGCCGATAATCAGCGCTGCGGATAGGAGAAGCGTCGATACCTGGGTGCGGCTCGAGATGCGGACACGCTGCAGCTTTCCGCCAGACTGGAAGAGGAATTGCCGCTCGGGGCACAAAGCGGCAATCCTCGCCCATAGGCTGAAAATGCCCAATCTACACCGCTGCAACAATGACGACCCCGTGCTCAATTCTTAGAGAATCGGCCCATTAGCAAAGGGGCGAGCAGCACGCGAATCCGCCAACGCGGACTCGTGACGAGTCGAAATCAGATCGGGGCGAAACGTGCTTCGGCCGTTCCGGTTCCTGACGAAAAGTAAAATCATGCCTCGGTGGGACGAGCTGCGACATGCAACCCCAGCAGAGCGGGAACTTCACTAGCCGGGACGGCTGCCCCGAAATGAAAGCCCTGTGCATAATGGCACCCACCAGCACGCAGATAATCAACCTGATGGACGTTCTCGACACCCTCGGCGACCGTTCGAATGCCAAGGCTGTAGGCAAGATTCAGCAATGTTCGCACAATGGCGGCGTCATCCGGATCGGTTTCCAGGTCCCGGACGAAACGCTGATCTATCTTGATGATATCTATTGGAAACTGCTTCAGATGCGAGAGCGACGCATAGCCGGTGCCGAAATCATCCAGCGCGATGGACAGGCCCGCTGTACTCAATTGATGAAGACTGCGTTCCACGACCTCCGCATTCCGGCCAAGAAAAACCGACTCCGTCACCTCCAATTCGATCCTTGCAATGGATACCCCCGTCGCGGCGAGTCGGGAGAGCAAACGATCAGGGAAGCTGCCATCGTGAAGCTCAACCCCTGGCACATTGATGGCGACATGACCGAAATCCAGTCCCTGATCCTGCCAGCGTCGACAGTCGGCCAGAATCCGATCCAGCATCCGCTCGTTGATTGTCCGGCCTAGCTCGGAATGTTCGAACGCAGCGGCAATCTCGGACGGCATGATGACTGAGCCGTCAGTACGAACGCATCTCAGCAGCGCCTCGAAGCCGATGATGGCGCCCGTCGATAGATCGATCTTGGGCTGATACCAGGGGACGGGTGGGGCATGGACCAAGGCGTGGCGTGCGCGATCCAGCATTCGGGCTTCCTGCTGCCAGCGTTCGAGCAGCGAGGGCTCGAACAGGCACGCGCGGCCTCGTCCGCCATTTTTCGCTTCGTACAGGGCGATGTCCGCGAATTTTATAAGGTCCGCAATGTCCCCAGCATGTTCCGGAAAAAGTGCAACGCCCATGCTGACGCGGCAATCGACGTCACGATGGCCGTAGGCGAGTGGCTGATGAAGTTGAGCCATCATGCGCGCCAGGATCGCTTCCAGATCCGGTCCATTGCGCAGACGCGTCAACAGAACGGCAAATTCGTCCCCGCCCATGCGCGCGACCAGATCTCCCGGCCGAACCGCGCGCCGCAGGCGCTCGGCTACAGCGCAAAGGAGCGCATCGCCGACCGCATGCCCGGCGCTGTCGTTGATTCGTTTGAACTCATCGACGTCGATCAGCACAACGGCCATCTGTCCGCCCGCATGCCCTGTCGCACTTGCCGCCTGCGCCAGCGTCGCCATGAAATGCGAGCGGTTTGCCAAGCCTGTCAGCGCGTCGGTCATGGCGAGATGGGCAAGATGCCGCTCGGCGTCCTTCCGGTCGGTAATATCAACGATACTGGAAAGGATGCATTCTTTGTCGTCTATTTGAATCGGGCGCGTCGCGAGCAACACGTCGTGGACCACCGCATCCTTTCCGACGATACGGCATTCCTGATTGTTGAGCGCATCGCCGCTTGCGATCTGGTCCCGCAGGCTCGCCTGCGCGGCGGAGCCCTCGCCAAGCAGGTGAACGCGCGAAATGTCGCTGTCTGATCCAAATGCCTGAGCAGCAGCATCGTTGAAGCGGATTACTGTGCCGTCCTGACGCGTGACCAGCAGCGGGATGGGGACGCTCATGAACATGCGCTCTAGCGTTTCGCTGTTGCGCGCCAACGCGGCTCGCGCCGTACCGGCGGCCTGGCTCGCCACCCACTCAAGGCGCTGGAGGCGGTTTGTCCGCATGATCGTGATCCACATGCCGCAGTGAAGGATCAGCACGGCCATGATCATGCCGGGAGCGGTGGGGGATAAGGGCGCGGGCGCCAGATAGCCGATGAGTAGCGCAACTCCACATCCGAGCCCGCCGCCGAAATTGCCCCGGAAGCTGGTAGGCACGCCCAGGTAAAAGATCAGCGGCAGCATGACGAGCACGAAAATCGCGATATCACTGCGGGAACTGACCAGGAATGCCACACCGATTGCGGTTACGATCTGCCAGGCCAAGCAGAGCCGCTCGACCTTCTGGAAGGACTCCAGCTTCCGGCTGAAATACAGGCATCCAAGTGACCATAGCACCACAATGAGGCGCGCCGGTACTGCGATCCAGAAATGGGGCGTGCCGAAAAAGCGCCAATCACTCAGCAGGAAAAGCGCATTCAGGGCGGCCGAGCAGAGGAAGAGTATACGGGCGTGCCGACGCGACTCGGTGAGGCGCTCCGCTTGAAAAGCGGCTTCCTGTGGTCGGCTGAGAAACTCACCCGTGAAGAGAGAAAGATGGGGCACGGCCAATCCAGGTCGGCGCTCCCGGTGGCGCCACTGGAAATCAATAGAATAGCGTCGGTTATCAATCTGCTAATGACGGCTTCACCATCTTGGAACGAAGCCGAAACAGGGTGGCGGGCCGCCGTTCTTGACCGGATTACCGTGCCTCGCTATAGGCGCGCCTGCCCAGCGGCGATCCACCTGCAAAGATTCGGTCTTTCTGGTCGGTGACATGCCAGGCGACATAGAGCTGAACATTGCCGGTGCTCTTGCGGCTCCAGGCGGGTTAATGCCCGTCGGGGCCTTTGCTGTTTGAAAGGTCATCCTTTTCAGGCCGTGAAGAACGCGGGAATGCTTGCGGTAAAGTAACTGAAAAGGTGAAGGGCTTCATGCCAACAATCAACCAGCTGGTCCGCAAGGGCCGCGAACTGCAGAAGACCAAGTCGAAGGTCCCTGCAATGGAAGCGAACCCGCAAAAGCGCGGCGTTTGCACCCGTGTTTACACGACGACCCCGAAGAAACCGAACTCGGCTCTCCGTAAGGTGGCGAAGGTGCGTCTGGTCAACCAGCGCGAAGTCATCACCTACATTCCGGGTGAAGGCCACAATCTTCAGGAGCACAGCGTTGTGCTGATCCGTGGCGGCCGCGTACGCGACCTTCCCGGTGTGCGCTATCACGTGCTGCGCGGCGTTCTGGATACCCAGGGCGTCAAGGACCGTAAGCAGAGCCGTTCGAAGTACGGCGCGAAGCGTCCGAAGTAAGGGAGACTAGAATATGTCACGTCGTCGTCGCCCCGAAAAGCGCGTTATCCTGCCCGATCCCAAGTTCGGTGATATCGTGCTGTCGAAGTTCATGAACAGCATCATGCAGGATGGCAAGAAGGCCGTCGCCGAGTCCATCGTTTACGGTGCGCTCGAAACTGTCGAAGCGAAGTCCAAGAAGGACCCGATCGGCATGTTCCATGACGCGCTGAACAATGTGAAGCCCGGCATCGAAGTCCGCAGCCGCCGCGTTGGCGGTGCGACCTACCAGGTCCCCGTCGAAGTTCGCCCCGAGCGCGCCCAGGCGCTGGCGATCCGCTGGTTGATCACCGCGTCGCGCAACCGCAGCGAAACCACCATGGCCGCGCGCCTGTCGGGTGAGCTGCTGGACGCTGCCAACAACCGTGGTAACGCGGTCAAGAAGCGCGAAGATACGCACCGCATGGCGGAAGCGAACCGCGCCTTCTCGCACTACCGCTGGTAAAGAAAGGCGGGCGCTTTGGTGCCCGCTTTTTCTATCTGGTTTTGAATGTCGGTCCGTTCGCCGTGGGGCTACCCATGGCGGACGGATTGGTTTAGGGGCCAGCCGCAAGACTCACTCACTCATCGCCGGTGCGCCGGCAACGGAGAAGCATCATGGCCCGCAGCCATCCGCTCGAACGCTATCGCAATTTCGGTATCATGGCGCATATCGACGCCGGCAAGACCACCACGACCGAGCGTATCCTTTATTATACCGGCAAGTCCTACAAGATCGGCGAAGTCCATGACGGCGCCGCCACCATGGACTGGATGGAGCAGGAGCAGGAGCGTGGTATCACCATCACGTCTGCGGCCACCACCTGTGTGTGGAAGGCCGAAGAGGGCAAGGGGCCTGAGCATCGCCTGAACATCATCGACACCCCCGGCCACGTCGACTTCACCATCGAAGTTGAACGTTCGTTGCGCGTGCTCGACGGTGCGGTCGCTGCGTTCGACGGCGTTGCTGGCGTTGAGCCGCAGTCGGAAACCGTGTGGCGCCAGGCTGACAAGTATCGCGTGCCGCGCATGTGCTTCATCAACAAGCTCGACCGTACCGGCGCGAACTTCTATTATTGCGTGCAGACGATCATTGATCGTCTGGGCGCTACCCCAGCCGTCCTCTATCTGCCCATCGGCGCTGAGTCGGATTTCAAGGGCCTGGTCGATCTGGTCGAAAACCGCGCGATCATCTGGAAGGATGAGAATCTAGGCGCGGAGTTCACCTACGAAGAAATCCCCGCTGACATGGCTGACAAGGCTGCCGAATATCGTGAAAAGCTGATCGAACTTGCCGTCGAGCAGGATGACGAAGCGATGGAAGCCTATCTTGAAGGCAACCTGCCCGACACCGCAACCCTCAAGAAGCTGATCCGCAAGGGTACGCTGGGCCAGGCGTTCGTGCCGGTGCTGTGTGGCTCGGCGTTCAAGAACAAGGGCGTTCAGCCGTTGCTCGACGCCGTCGTCGACTATCTGCCATCGCCGCTCGACATCGAGGACGTTCAGGGTATCAACCCCGACAACGACCAGCCCGACAGCCGCGCGACCGCCGACGACGCGCCCTTCTCGGGTCTGGCGTTCAAGATCATGAACGATCCGTTCGTCGGCTCGCTGACCTTCCTGCGCGTGTATTCGGGCACCCTGACCAAGGGCACCTATCTGAACTCGGTCAAGGACAAGAAGGAAAAGATCGGCCGCATGCTGCTGATGCATGCGAACAGCCGTGAAGATATCGACGCGGCATATGCCGGCGACATCGTCGCGCTGGCCGGCATGAAGGAAACCACCACCGGTGATACGCTGTGCGCCGAGCGCCAGCCGATCATCTTGGAGCGAATGGAATTCCCCGAGCCGGTGATCGAGCTGTCGGTTGAACCCAAGACCAAGGCGGACCAGGAAAAGATGGGCGTCGCGCTCAACCGCCTGGCCGCCGAAGACCCGTCCTTCCGCGTCACGACCGACCACGAATCGGGCCAGACCATCATCAAGGGCATGGGCGAACTTCACCTCGAAATCCTGGTCGACCGCATGAAGCGCGAGTTCAAGGTCGAGGCGAATGTTGGCGCGCCGCAGGTGGCCTATCGCGAATATCTCAAGAAGCCGGTCGACATCGACTACACCCACAAGAAGCAGTCGGGTGGTACCGGTCAGTTCGGCCGCGTGAAGGTGAAGCTGACCCCGGGCGAGCGCGGCGCGGGGATCCAGTTCAAGGATGAGATCAAGGGCGGTAACATTCCCAAGGAATATATTCCCGCTATTGAAAAGGGCTTCCGTGAGACGGCGGCAACCGGCTCGCTGATCGGCTTCCCGATTATCGATTTCGACATCGTGCTTTATGATGGCGCGTACCATGACGTCGACTCGTCGGCACTGGCGTTCGAAATCTGTGCTCGCGGAGCAATGCGCGAAGCGGCGCAGAAGTCGGGCATCACGCTGCTCGAACCGGTCATGAAGGTCGAAGTCGTAACCCCGGAGGAATATCTGGGCGACGTCATTGGCGACATGAACAGCCGTCGTGGTCAGATTCAAGGCACCGACACGCGCGGCAATGCCCAGGTGGTCGAAGCCATGGTGCCGCTGGCCAACATGTTCGGCTATGTGAACTCGCTGCGTTCCTTCACTCAAGGCCGCGCGAACTACTCGATGATCTTCTCCCACTATGACGAAGTGCCGCAGAATGTGGCGGACGAAGTCAAGGCGAAGATGGCCTGATGATTTTCCTTAATCGAGCCGTGCACACGGCTCGGTTAGGGGCTGGTAATCTGTGAATTTGCTGCTATGGACGCGCCTTCGCGAGGCGCGGCCGAGCGGTCAGACCAAAGCTGATTTGATTAGAAGGTAGGATAAAATGGCTAAGGCTAAGTTTGAGCGGAACAAGCCGCACTGCAACATCGGCACCATCGGTCACGTTGACCATGGCAAGACCTCGCTGACCGCGGCGATCACCAAGGTGCTGGCCGAAACCGGCGGCGCGACCTTCGTTGACTACGCGAACATCGACAAGGCTCCCGAAGAGCGCGAGCGCGGCATCACCATCTCGACCGCGCACGTCGAATATGAGACCGAAGCCCGTCACTACGCGCACGTCGACTGCCCGGGTCACGCTGACTACGTGAAGAACATGATCACCGGTGCTGCTCAGATGGACGGCGCGATTCTCGTCGTCTCGGCCACCGACGGCCCGATGCCGCAGACCCGTGAGCACATCCTGCTCGCCAAGCAGGTCGGCGTTCCCCAGCTGGTCGTGTTCATGAACAAGGTCGATCTGGTTGACGATCCGGAAATCCTCGAGCTCGTCGAGCTGGAAATCCGCGAACTGCTGTCGTCCTACGACTTCGACGGCGACAACATCCCTGTCATCCCCGGCTCGGCCGTGAAGGCGCTGGATGGCTCGAACGATGAAATCGGCAAGGAAGCCGTCCTGAAGCTGATGGCTGCTGTTGACAGCTTCATTCCGCAGCCCGAGCGCCCGATCGACAAGCCTTTCCTTATGCCAATCGAAGACGTGTTCTCGATCTCAGGTCGTGGTACCGTTGTGACTGGGCGCGTCGAAACCGGTATCGTCAAGGTTGGCGAAGAAGTCGAGATCGTCGGCATCAAGGACACCCGCAAGACCACCGTCACGGGCGTGGAAATGTTCCGCAAGCTGCTCGACGAAGGTCGTGCGGGCGACAACATCGGTGCTCTGGTTCGTGGCGTTGGCCGTGAAGACGTTGAGCGTGGTCAGGTTCTGGCCAAGCCCGGTTCGGTTACGCCGCACACCGAGTTTGACGCGGAAGTCTATGTTCTGTCGAAGGAAGAAGGCGGCCGTCACACCCCGTTCTTCGCGAACTATCGTCCGCAGTTCTACTTCCGCACCACGGACGTCACCGGCGAAGTCATCCTCCCCGAGGGCACTGAGATGGTCATGCCCGGCGACAATGTGAAGCTGAACATCAAGCTCATCGCCCCTATCGCGATGGACTCGGGTCTGCGCTTCGCCATCCGTGAAGGCGGCCGCACCGTCGGCGCCGGGGTTGTCGGCACGATCTCGAAGTAATATAGGACCGCAGCGGCGCGAATCGCCTGATTCGCGCCGCTCGGAATTTCTACCGCCCCGGATCGCCTTTCTCCGGCTCGACTGAGCTAGAAGGGCCGGAAACGGGGCGGATATTTTTTGGTGGTGCATTCTCACAAGTCATCGGCTGCTCCAGCTGATTTCTGAAAATGCTCCAGGTTTTTGGCTCTTTCGCATCGGTACAGGAACAATGGACAGCAACATCCGCATTCGCCTCAAGGCGTTCGATCATCGCGTGCTTGATCAGGCGACCGGCGACATCGCCGAAACCGCCCGCCGCACCGGCGCCCTTATTCGCGGTCCGATTCCCCTTCCGACGCGCATCGAAAAGTTCACGGTCAACCGTGGTCCGCACATCGACAAGAAGTCACGCGAGCAGTTCGAGGTCCGCACCTACAAGCGTATGCTTGACATTGTGCAGCCGACGCCGCAGACGGTCGACGCGCTGATGAAGCTGGACTTGGCTGCCGGCGTGAACGTGGAAATCAAGCTGGCTTAAGCTGGCAAGTCCCTGCTTTTCCGCAAGGATGGCAGGGTATCGGGCATTCCGGGAGACCGGAAGCTCAAACGACACAAGGGATACCGCACGGCCTCTCCGGTAAACTGGAAATGGCTCGTGGTCCTGGTCCCCCGTCGCTGTTCCCGAGTAGGGAGTGGCAACCAACCCGGACGGGGTGATTTGTTATTTGGGTTGGCCGCGAAGGAGGGATCCTGAGCGGTTTTTTCGTTGGATACGCCCGCTGCTAAGGCGGGCCTCTATGGGAGTAATCAGTGATGCGCACAGGCGTGATCGCTAAGAAAGTCGGGATGACCCGTCTGTTCCAGGAGGACGGACGGCATGTACCGGTTACGGTTCTGGCCCTTGAGGGCAATCAGGTCGTGGCTCGCAAGGAAGTTGATCGTGACGGTTATGTCGCGGTTCAGCTTGGTGCGGGCGTCGCGAAGGTCAAGAATGTCGCCAAGCCGCAGCGCGGTCACTTCGCCAAGGCGGAAGTGGAGCCGAAGGCGCGTCTGGTCGAATTCCGTGTCGCCGAGGACGCGCTCCTCGATGTCGGCGCCGAGATCGCGGCCGATCATTTCATCGCTGGCCAGTTGGTCGATGTTGCCGGTCACACCCAGGGTAAGGGTTTCGCCGGCGCCATGAAGCGCTGGGGCTTCGGAGGTATGCGCGCCACCCACGGCGTGTCGATCAGTCACCGTGCCCATGGTTCGACCGGTAACCGTCAGGATCCGGGCCGCGTCTTCAAGAACAAGAAGATGGCAGGTCATATGGGCGACCGTGAGCGGACCCAGCAGAACCTCGAAATCGTGCGCACCGATGTCGAGCGCGGCCTTCTCTTCGTGAAGGGCAGCGTTCCGGGCGCGAAGGGGACCTGGCTCACCGTCAGCGACGCCGTCAAGGTCGCTCGCCCGGCGGACGCACCCTATCCCGCCAGCCTGAAGCAGGCTGCGAACAGCAATAGCGCTCCGGCGAACACCCCGGCTGAAGAAGCTGCGGCTCCCGAAGTCACCGAAGGCCAGGAGGGCTAAACCATGAAGGTCAATGTACAGACCCTCGACGCGCAGACTGCTGGCGAACTGGAGCTCAACGATGCCGTGTTCGGCCTCGAGCCTCGCGCCGACATCCTGCACCGCGTCGTCACCTGGCAGCTCGAAAAGCGTCGCGGCACTGCCCGCGGCACGCGCGAGCGTAGCGACGTTGCCCGCACCGGCAAGAAGTTCGGCCGCCAGAAGGGTGGCGGCACCGCCCGTCACGGCGATCGCCGCGCGCCGGTATTCATCGGCGGTGGTAAGGCTCACGGTGCCCGCGTCCGCGACTTCAATCCCTCGCTGAACAAGAAGGTTCGTGCGCTGGGCCTGAAGATGGCGCTGTCGTCTAAGATCAAGAGCGGATCGCTCACCATCATCGACAGCCTCGACGTCAAGGACGGCAAGACCCGCGAGTTGGTCGCCAGCCTCGCCAAGCTGAACCTCACCAAGGCGCTGTTCATCGACGGTGACGCCGTGAACATCAGCTTCGCCAAGGCTTCGGCTAACATCATCGGCGTGAACCTGCTGCCCGCTGTGGGCGCCAACGTTTACGACATCCTGAAGGCCGATTCGCTGGTGCTGACGCGTGCCGCGGTCGAAAAGCTGGAGGCGCGTTTCAATGGCTAAGAAAGAAGCCGCGAAGGTCGACAATCGTCATTATGACGTCGTTGTCGCCCCGGTCATCACCGAGAAGTCGACGCTTCTCTCCGAGAATAACGCCGTGGTCTTCAAGGTCGCCAATGATGCGACCAAGCCGGAGATCAAGGCGGCCGTCGAGGCGCTCTGGGGCGTGACCGTCAAGAGCGTGAACACGCTGGTCGCCAAGGGCAAGACGAAGAAGTGGAAGGGCAAGCCCTACACTCGTTCGGACGTGAAGAAGGCGATCGTTCGTCTGGCTGACGGCCAGTCGATCGACATCACCGAAGGAGTGCGCTGATCATGGCGCTTAAGAGCTACAACCCGACCAGCCCCGCGCAGCGTGGCCTGATCCTCGTCGACAAGTCCAGCCTGCACAAGGGCAAGCCCGTCAAGGCGCTGACCGAAGGCAAGCGCAAGACTGGTGGCCGTAACAACAAGGGCCATGTGACCTCGCGCGGTATCGGCGGCGGTCACAAGCAGCGCTATCGCATCATCGACTTCAAGCGCCGCTTGTGGGATGTCGAAGGTACGGTCGAGCGTCTGGAATATGACCCCAACCGCACAGCCTTCATCGCTCTGGTGAACTATCCCGATGGCACCCAGGCCTACATCCTGGCACCGCAGCGGCTTGCGCCGGGTGACAAGGTCATCGCGGGCAAGAAGACCGACGTGAAGCCGGGCAATGCGATGGAACTGGGTCAGATGCCGGTTGGCACGATCATCCACAACATCGAGATGAAGCCGGGCAAGGGCGGTCAGCTTTGCCGGTCGGCGGGCACCTACGCCCAGCTGGTCGGCCGCGATCGCGGCATGGTGATGGTCCGCCTGTCTTCGGGCGAGCAGCGCTACATCCGTTCCGATTGCATGGGCACCATCGGTGCCGTGTCCAACCCGGACAATGGCAACACCAATCTCGCCAAGGCAGGCCGCAACCGTTGGAACGGCATCCGTCCGCTGACGCGCGGTGTGGCGAAGAACCCGGTCGATCACCCCCATGGCGGTGGTGAAGGCCGGACCTCGGGCGGCCGTCATCCGGTTACTCCCTGGGGCAAGCCGACCAAGGGTGCGCGCACCCGCCACAACAAGGCGACGGACAAGTTCATCATCCGTAGCCGCCACGCGAAGAAGAAGAGGTAAGCGAGATGGCTCGTTCCGTCTGGAAAGGTCCTTTCGTGGACCTCAGCCTTCTGAAGAAGGCGGAAGTGGCGCAGGACGCCGGTGGCCGTTCGGGTCCGATCAAGACCTGGTCGCGCCGTTCCACCATCCTGCCGCAGTTCGTTGGCCTGACGTTCAACGTCTATAACGGCCGCAAGCATGTGCCGGTTTCGGTGAACGAGGATATGGTGGGTCACAAGCTGGGCGAATTCGCCCCGACCCGCTACTTTCCCGGCCACGCTGCCGACAAGAAGGGCAAGCGCTAATGAGCAAGGAAAAGGCTCCCCGTCGCGTCGCCGACAATGAGGCGCTGGCCGTTGGCACGCAGATCCGTGGTTCGGCCCAGAAGCTGAACCTGGTCGCCACGCTCATCCGCGGCCGTAAGGTCGAAGAGGCGCTGAACATCCTTGCCTTCTCGAAGAAGGCGATGGCTGTCGACGTGCGCAAGGTGTTGGCTTCGGCCATTGCCAATGCGGAAAACAATCACAATCTGGACGTCGACTCGCTGGTCGTCGCGGAAGCATCGGTGGGCAAGAGCTTCACCCTGAAGCGCTTCCACGCCCGCGGCCGCGGCAAGTCGACCCGGATCCTGAAGCCCTTCAGCCGCGTGCGCATCGTCGTTCGCGAAGCAGCTGAAGAAGCGGAGGCGTAAGACTATGGGTCACAAGAGCAATCCGATCGGTCTGCGCCTGCAGATCAACCGCACCTGGGATAGCCGCTGGTACGCGGAAGGCGCCGACTATGGTCGCCTGCTGCTGGAGGATCTGAAGATCCGCCAGTATATCATGAAGAACCTGCCGCAGGCCGCGATCTCCAAGGTCGTGATCGAGCGTCCGGCTAAGCTGTGCCGCGTGTCGGTATATGCTGCTCGTCCCGGTGTGATCATCGGTAAGAAGGGTGCGGACATTGAGAAGCTGCGCAAGAAGCTGGGCAGCCTGACTTCTTCGGATGTCAGCCTGAACATAGTCGAGATCCGCAAGCCGGAAGTAGACTCCAAGCTCGTGGCACAGGGCATTGCCGACCAGCTGGAGCGTCGCGTGGCGTTCCGCCGTGCGATGAAGCGCGCGGTGCAGTCCGCCCTGCGTCTCGGCGCGGAAGGGATCAAGATCACTTGCGGCGGCCGTCTGGGCGGCGCGGAGATCGCACGTGTGGAATGGTATCGCGAAGGCCGCGTTCCGCTGCACACGCTCCGTGCGAACGTCGACTATGCTGAAGCCACGGCGCACACCGCCTATGGCGTTTGCGGCATCAAGGTCTGGATCTTCAAGGGCGAAATCCTTGGTCATGATCCGATGGCTACCGACCGGCTGATGCTGGAGGCTCAGACCTCCGGCGTACGCCCGGCGCGCTGAGAATAAGGTAGGTATAGCGTCATGCTGCAACCGAAAAAAATGAAGTTCCGCAAGACCTTCAAGGGCCGGATCAAGGGCGACGCCAAGGGCGGTTCGGACCTGAACTTCGGCTCCTATGGCCTGAAGGCTCTGGAACCCGAGCGCGTTACCGCGCGTCAGATCGAAGCGGCCCGCCGCGCGATCACCCGGCACATCCGCCGCCAGGGTCGTCTGTGGATCCGCGTGTTCCCCGACGTTCCGGTGTCGAAGAAGCCTGCCGAAGTCCGTCAGGGTAAGGGCAAGGGCTCGGTCGAATATTGGGCGGCTCGCGTCAAGCCAGGTCGTATCCTTTTCGAACTCGACGGCGTTCCTGGCCCGCTCGCAGCAGAGGCATTCTCGCGCGCCGCGATGAAGCTGCCCATCAAGACCAAGGTCGTTGCCCGCCTCGGCGACACCTCGCACCTGGAGGGCTAAGCCGTGGCCAACGTTGCCGACCTCAAGACCAAGACGGACGACGAACTGTCGACCGAACTCAACAACCTGAAGCGCGAGCAGTTCAACCTGCGTTTCCAGGCGGCCACCAACCAGCTGGAAAAGCCCAGCCGCGTGAAGGAAGTCCGCCGTTCGATCGCGCAGATCAAGACCCTGCAGACGGAGCGTAACAGCTCCGCCGCGAAGTAAAGGAAACACACGATGCCCAAGCGCGTGCTGACGGGAACGGTGGTTTCCGACAAGACCGACAAGACGGTGGTGGTTCGCGTAGAGCGCAAGGTTAAGCATGCGCTCTACGGCAAGATCATCCGCCGCTCCAAGAAGTACCATGCCCATGACGAGGGCAATGTTTACAAGGAAGGCGAAACGGTCCGCATCGAAGAGACCGCTCCGATTTCCAAGCTCAAGACCTGGAAGGTCATCGAGCGCGTGGACACCCACAAGTCGCCTGAAACGGCGGCCTGAGGTTAGTCACCGGCCTTGAGGGTCGAAATTTCGGACGCGGGGCTGGCCTTTTCTTGTCGGAGAGGTTACAGGCCCGCGCTTCGTGTTTCGAATCTTCCGGTCGAAACCCGAATTCGGAACCGCCGGGACAGTCTCGGTAGGCCAGACAAGAAGGAACCGGATCAATGATCCAGATGCAATCCAATCTTGACGTTGCTGACAACAGCGGCGCCAAGCGCGTCCAGTGCATCAAAGTGCTGGGCGGCTCGAAGCGTCGCTTCGCGAGCGTGGGCGACATCATCGTCGTCTCGATCAAGGAGGCTGCGCCTCGTGGCAAGGTGAAGAAGGGTGACGTGCATCGCGCTGTCATCGTGCGCACCGCCAAGGACGTGCGTCGCGCTGATGGCAGCGTGATTCGCTTTGACGGCAACGCCGCCGTGCTGATCAACAAGAACGAGGAGCCGATCGGCACCCGTATCTTTGGCCCGGTCGTTCGCGAACTGCGCGCCAAGAAGCACATGAAGATCATCAGCCTTGCTCCTGAGGTGCTGTAATGAGCGCTGCTAGAATCAAGAAGGGCGACAAGGTCGTCGTGCTCGCTGGCAAGGACAAGGGCCGTACCGGCGCTGTCTTGGCTGTGCTGCCCAAGGACGACAAGGTCCTGGTGGAAGGCATTAACGTGCATGCGCGTCACCGCAAGCCCGACCAGGCGAACCCGCAGGGTGGCATCGAGCGCAAGCCCGCGCCGCTCCACATTTCGAACGTCGCTGTCGCCGACAAGGATGGCAAGCCGACCCGCGTCCGTTTCGAGGACCGCGACGGCAAGAAGGTCCGCGTCGCCGTCAAGTCCGGTGAGGTGCTGTAATGAGCGACAAGTACACCCCGCGCTCCAAGGCGCAGTATGACGCGGAAATCGCGAAGGCGATGACCGAGAAGTTCGGTTACGAAAACGTCATGCAGGTCCCGAAGATCGAGAAGATCACGCTCAACATGGGCGTGGGCGAAGCGACCCAGGACAAGAAGAAGGTCACGTCGGCCGCCGAGGAAATGGAACTGATCGCTGGCCAGAAGCCGGTGATCACCAAGGCTCGCAAGTCGATCGCGCAGTTCAAGCTGCGTGAAGGCATGCCGATCGGTGCCAAGGTCACGCTGCGTCGTGAACGCATGTACGAGTTTCTTGATCGCCTGATCAACGTTGCTCTGCCTCGCGTGCGCGACTTCCGTGGTCTCAATCCGAAGAGCTTCGACGGCCGTGGCAACTATGCTTTCGGCATCAAGGAGCAGATCATCTTCCCGGAGATCAACTATGACCGCATCGACAAGGTGCGCGGCATGGACATCATCGTGACCACCACGGCGAAGACGGACGAGGAAGCGCGCGAACTGCTGCGTCTCTTTGGCTTCCCCTTCCCGATCGAAGAGAAGCAGGCGGCCTGAATCAGGTCCCGCTTCTCTTTCCAAAGACACCAAGGAAAGAGAACTTAAGTCATGGCGAAACTGAGTTCGATCAACAAGAATGAGCGCCGCAAGAAGCTGGTCAAGAAATATGCCGGCCGCTATGCGAAGCTCAAGGCGATCGCGAATGATACCGCGGCCGACGACAGCGATCGTCTGATCGCGCGTCTGAAGATGGCGGAGATTCCCCGAAACGGCAACCCGACTCGCGTTCGGAACCGCTGCGAACTGACGGGGCGTCCCCGCGCTTATTACCGCAAATTCCGCCTCTGCCGCGTGCAGCTGCGTGATCTGGCCAACAAGGGCCTGATCCCCGGCGTCACCAAGTCGAGCTGGTAAGGATCATTTGAGATGGCATTGACCGATCCCCTGGGTGATATGCTCACCCGCATCCGCAACGGGCAGCAGGCGAAGAAGGACAGCGTTGTGTCCCCCGCTTCGAAGCTGCGCGCCCGCGTGCTCGACGTGCTGCAGCGCGAAGGCTATATCCGTGGTTATTCCGAGGAAGCTCTCGGCAAGCACCCGGGCCTGCGCATCGAGCTGAAATATTTCGAGGGCCAGCCCGCGATCAAGCATGTCGCCCGCGTGTCCAAGCCTGGCCGCCGCGTCTATTCGGGTTCCAAGGAACTGCCGGTGGTCCGTAACGGCCTGGGCATTACAATTGTTTCGACGCCTCGCGGTGTTCTGTCCGACGCTGAAGCGCGCGAGCAGAATGTCGGCGGCGAAGTGCTGGCGGAGGTGTTCTGATGAGCCGCACTGGTAAGAAACCGGTTGCCGTCCCTGCGGGCGTCACCGCCGCCATCGAAGGCGGTCAGCTGTCGGTGAAGGGTCCCAAGGGTACCCTCGCCATTCCGCTGGCCGACGAAGTCACCTACAGCATCGAAGACGGATCGATCGCCGTGAAGCCTGCCAATGACAGCAAGCGCGCCCGCGCTTTCTGGGGCATGCAGCGCACGCTGATCGCGAACCTGATCACCGGTGTGACCGAGGGCTTTTCCAAGAAGCTGCTCATCACCGGTGTCGGCTACCGCGCCAACTCGCAGGGCAAGACCCTGAAGCTGCAGCTCGGCTATTCGCACGACGTCGATTTCGCGATCCCGGAAGGTATCGAAATCAAGACCCCGGATAACACGACGGTCGAGATCAGCGGCATTGACAAGCAGAAGGTGGGTCAGGTTGCGGCCGAGATCCGCCGCTGGCGCAAGCCCGAACCCTATAAGGGCAAGGGTATCAAGTACGCCGGCGAGTTCATCTTCCGCAAGGAAGGGAAGAAGAAGTAAGATGGCAAAGCTTTCCCTCTTCGCGCGGCGTCGTCGCCGCGTTCGCACCGCGCTCAAGGCAGTATCGGGCCACAAACCTCGCCTCAGCGTCCACCGTTCGGGCCGTCACATCTACGCCCAGGTCATTGACGATGCGCAGGGCAAGACCCTGGCCGCCGCGTCGACCCTGGACAAGGACGTCGGGTCGAAGGCTCTGGGTAAGACTGGCGCCTCTTCGGAAGCCGCTGCCGAAGTCGGCAAGCGCGTTGCCGCTGCGGCGACCGCTGCCGGCGTCACCAAGGTCGTGTTCGATCGTGGTGGCTTCCTGTTCCATGGCCGCGTCAAGGCGCTGGCCGATGCCGCCCGCGAAGGCGGGCTGGAGTTCTGATCATGGCTGACGAAAACGAAATCCAGGCCCAGGCGGGCGCACCTGCTGCTGTCGAAGGCGGCGAGAATGCACCGACCGAGGGCCGTGGTCCTGGTCGTGGCCGTGGTCGCGGCGGTGACCGCAACCGTGGTGAGCGTGGCGGCCGTGGCCGTCGTGACGATCGTCGCGGTGGTAACCGTGACGAGGAACAGGGCGAAGAGCTGATCGAGAAGCTGGTTCACATCAACCGCGTCTCGAAGACCGTCAAGGGCGGTAAGCGCTTCGGCTTTGCTGCTTTGGTGGTTGTCGGCGACGGCAAGGGTCGTGCGGGCTTCGGCCATGGCAAGGCGCGTGAAGTGCCTGAAGCCATCAGCAAGGCGACCGCTTCGGCCAAGAAGGCGATGGTTCGCGTGCCGCTGAAGGAAGGCCGCACGCTGCACCATGATGGCCTCGGCCATTTCGGCGCGGGCAAGGTGACGGTTCGTTCGGCCCCGGCCGGTACGGGTATCATCGCCGGTGGTCCGATGCGCGCGGTGTTCGAAAGCCTCGGCGTTGCAGACGTTGTGACGAAGTCGAACGGCACGTCGAACCCGTACAACATGATTCGTGCGACCTTCTCGGCGCTGGGCGAACAGACCAGTCCGAAGTCGGTGGCGCAGCGTCGTGGCAAGAAGGTTGCTGACCTGCTTCGTCGTGGTGGCGCCTCGGCCGAAGTCGCGCAGGCTGATGCCGAAGCGATCGTGGAGTAACGGATATGGCGAAGATCAAGATCAAGCAGATCGGCTCACCGATCCGCCGTCCCGCCGACCAGAAGAAGATTCTGATCGGCCTCGGCCTTGGCAAGATGCACCGCGTGGTTGAACTGGAAGACACAGCGGAAGTCCGCGGTGCCATTGCCAAGCTTCCCCACATGGTCGCAGTAGTCGAGGGCTGAGCCTTCCGATCACAATGGAATGAAGCGGGAGAGGGGGAAACCCCTCTTTCGTTTTTTTGGAAGACGCGCTAAAGGCGCGACTTCCAAAATCCCAGCATAGGCTGGGATATCATGCCGGATGGCGAGTTCTCTTGTGAGGAGACCCCCGGTTTCATTTGGCTAGGCGCGACCCGAGAAGTCGCGTTCAGCCGCCAGCGGTCCCAGCCTTCGCTGGGACTTCGGCATGACTGCTCAAAGAGCAATCATGCCTCGCGCGAACATAGCGAAAGCGAGTGCACAATGACGAAGCTTAACGAACTCAATGACAATGCCGGTGCCCGTAAGGGTCGGATGCGCGTCGGCCGTGGTATCGGCTCGGGCAAGGGCAAGACCGCTGGTCGCGGCCAGAAGGGTGCGAAGGCGCGTTCGGGCGTTGCGATCAACGGCTTCGAAGGCGGCCAGATGCCTCTGCACATGCGGCTGCCGAAGCGCGGCTTCAACAACATTTTCGCCAAGGATTACGCGATCGTGAACCTGGGCGCGGTGCAGAAGGCGATCGACGCCGGCAAGCTCGACGCCAATGCGACCATCGACCATGCGGCGCTGAAGGCTGCTGCGCTGGCTCGCGGCGGCAAGGACGGCGTCCGTTTGCTCGCCAAGGGCGAACTGACCGCCAAGGTCAACCTGCTGGTCGCCGGTGCCTCGAAGGGCGCTGTCGAGGCGGTCGAGAAGGCTGGCGGCAAGGTCCAGGTGATCGAAGTCGTTCCCGCTGCCGATAAGGCGAAGGCCAAGAAGGGCACGGCCCTGGCTGCCAAGAAGGCCGCGGCCAAGGCCTAATCAAGCCGCCAAGGCTTGCAAGCATGGCCCCGCTGCCCGATATGGGTGAGCGGGGCTATGTGTTTCGGGCAATGTTCCGGCAGCCTTCCTTTCGTCAGATCGTGTCGCGCACTGTCTCGGTACCGTCAGGACATCACCCGTTTCTCGACTCCGCTCGAAAGGAAATGGGGAACGCAAGGAAGGGCGGGACGCTGAAGGCGCACTTTGTCGCATCATCCGCAAATCCCGGTTCGACAGCGCCCCATGACCCCGCTAAGGGATTAGCGATTCAGGCTGGGGCGTGACCTTGGCCAAGATGTTTTGAAGGGCAGCCAAGATGGCATCGAGAGCCGACCAGCTCGCATCCAATCTCAGCCTGGCAAAGTTCAGCCAGGCGACCGACCTCAAGAAGCGCCTATGGTTCACACTGGGCGCCTTGATCGTGTTTCGCTTCCTGAGTTTCGTGCCGCTACCGGGCGTCGACCCGACCGCGCTGTCTCAGCTTTACAAGCAGACGAACGGTGGTGTCCTGGACATCTTCAACACCTTTTCGGGTGGTTCTCTGTCACGCATGAGCCTGATCGCGCTCGGGGTGATGCCATATATCACGGCCTCGATCGTCGTACAGCTCGCGGCCAGCCTTTCGCCGCAACTCGCCGCGATCAAGAAGGAAGGCGAGAGCGGTCGCAAAAAGCTCAACCAGTATACGCGTTACGGCACGGTTGGCCTGACTGCGGTGCAAGGGTATTTCATCGCGGTCGGCCTCGAAAGCTTCGGTGCACAATCGGGCGTGCAAGCAGTGGTCGATCCCGGTTTTCTGTTCCGGATCGCAGCGGTCGTGTCGCTGATCGGGGGCACGATGTTCCTGATGTGGCTGGGTGAACAGATCACGTCGCGCGGTATCGGCAACGGCGTCAGCCTAATAATCATGGCTGGTATCGTTGCTCAGCTTCCGGTCACCCTAAGCAATCTTTTCAAATCGGGCAGCGAGGGATCGATCTCGGGTCTGCTGATCGTGATGGTCATCGCATTGGCGGTCGGCTTGATCTTGCTGATCTGTTTCATGGAGCGCGCGCAGCGCCGCGTGCTGATCCAGTATCCCAAGCGCCAGACTCGTCAGGGATTGATGCAAGCGGATCGCAGCCATCTGCCGCTCAAGGTAAATACCGCCGGCGTTATCCCGCCGATCTTCGCCAGTTCGCTTCTGCTGATGCCACTCACCATTTCCCAGTTCGCGGGTAGAACCATTGCCGGTGAGAGCAGGCTTGGGGATTTCGTACTGACGCTGAACCAATATCTGTCGCACGGCAGCCCGGTTTACATGGGCCTTTACGGCCTGGGTATCGTGTTCTTCTGCTTCTTCTACACCGCGGTTGTGTTCAATCCTGAGGAGACGGCAGATAATCTCAAGCGGAATGGCGGGTTTATACCGGGCATCCGTCCCGGCAAGAACACCGAAAATTATCTGGACTATGTGCTGACCCGGATCACGGTGATTGGTGCTGCCTATCTGGCCATCATATGCCTGGTGCCGGAATTTGCCATCGCCCGGGCGGGTATTCCCTTCTATCTGGGCGGGACGAGTCTGCTGATCGTGGTCAATGTCACGGTGGATACCGTGACGCAGATCCAGAGCCATTTGCTGGCTCACCAATATGGGGATCTGATCAAGAAGGCGAAGCTGAAGGGACGCCTTCGCTAAAAGCGCATCGAGGCGCGGCGCAAGAACAGGGGAGTATGCGCAAAATGAATATCATTCTGCTGGGTCCTCCGGGAGCAGGGAAGGGCACGCAGGCGAGCCGCCTGGTCGAAACCCGTGGCATGGTTCAGCTGTCGACGGGTGACATGCTCCGGGCGGCGGTAAAGGCGCAGACGCCGATTGGCCTCAAGGCCAAGGCGGTGATGGAGGCGGGTGAACTGGTTTCGGATGAAATCGTTTCCGGCATCATCGGCGAAGCATTGGATGGGTTGGCCGACAGCACTGGCGTGATCTTCGACGGCTATCCGCGCACCGAAGCTCAGGCCCATTCGCTCGACGCCATTCTTGCCGATCGCGGCCGTACATTGGACCATGTCATCGAACTCGACGTCGATGAGGACGCTCTGGTTGAGCGTATCACGGGCCGCTTCACCTGCGCGACCTGTGGTGAGGGCTATCACGACAGCTTCAAGCAGCCCAAGGTCGCTGATGAGTGCGACAAATGTCATGGGCATGAGTTCAAGCGCCGTCCCGACGATAATGAAGAAACGGTTCGCACCCGGATGGCGGAATATCGCGCTAAGACCGCCCCCATCCTTCCAATCTATGAGGCGCGAGGGATTGTGTCTCGTGTGGACGGCATGGCTGACATGGACGATGTGACTGCGGCAATCGCGGGCATATTGGATCACGCTAAAGGCTGAGATAATTTCTCCCGTCTTTCAGAGGCGGGAGGAAGGCATGCGGAACTCTATTCGGGCCATCCTGGTCACTGCGCTCGCTGGCGGAACGGCCGTCCAAGCGGAAGTTAAGTCTGCGAACGATTCGGCTTCGAGGTAGTCAGCAGCGTCGAAATCCTGGGCGACGTGCAAACAATATATCCTTGATTGCTTCATCGGCGCGCTGGTGGAGCAGCGAACACACCTGCAGGGGCGATGCCGCCAACCTTAGCCGGGATACAAAAGCGGGAGGCTGTTTCTAAGCAACTTGCACGGCTGAAGCGCACAGCGGAGCAGGGCGGCTGACCTTCCAAGCTGGACTCCGCATGGAGGTGCCAGCAACAATATATATCCGACCCTAATATCTTAACCGATTGATTGCTGTTTCATTGCTAATGCATTCGAGTGACTGCATTGCCTACTCGGAACCGCTTGGCGGAATTGGATGCTTTGAGAGGCATCGGCGCGCTGTGCGTGCTGATTTTTCATTATTCCACGCGTTTCCACGAGCTTTTTCCCCAAGCGGCGCACGTGCCCTTCAGCTTTCCCGGGGGCAATTATCGCGTCCTGCTGTTTTTCACGATCTCGGGCTTCGCCATATTCTTCACGCTGGATCGGATCGGTAGCGTCGCCGACTTTGCGGTAAACCGGATCGCTCGGCTTTATCCGGCTTATATCGTCGCGATGTTGCTAACCTTGTCGATCGAATATGCGGCAAAGGCGTCCCAATTGCTGGTAGGTCCCAGCGCTATCCTGGCTAACTTCACGATGTTGCAGGGGTTCGCGTTTCTTCCTGAGGTAGACGGCGCTTATTGGACTTTGACCGTCGAAATCGCCTTTTACTTCTGCATGATATCGATCTGGAAATGGGCTGGATTGAAAAGGCTCGAACCGATGCTGGCATTGTGGCTCGCGGTTCGCGCGATTTATGGGTTATGGCCCGACATGCCAGAACGCATCGTCATGCTTTTGGTACTGCGCTATCTCCCCTTCTTCATCATCGGGATGCTGTCGTACCGTGTATGGTCCGGTCAGCGAAGCTGGCGCCAGCAATCTCCCTACTCCCTCCTTGCACTGCTGTCGGTCGCCTTCGTGGAAAGTTGGGACGTCACGCTAATGGCTTGTATTCTGCTTGCAGGCTTTGCAGCGCTGATCAGAGGGCATCTGCAGTGGATCGCGTCACGTCCACTGCTCTGGATGGGTGGGATCAGCTATTCCTTCTACCTCATCCATCAGCATGTGGGTTTTGTCGTGATGCTGAAAATGGCGGAGCAGGGCTACAGCCCGTGGCTCGCCTTCTTCTCCGCGTTTCTTGCCGCGTTAACTTTGGGCGCGGGCATCAACAGACTGGTGGAGCGTCCCGCAGGCGAGGCGATAATATCGTGGTGGCGACGGCGGCGTGGAAATAGGTTTGTGCACGCTGAAGCCTCGTCCCGTACCGTTTAACGAAGATGTATATTCCGTCGCATCGACAGCGGTGGTGAGCAAAGAGATAAGAACAGGGGCTCGGCATTGGTGCCAAGCCCTGTATTAAGATTTTACTGCGCGCGGGGGGCTGCTGCTGCCGCGTTGGCAGGCAACCCGCCCATCTGCGTGACCAGCTTGGTATAGGCGTCCAGATAGGCCAGGACGATCACTTGGCCGATCTCGGTATTCTGGTAGCCGCTCGCACCGGCAGCAGCAAAGCCACCCCACCAACCGGCACCGCCGCCGCCACCGAAGCCGATGTCGGTCTTGCGGGCGTATCCCTCGGTCAGCGCCTCTTCTTCCGTCGTGCGGGCGTTGACGATGGAAAGCGTGACGTTCGCTTCCTTCTTCTTGATGTTGAGGCCCCCAGCAAGTGCGCCGAACGTGCCGCCCATCAGGCCGCCAAGTGCCGCGCCGAAGCCGCCGCCGCCAGAATTGCGGTTGGACGAGACGATATCAGGCTCCAGATAATAATCGGCTGCCTTGACCTGGCCCCGGCCCAGGTTCGATCCAGCCTGCAATTCGCCCGAGTCCGCCATGGCGCGTTCCATCGCCCGGCTCTGCATGGCGCGGCCGCGGTTGACGATGCCGAAGCAGCCGGACTGCTGGATGAACACCTTGAGGATCGCTTCCGGGCTGCCCAGGTTCAACTCGCGCCACCACTGGTTGTCGGGTTCGACAATCGCGACAGTGCCAAGGCGGCGGGTGCAGCGGGGAATCTCCTGCTGAGCGCGCTCCTGCGACCTGCGGCCCGAGGAGGCGCCTTTGGTGGTGCCATCCTTATAGGTCTTGCCAGAAGAACTCATATTCGTCTGCGCCATCGCAGACATCGGCGTAACAAGCATCGATGCTGTCGCGACGAGCGCGGAAACCGTCTTGAACATTGCCCCAAATCCCTTTCGAGCGGTTAATTATGGAATTTTTATTATGGTACGACCCGTTTAAGGCTCGCGTCAATTACCATAGCTTGCTGGCTTTTCCTACTGATGGTCAGGCTGGTTGCAAGCTCTGCTGACAGGCTCGCAAATGGCTGCTATCGGCGCGGTCCATGACCAACCTTTCGCACATCCGTAATTTCTCGATCATCGCGCATATCGACCATGGCAAGTCGACGCTGGCCGACCGGCTGATCCAGCGCACCGGGGGACTGACCGACCGTGAGATGTCGGCCCAGGTCCTCGACAATATGGATATCGAGAAGGAGCGCGGCATCACGATCAAGGCGCAGACCGTGCGCCTCGACTATGTCGCGAAGAATGGCGAGACTTATGAGCTCAACCTCATGGACACGCCAGGCCATGTCGACTTCGCCTATGAAGTGAGCCGGAGCCTGGCTGCGTGCGAGGGCGCGCTGCTGGTCGTGGACGCGGCGCAGGGCGTGGAGGCGCAGACGCTGGCTAATGTCTATCAGTCGATCGAGCATGACCATGAGATCGTGCCGGTACTGAACAAGATCGACCTGCCCGCCGCTGAGCCGGAGAAGGTGCGAGCGGAGATCGAGGAAGTGATCGGCCTCGACGCTTCGGAAGCGGTGCTGGCGAGCGCCAAGTCTGGCATTGGTATCGATGACATCCTTGAGGCTATTGTCGCGAAGATCCCGCCGCCCAAGGGTGATCGCAACGCGCCGCTGGAAGCGATGCTGGTCGACAGCTGGTATGACCCTTATCTCGGCGTCGTCATCCTGGTCCGCGTCGTCAATGGCGTGATCAAGAAGGGGCAGCAGATCAAGTTCATGATCGGCGAGACCGAGCATCTGATCGACCGCGTCGGATGCATGCGGCCCAAGATCGAACAGCTGCCGGAACTCGGGCCGGGCGAGATCGGCTTCATCACGGCGCAGATCAAGGACATCAGCCAGACCCGCGTGGGCGACACGATCACCACGGTCAAGAATCCTGCCGCCAATCCGCTGCCGGGCTTCAAGGAAGTGCAGCCGGTGGTCTTCTGTGGGCTGTTCCCGGTCGATGCCAATGATTTCGAGAAGCTGCGCGATTCGATTTCGAAGCTGCGGCTGAACGATGCGTCCTTCTCCTTCGAGATGGAGACGTCGGCGGCGCTGGGCTTCGGTTTCCGCTGCGGTTTCCTGGGGCTGCTGCATCTGGAGATCATCCAGGAGCGGCTGACGCGCGAATATGATCTCGACCTCATCACCACCGCGCCGTCGGTGGTCTATGAGATGCACATGAAGGATGGGGAGGTGCGCCATCTGCACAACCCCGCCGACATGCCCGACCCGAACCATATCGAGATGATCGAGGAACCATGGATCGAGGCGGTGATCTACTGCCCCGATGAATATCTGGGGTCGATCCTGAAGCTCTGCCAGGACCGGCGCGGTATCCAGAAGAACCTGACCTATGTCGGCGGACGCGCGCAGGTGACCTATGAGCTGCCGCTCAACGAAGTGGTGTTTGACTTTTACGATCGCCTGAAGTCGATCAGCCGGGGCTATGCCAGCTTCGACTATCATCAGATCGGCACCCGCGAGGGTGACCTCGTCAAGATGAGCATCCTCGTTAACAACGAACCGGTCGATGCGCTTTCGATGATCGTTCACCGCAGCGCTGCCGAAGCGCGGGGGCGGCATATGTGCGAGCGGCTGAAGGACCTGATCCCTCGTCACCTGTTCAAGATCCCGATTCAAGCGGCGATCGGCGGCAAGGTAATTGCCCGCGAAACGATCGCGGCGATGCGCAAGGACGTCACCGCCAAATGCTATGGCGGCGACATCACCCGCAAGAAGAAGCTGCTGGAGAAGCAGAAAGAGGGCAAGAAGCGGATGCGGGAATATGGGTCGGTACAGATCCCGCAGGAGGCCTTCATTGCGGCGCTGCGGATGGGGGATGAGAGCTAACACTCCTTCGTTCGGGGTGACCTCCTCCAAGCCCCCTCCTTTCGTGGAGGGCCGCGTTAGCCAAGGATTGACGCGGGCGGCGCATCCATGATCATGTCCGTGCGCACTTCTTGATGGGACGAATGATGAGCGACGCCTGGTTGTATGACGAGCATCCTGCGATGTTTCGCGCGCATCCATTTCTGTTCATCCTGCTGCTGATTTCTGTCGTGGGGCTGCTGGCGATCGGGGTCTGGTGGCTGCGGACGAAGGGGGAGCGGTTGGCATTGTCCGACCGGGAGGTGCTGATGGAGCGCGGGCTGCTGGCCAAGCAGCGCACCGAGATCGCGCTGTCGAGCATTCGCAGCGTGCGCATCACGCAGACATTCGGCCAGCGCATCTTCGACGTCGGCAATGTCGAACTGTTCAGCGCGGGCGACATCGCGGAAATCGCGGTCAAGTCCATGCCTCGGCCGGGCCGCATTCGGAACATCGCGGCGTCGCGCAATCTGGATTTGCTGCCACAGCGTTGACGGGCGTTCGCGCCCCCTTGACCTGACGCCAATTTATTTCGACCATATGTCCTGACTGAAGGGACAATGAAAAGCCTGTATCCGGGGAAGGATGCCGCTGGGTAACGTTGCTTCGCAATGACGCGGGGCGCGGTTGCAAAGGGTGTCCTTCATGGCCTTGCCGGTGATGCTTTCGCTGCCTGAATTAACTGAGCCGCAGCGTGAGGCCGTTCGTGAGGCCTGTGGCTTTGCCTGCGTCCGATGCGGCGTCACCATCTATCGCTATCTTCGCCTGCCCGATTCGCCCCAAGCGACATTGCTCTGCCCGACTTGCCACGCGCTGGTGGAGGAGGGGCGGCTGACCACGGCGCAGGTGCAGGGATTTCATACCAATCCGGTGGTCCGCCAGCGGCACTTCGCGCGGGACCGCATGCCATTTTCCTCGGAGTTGCCGACTTTGATCGTCGGGGGCTCACGGCCGCTGCGCGATACGCCAATCCCTCTGGTGCTGGATGGCGAGCCGATCCTGATGTTCGCGCCGCCGCGCCGCAGCCGGGGGGCGACGCGGATCAGCCTGCGAATGGGGGATATGGACGGCAACCCGGTGCAGGTGATTCAGGGCAATGAATGGCTGGCCGCCAATGGTAGCTGGCGGTTCCTGCTGCGTGGTGATCGCTACAGCGTCATGGCGGCGCGGGGCGAGGGGCTCGCCATTTTGCGGATCGTGGCCCGCAACCGGATCGCGGTGGAGCATCTGCGCACGACCATCCGGGGCAGGCGGTTGGAGGTGACGCCGGATTGGCTGGAGATCGATGGCAAGCGCCATGTGAACCGGATCGGTAGCGGCGCGCTTGTAGGACTGGAATGTTGAGGTGATGCGCCAAAAATGGCGGATTTCCGTCGAAGTTCACAGTGTATGCGCGAGCGAGGGCAGGCGCGCGTGGGCGCGAGGGGGTGATGTGGACGTTTCAAAGAGAGCGGCGGGGTAGGGTTGTTGTGGGGGAATAGGACAGGGTGAATTTTGGGCTGGTGTTGGGAATAGGATGGTTTTTGAGGGGGGTGTGGTGTTTGGGTGACGGTGGCCGTTCCCTGCCGCAAGCGTTCAAACGAGGCAGGTGACTCGTTTGAAGGGTTAGGGGTGGGGCGAGCTTAGTGAGCTTCTTCATTAGAGACTGGCGTTGCGCTGGCCCACCCCCCGACCCCCTCCCGCCTGCGGGAGGGGGAGCAGGAGTGCGCTAACCGCATCTCGCTGAGGTGATTACCATCTTCTCGTCATAGCTGACGGTGAGGCGATCGGGGCGGAAGTCCATGGTCATGGCCATGCCGGGGGCGCCCCAGCGGAGGGTGCGGGCGCCGGATGCTTCCAGCAGTTGTGCGCCGATGTCGGCGCTGGCGGTCTGGCCGGCGAAGCGGTCAAGGCCGTCGTTGCGGCAAGGGCCCTCGGCTGCCGCTGGCGTGGTGCTGGGGCCTTGTCCGTCAGCGGCGGTACAGGCCGCCAACAGAAGGGGAATCATCAGCGCCGCTGCCCGCATTATAATTGCTCCTATTCGGTGCGTGTCATCTTGAGGCGGCCGCCCTTGACCGCAAAGGCCAGGCGGCCTTCGACAAGGTCAACGGCATCGCGGCCGAATTGTTCATAGCGCCAGCCTTCCAGGATCGACAGGTCATCGCGGACACCTGCGGCCAGCGCGTCCAGATCGTCGCTGCGGGCCAAGAGGCGGGCGGCGACGTTGATGTCGCGCGAGCGAATCTTGAGGAGGAGCTTTAGCAAATCCGCGACTAGCGCGCCGTCCTTGCCAAGGCCGGGACGCTTGGGATCGCGTTCGGGCATCTCATCCTTGTCGAGCGGCGTGTGGCTGCCGAGCGCCGCCATCAGGCGCGCGCCGATGTCGTTGGTCTTCCAGGTGGCGGACAGGCCGCGAACCTTGCCAAGGTCTTCCTGGGACCGGGGCGGATGGCTGGCGATGTCGGCCAGCGTCTCATCCTTGACGATGCGACCGCGCGGCAAATTCTTGTCTTGCGCCTCGATCTCGCGCCATGCGGCGAGCGCTTTCAGGCGGCCGAGCACATCGGCCTTGCGGCTAGCGATGCGGACGCGTTTCCAGGCTTCATGCGGCTCGTTCACATAGTTGGAGGGATCGCAGACACGCTCCATTTCCTGGTCCAGCCAATCGCCGCGGCCGGTCTTGCGCAATTCCTCCAGCATCATCGGGAAAATCTGGATCAGATAGGTGACATCGCCGATCGCATAGTCGATCTGCCGTTTGTCGAGCGGGCGGCGGCCCCAGTCGGTGAAGCGCGCGCCCTTGTCGAGTTGCACGCCGAGCCATGCGTCGACGAGATTGCCGTAACCGATCTGCTCGCCAAGGCCCAAGGCCATCGCCGCGATCTGCGTGTCGAACATCGGGTGCGGGGTGCGGCCGGTCAGGTTGTAGATGATCTCCAGGTCCTGCCCGCCTGCATGAAAGACCTTCAGCACATCCTCATTGTCGACCATCAGGTCGAGCAGGGGGCTAAGGTCGAGGCCCGGCGCCTTGGGGTCGATCGCGGCGGCTTCGTTGCTGTCGGCCACCTGGACGAGGCAGAGGTCGGGCCAATAGCTGTTTTCGCGCATGAACTCGGTATCGACTGCGATGTAGGGCGATTTGGCGATACGGGCGCAAAATGAAGCGAGAGTCTTGCTGTCGGTGATCAGCGGATGGATTTGCATATGGTCTTCGATCTTATTATGGGCTGGCCCGCTCCCTGGCGGGCTCGTCGATGTTCGACATGAGTGCCCATAGCGGGGCTGCAACAATTTGTCATTTCCGTAAAACGAAGCTGAAAGACCAAAACGCCATGCACGCCTATCGCACCCACACCTGCGGCGCCCTTCGTGAAGGTGATGTCGGCGCGACTGTTCGCCTGTCGGGCTGGGTCCATCGCAAGCGTGATCATGGCGGCGTGCTGTTCATCGATCTGCGCGATCATTATGGGATCACCCAGATCGTCGCGAAGGCGGATAGCGACCCGCTGAGGGTGCTTGAGGCGTTGCGTCTCGAATCAGTGGTGACGATCGACGGTACGGTCGTGGCGCGCGGCCCCGAAGCGACCAACCCCAAGATGCCGACCGGCACGATCGAGGTCGTGGCCGACAGCGTGACGGTGCAGTCGACCGCCGCCGAATTGCCGCTGCCGGTCGCGGGGGAGCAGGAGTATCCCGAGGATATCCGCCTGCGCTACCGCTTCCTCGACCTGCGGCGCGAAACGCTGCATGCGAACATCGTCAAGCGGACCAAGGTCATCTCCGACATGCGCCGCCGCATGGAAGGGGCTGGCTTCACCGAATATTCGACGCCGATCTTGACCGCGAGCAGCCCGGAAGGCGCGCGCGACTTTCTGGTGCCGAGCCGCATCCATCCGGGGAAGTTCTACGCCCTGCCGCAGGCGCCGCAGCAATATAAGCAGCTGCTGATGGTGGCGGGCTTTGACCGCTATTTCCAGATCGCACCCTGCTTCCGCGACGAAGACCCGCGCGCCGACCGTCTGCCGGGCGAGTTCTACCAGCTTGACCTCGAAATGAGCTTCGTCACGCAGGAGGATGTGTGGAACACGATGGAGCCGGTGATTGCCCAGGTGTTTGAGCAGTTCGCCGACGGCAAGCCGGTGACGCCTGCGGGCAGCTTCCCGCGCATTCCTCATGACGAGGCGATCCTGAAATATGGATCGGACAAGCCGGACCTGCGCAATCCGATCCTGATTCAGGACGTGACCGAGCATTTCCATGGGTCGGGCTTCGGCATCTTTGCGTCGCTGGTCGAGAGCGGCAGCGTCATTCGTGCGATCCCGGCTCCCGGCGCTGGTGCGGGCAGCCGTAAATTCTTCGATGACATGAATAATTGGGCGCGGGGCGAGGGCTATTCGGGCCTTGGCTATATCAACATCAAGGATGGCGTGCCCGGCGGTCCCATTGCCAAGAACCATGGCGAGGAGCGGACGGCGAAGCTGATCGAGTCGCTGGGCCTTGGCCCCAATGACGGCGTGTTCTTTGCGGCGGGTAAGGAATCGCAGGCCGCCAAGTTGGCGGGGCTGGCGCGCATTCGCGTGGGCGAGCAGCTGGACTTGATCGACAAGGATCGGTTCGAACTGTGCTGGATCGTCGACTTCCCCTTCTACGAATATGATGAGGAATCGAAATCGATCGACTTTGCGCATAACCCCTTCTCCATGCCGCAGGGCGGGATGGACGCGCTGGAGCATCAGGACCCGCTGACGATCAAGGCGTATCAGTATGACATGGTCTGCAACGGCTATGAGATTGCTTCGGGGTCGATCCGTAACCAGTCGCCGGAGCTGATGGTGAAGGCGTTCGAGAAGGTGGGCCTCAGCCAACAGGATGTGGAGGAGCGTTTCGGCGGCCTCTATCGCGCGTTTCAATATGGCGCGCCACCGCATGGCGGGATGGCCGCTGGTGTCGATCGCATCGTGATGCTGCTGTGCGGGGCGCAGAACCTGCGCGAGGTGACGCTGTTCCCGATGAACCAGCGCGCCGAAGACCTGCTGATGGGCGCGCCGAGCGCGGCGGAGTTCAAGCAGCTGCGGGAACTGCATGTTCGCGTGGTGGAGCCGCAGGCCAAGGCCTAATCACCCTACCGTCATCCCAGCGAAAGCTGGGATCTCGGTCGAGATCGCACTTTGCCTCTTGAGATCCCAGCGTTCGCTGGGATGACGAGGCAGGGGCGGGGCAGATTTGACTTTTCGCCGCTTCGGGCGTTGCTTTCCTCATCTGAACAGGAAGGATGACGCGCATGGCGATTGACCTTGCCGATTATGAGAAGGGCAAGCCTCTCAAAGGCGACTATGAGGCGGAGCTGGAAAAGCTGCAGGAGCGGCTGGCGAAGATTCAGGTTGCCCATGTGATCCATGACCGGCGGTCGGTCATCCTGTTCGAAGGCTGGGACGCGGCGGGGAAGGGCGGCATCATCAAGCGGATGACCGCGCAATGGGACCCGCGCTATTATCGGGTCTGGCCCATCGCCGCGCCGTCCGCCGAAGAATGCGACCATCATTTCCTCTGGCGTTTCTGGACCCGGCTGCCCGCAGGCCGCAACATCGCGGTGTTCGACCGCAGTTGGTACGGGCGCGTGCTGGTCGAGCGGGTGGAAGGGCTCTGTTCCAAGGGCGAATGGAAGCGCGCCTATGACGAGATAAACGCCTTTGAAAAGCAGCAGGAGGACGCGGGTACCAACATCATCAAGCTGTTCGTCCACATTACCCAGGAAACGCAGGACAAGCAGCTGGCGCAGCGGCTCGACACGCCGTGGAAGCGGTGGAAGACGGGCAAGGAGGATTATCGCAACCGGGCGCGGCGCGACGATTATCTCGACGCGATGCACGACATGTTTCAGAAGACGGACAGCAAATATGCGCCATGGCAGGTGATCGACAATAATCACCGTGCGGCCGGGCGGATCGCCGCGCTGAAATATGTCGCCAAGTCATTGGAAAAGTTGGTGCCGATGGATTTTCCTGAGGCCGACCCGGAGGTGGTCAAGCTCGCCAAGGAAGCATTCAACTATCAAATGCCGTAAAAAACCAAGACAAAACAGTGCGTTGTCATAAATCTGTCATCAAAATCTAACTGCTCATTTACCATTCGGGCGCTACCAGCAACTCATGTACGCGCCCATGATGCTCGATCCTTCGCCGTCGCTGCCTCGCTGGCAGGGCTTGCCCTTCGTCTCCACCAGTCCGGCGATCCGGATCGGGCGGCCGTTGAGCGAAGCGGTGGAGCATTTTCAGCAAAATCCTTCGCTGCGGCTCCTGCCCGTTCTGGACGAAGCGGATCGGCCCAAGGGCGCGATCTATGAGCGGGACATGCGACGGATTCTGTTCAATCCTTTTGGCCATGCGCTGCTGCGTAACCCGAGCTTTGGCGGGCGGTTGGATGACCATATCCGGCCCTGCGCCTCGGTCGAGCGGAGCGCCACGATCGAGATGCTGATCGACCTCTACGCAGCGCAGGGGCAAAAGTGCGAAGGGCTGATTGTCATAGAAGGCGGCCGTTATGCCGGGATGGTCGGCGGGCAGTTGCTGCTGAAGCTGGCAGCGGAGCGGGATGCACGCGTGGCGATCGCGCGGGCGGAGCGATTGGAGCGCGTGACGCGGGAGAGCGGCAGCTTTCGCGACGATATCGCAACGCTGATCGCCGATCTGGTGGGGATGGCGGATATGCTGTCCCGGCTGGCGAGCGACGCGGCGGAACGCGCGGCCCATAACGGGCAGGCGGCTGCGGGCATGGCGGTGGCCGCCGCGCAAACCGCTGACAATCTGTCCGGCATCGCTGGATCGGCCAACGACCTTGGCCTGCTGTTTCAGTCGATCGAGGATGAGGTGCGTCAGGCTGGTGCCGCGATCAAGGCGGCGGTCGAACAGACGCGGCTGGGGTCAGCACAGACCCAACAATTGCGCGTTCAGGCGGATGGCATCGGAGAAGTGACGGCGCTGATCGACGCGGTGGCGCGGGCGACGGCCACGCTGGCCCTGAATGCGGGCATCGAGGCCGCGCGCGCCGGGGAGGCGGGCCAAGGCTTTGCCGTTGTCGCGCGCGAGGTGAAGCTGCTTGCGGGGCAGACCCGCGAAGCCGCAGCGGAAATTGCCGATCGGATAGACCATATCCGCGCGACTGTCGGTCATGTGGCGCAGGGCCATGAGCTGATGGGGTCCGCGATTGAGACGGCCGATCGGCTGTCGGCTTCCGTGTTCGATGCTGTGGCGCGCCATGGCGCCTTCAGCCGGGGCATCGCCGCCAGCATGTCCGAAGCGGGCGAGTCCAGCGATCATGTCCGGCTGAGCGCCAGCCAGATCAGCGGCAATGCCGACGCGGCGGTCGATGGCGCGCGCAACATCCGGCATGCGGCAAGCCAATTGGCGAGCGAAGCGCAGCGGCTGGACGCGCGGGCCAGCCTTTTTATCGAGGCTATTCGATTGGATTGACGCCGACTTCAGGGAAAAATGGCTGGCGCCATGCGCAAATGCGGCTAACCTCTCCATCCAACAAGAAGGAGAGGACAGCCATGCTCGTGATGTTCGTGGGCGCCGACCGGACCGAAACCGCCATCAATGCCGCGCAGGTCACCTTCGTATCGTCCGTCACGGACGGCACCCGCATCCGCTTTGGTGAAGGCCGTAGCGTCACCGTGGTCGAACCGATCGCCCAAGTGATGGAGGATCTCAATCAGGCGTTACGGCCGCACGAATAGCGCCGTGTCCGGCGCTACGCCGTAACCGATGCTTTGCGTATGCCTGAGAAGCATCCTATACTGATGGCTTGATGCCAGGACTCAGGACAGCAATGAAATCCAATTTCTTCCGGGGCGCCGTTGCCCTTGGCGCACTCGCGCTCATCCCCGCCACCACGGCCGCGCTCGCGGACGGGGAAGCGAGCAGCTACAAGGCGCTCGACGAGTTCATGGACGTCTTCCAGAAAGTCCGCAGCGACTATGTCGAGAAGGTGGATGACGAAAAGCTGATCAAGGGTGCGATTGACGGCATGCTGGCCAGCCTCGACCCGCATTCCAGCTTCCTCGACGCGCGCGATTTCCAGAATCTGCGGACCCAGACGGAGGGCAGCTATGGCGGCCTTGGCCTGTCGGTCACGCAGGAGGATGGCGCGGTCAAGGTGATCGCGCCGACGCAGGACACTCCCGCCTGGCGCGCGGGGATCAAGGCGGGCGATTATATCACCCATCTCGACGGGCAGCTCATCTATGGCGGCACGCTGGATGAAGCGGTCGACAAGATGCGCGGCGCGCCGGGCACGTCGATCAAGCTGACCATCGTGCGCGCGGGCCGTGACAAGCCGATCGAAGTGACGCTGACGCGGGAGATCATCCAGCTGAAGCCGGTGAAGTGGGAAGTGAAGAACGGCGTTGGCGTGATCAATATCGTCAGCTTCTCCGCCAATACCGGCGCTGACCTGCGACAGGCGATCCGTAGCATCGACAAGAGCCTTGGGCATAAGCCGACAGGCTATATCCTCGACCTCCGGTCCAATCCGGGTGGGTTGCTGGATGAAGCCGTTTCGGTGAGCGACGCCTTCCTGGAGCGTGGCGAGATCGTTTCGCAGCGCGGCCGCAACAAGGGCGATGTCGAGCGCTATTATGCCAAGCCCGGCGACGACGCGAAGGGCCTGCCGGTTGTTGTTCTGGTCGATGCGGGGTCTGCTTCAGCGTCCGAAATCGTCGCGGGCGCGCTTCAGGACCAGCATCGTGCTTTGGTGATGGGTGAGCGCAGCTTCGGCAAGGGCAGCGTGCAGACGATGCTGCCGCTCACCAATACGACCGCGCTCAAGCTGACGACGGCGCGCTATTATACGCCGTCGGGCCGGTCAGTGCAGGAAGGCGGGATCGAGCCTGACGTTCGCGTGCCGCAGTTGTCGGACCCCGATTACAAGAACCGGCCGAAGTTCCGCGAAAGCGATCTGCGACGTCACCTGATCAATGAGATCAAGACGGATAATGCCGCGTTGGAAGAAGACACCAAGGAAGATCCGCGCTTCGCCATGTCGGCTGACGAGCTGAAGAAGAAGGGGATTGAGGATTTCCAGTTGGATTATGCGCTGAAGACGATCGCGCGGCTGGCGGCGAAGCCCGGTGCGGTGATCGCGCAGGCGCAGCCGATGGGGAAGAACGCGGCGCGGTGAGCGGGCCGGTTGGTTTCGCCTTTCGAGGGGCCAGTCATTTCCCTTTCGGCAAGCGGGCGAGGAATGCGTTGGACGAGTAGCGGACTTCCTCCCTCTCCCCTTCAGGGGAGAGGGCTGGGGAGAGGGGAATGAGGAAACGGCGTCCTAACAGTCCCCTCTCCCGCCTTCGCTAAGCTCGGCACCCTCTCCCCTGAAGGGGAGAGGGAATGGTTCGAACCCTTAACGAGCTTCGCGTCACTCCGGATAACCGATCTCCATCACCTCATATTCCTTCTCCCCGGCGGGCAGCATGACGCGGCGTAGATCGCCTACCGCGGCATTGCGCAGGGCGCGCGCGATGGGGGAGCTCCAGCCGATCCGACCCGCGCTGGCGTCGGTCTCGTCATTGCCAACGATGGTGACGGTGCGGTGATTGTCGTCTTCGTCGGCGATCGTCACGGTCGCGCCGAAGAAGACGCGGGTCTTGTCGGGCTGCTGACGCGGATCGACGACTTTCGCGTCCTTCATCTTCTTGGATAGGCGGCGGAGTTGGCCGTCGATCTCACGCATGCGCTTGCGGCCGTATAGATAGTCGCCATTCTCACTGCGGTCGCCATTGCCCGCTGCCCAGCTGACGATCTCCACGATGCGGGGCCGCTCGACGCCAAGCAACTGATCATATTCGGCGCGTAGCTTCGCAAAGCCTTCGGGGCTGATGTAATTGGGGTGAGGGGTCATGACCGGACTTTCCTATCCCTTCGAATGCAGCTTGTCGAAGTCCTCATCTCAACGAAGAGAAGTGGGGGCTTCGACAGGCTCAGCCCGAACGGAGAATAAGGGCAGTCAGCCCGGGGTTTGCTTGCCCAGATATTTGGAGAGTGGGGTATTAGAACCCCGGAAGCGGGCGCGTTCGGGGTTCATCGCTTCATAGACAACCGCATTTTCCAGCACGCGCTGTACATAGTTGCGCGTTTCGAAAAGCGGGATCTGCTCGATCCAGCGCAACATGTCGGCGCCCGGCAGGCGCGGGTCGCCATTGGCCGAAATCCAGCGGTTCACATTGCCGGGGCCGGCATTATAGGCCGCGACGGCCAGCGGGTAGCTGCCGCCATAATAGTTGAGCATGCGCTGGAAATAGGATGAACCGAGCATGATGTTGTAGCTCGGGTCGTTGAGCGAGCCGGGGTCATAGCCGAGACCAAGCTTGCCCGCCTGTTCCCGCGCGGTGCCGGGCATAAGCTGCATCAGGCCGCGCGCGCCTGCGTGACTGACGATCTGGCGGTCGAACTGGCTTTCCTGCCGGGCGATGGCATGCACCATCGTCCAGTTGGATTGCGCGGTGGGCGGCACGGGCACGCGGGGGAAAGCGCTTTCGCCATAGCCGGTGAGGCCGCTCGACACGGCGCGGCGGCCGACCATCACGCCCATGTCGGGCCTGCCGATGCTCTTGGCGAGTTCGGCGGCGAGATAATGATCGCTGTCGCTGTCGGCATTGTTGGCGATGGCGCGGGCGAATTTGCTCTGATCTTCCCAATAGCCCATCTGCCCCAGCGCCTTCACGGCGCGGACGACCGAGCGATTGTTGAAGGACGTGCGATCGGCGGCGGAAATCTCCACGGCCCGTTCCACAAGGGCAGGCGCGGGCACCGGCTTTCCGACGCGTTCCAGGGCGAGTTGGCCGTAGAACTGATCCGGGAACACCGAAGCCTGGGCGAAATAGCTGGTCGCGGTGGCCGTATCACCGGCTGCCAGTGCTGCGCGGCCTGCCCAATAATAGCCCTTTGACTGGGTCTGGGGGGATTTGGCAGCCGTTGCGTAGCGCCGGAACATCGCCGCCGCGTCCGATGGGCGGTTCAGATTGTAGAAGGCGGTCGATCCCGCCAGCCAGGCGAGGCTGGTATAGTCATCGCGCTCGCCGATCGGGCGGCTGGAAACGTCGGTGCCGGGCGCATAGGCGTCGTCAAGCTTGCTGGCGATGCCATAGGCGAAGCTCCACTGGCTGTCATTGGCGGCGGCGCGCGCCTGGCCGAGCAATGTCTCATACCATTTTTCCGCATTGCCCGGGCGGAAGGTCAGCTGGGGCCGGTTGGCGAGATATTGCCGTGCGGCGATCCAATTGCCCGTGTTCAACAGCCAGGTCGCCTTGTCCGCGACGAAGCCAGCGTCGGATATGCCGACCGGTTCCGCGACTTGCATCCGGGCGGCGGCGTCCGGCGCCTTCTGGCGGAAGGCGATACGCGCTTCGTAGACCGGCCGTCGCGTGGGCGTCACATAAGCGAGCATCCGTTGCGCCCCGGCGATGTCGCCGCCCCACAGCAGCACGTCGGCGCGCTGGTCATGGTCCGCACTCGTCCAGCTGCTGCCGAAGAGCGATAGCAGCCGAGCCTCGTCATCCGGCGAAAGCGTGCCGCCGACCCAGGCGCTGCGTGCGGCGATGCGCGCTTCGGGCATGCGGCCCATCTGCATCATCGCCAGCGCATTGCGCGCATGGCCGGTGGCGGTGCGCGCGGGGAAGCGGGCGAAGAAGGCTGTAACCTGACGCGGATCATAGCTGTTGGGATTGATGCCGGTTTCCGCCAGCCGCCGCATCCGGTCCTCCCCCGGCCAACCCGGATTGGCGAGGATGAAGCTGGCATAGGAGGAGAAGCCCAGGCCGTCGCTCTGCTGCAACGCGCGCCACTGGCTGATCGTCGCGGAGATGGACGGATCGGACGCCACGCCGATTCGGCTGCTGACCTGATTCCAGGGCGACGGCTGAGGCGATGACTGAGTCGACGCGGGCAGTTGCTGGACCACCGCGCCAGCCGGATAGGGCGACGCGACGGGGGCTTCAGTCTGGGCGCTGGCGCCGGCGGTAAAAAGAAGAAGAGCGATCAAGGGCATGCGGACCATTGCTGTTTCGAGGTGGCGAGCTGACAGCCTACTGGACATCATCGCAATTCCATCCTTATCAGGCCCTGAATGACGCGCTATAGCGCGCCGACGCCTACACTCGACAGTGTGCCCCGGAATGCCGGTGAATTGAAGGAGTTTATTGATGTTTTCCGGGTCGATTCCGGCGCTGGTCACCCCTTTCCGCGACGGAGCCGTGGATGAGGCGGCATTTCGCGCGCTGGTGGATTGGCAGATCGAGGAGGGAAGCAGTGCCTTGGTGCCCTGCGGCACCACCGGCGAAAGCGCGACCATGACGGTCGAGGAGCATAATCGCGTCGTCGCGATCTGTGTCGATCAGGCCGCGGGCCGGGTGCCGGTGATCGCGGGCTGCGGGTCCAACGACACGCGAATCGCTCTGGAGCATATGTTCGCGGCGCAGGCGTCTGGCGCGGACGCGGCGCTGGTGGTCGCGCCTTATTATAACAAGCCGAACCAGGAAGGCGTCTATCAGCATTTCGCCTATCTGGCCGAGCGCTGTCAGCTGCCGATCGTCCTTTACAATGTGCCGAGCCGCACGATCACCGACATTGGCGTGCCAGTGATCCACCGCCTGACGGAAGAATATCAGACGATCGTGGGCATAAAGGACGCCACCGGGAATCTGGGGCGGGTCACCGCGCAGCGGCTCGCCTGCCGCGATGATTTCTGCCAGCTGTCCGGCAATGACGAAACCGCGCTGGGATTCAACGCCATGGGGGGCAAGGGCTGCATCTCCGTCACGGCCAATGTCGCGCCGCGTCTCTGCGCGGAGTTCCAGGCGGCTTGCGCGTCGGGTGACTGGGCTGGTGCACTGGCGTTACAGGACCGGCTCTACCCGCTGCACGACGCATTGTTCAGCGATTCTTCACCTGGGCCGGTTAAATATGCGCTCAGCCGCGTGCGGTCCGACATGCCGGGTGAGCTGCGGCTGCCGATCACCTGGCCTTCGGAATCGAGCCGCGCCGCTGTCGATCGGGCTTTGGAAATTGCGGGTCTCGTCTAAATGGGCTGCGGCCTTATATGGTGAAGTGAGTTAGTTAAGAGTCCCATGGCCCGCCCCCGTCCCGAATTGTTCGACAAAAAGAAGATCGTCGCCGAGAACCGGCGCGCGCGTTTTGAATATTTCCTTGAGGATGTGTTCGAAGCGGGCATCGCGCTGCAAGGCACGGAGGTGAAATCGCTCCGTTTCGGCGAGGGCAACATCGCCGAGAGCTATGCCGAGGTGAAGGGCGATCAGGTGTGGCTGGTCAACAGCAACATCCCCGAATTCAGCCACGGTAATCGCTATAATCATGAGCCCAAGCGGCCCCGCAAGCTGTTGCTGCACGAGCGGGAGATCGCGCGCATGCATGGTGCGGTCGAGCGCAAGGGCATGACGCTCGTCCCCTTGAGCGTCTATTTCAACAGCCGGGGCAAGGCGAAGGTCGAACTGGCTCTGGCCAAGGGCAAGAAGACGCACGACAAGCGTGAAACGATCAAGGAACGCGACTGGAAGCGCGATCAGCAGCGCATCATGAAGGATCATCGCTGATGGGTCCGAGAGCGAGCATGGGCCGCTTGTCGCGGTGGTGGCATGCCAACGCGCCGACCCGTGAATCGCTGGAAGACAACCGCTTCATCGCCCCCGTGGCGCATCGTGTGCTGGAACCCTCGCTGTGGCGCTTCACCCGCCGTTCCGTGCCGCGAGGCGTGGCATTGGGATTGCTGGTCGGGATATTCCTGCTGATCCCCGGCGTGCAGATTGCGGGCGCGGCGCTGCTGGCGCTGCCTTTCCGGGCCAATATTCCGCTGGCGGCAGCCATGACGTTCCTGTCCAACCCGGCGACTACACCGCTGTTCCTTATGGCTTCGGTCTATATCGGCAACTGGTTCCTGGGCCGCAGCGCTGACGCGTCCGGTTTCATGGCGCTGGTCGATAAGCATGCGTCGATCCGCGAATGGTGCGGCTGGCTCTTTTCCGAAGCGGCGCCCGCCATGCTGTTTGGGCTGGCGTTGATTTCGATCGCGTTCGCGGTGGTGGGATATTTCCTTGCCGACTGGATCTGGCGCCATCGGATGGGCCGGAAATGGCATGCGCGTAAATTGAGGATTGGCAAGGCACCCGAAAGCAGCGCATTGGAAGAAGTCGCCCGCGTCTGACGCAGGGCGAATAGTCCAGGCGTTTTCAGGGGGAAGGCCGGCCGATGGCCTCGCGCGTCAAAAGGGATGAGGAAGCGTGGACGGGCGAGCGCCCTTCCCGGCTGTCCCTGCCGCTGCTGATATTGGCGGCGCTGCTTTCGGCGGTTCTCGTCATCTATGCGACCGGCAACCCGGCTATGGCCACAGGGTTCGGCGCGATGATCCTTGCCATCGCCGCGCTGCTCAGCTGGTATCGGCGTATTTTCCCGGAAGAAGCCGCCGATGGCGAGGCGGTGCCGGACTGGACGGTAGCGCGCGCCGCAGCGGATGCGTCCAACATGGCGATTGCCGTGACCGACCGGGCCGGGCGGCTTGTCTGCGCCAGCGACCTGTTCGGCGAATGGTTTCCCGGATTTCCGACGCCCCCCAATCTCACCGCTGAGCCGGGCCTGACGGAAAGCCTGAGCGCTGCCGCCCGCGCGGCCTGGCGCGATGGTGAGGCGCGGGTCGAAGGCGTGGCGCAGGGCGCTCTCCGGCTGGATGTCGATTTGTGCCGCACCGGCCGGTCGGAAGATTATCTGCTGTGGCGTTTTACCCCGGTTCGCCAGCCCAACGCGCTGGATGATGTGCACCGCCTGCTGACCGGGGACGCGGGGCGGCAGATGGGCGAGGCCGGGATCATGGCGGTGATGATCGGCGGTGAAGGGCGTATCCGCGCGGCGAACGGGGCTTTCCTGCTGCGTGCCGCTGGCCGGATCGACGCCAATATCACCGGCCGCGACTTTGCCGCCCATATGCGCGTCGATGACAAGGGGCGGCTATTTCTGGCGCGCGAGGAATCGGGTGGGCTGCCGCTGCGGTTGCTGCAGGTGCCCTTGCGTCGGACGGCTCAGCCTGCTGGTAATCAGGTGTCCGGTCAGGATGGTCCTATGCTGCTGCTGCTGATCGATGAGCCAGCGGGCAGCGCGGGCGGTACATCGGCGCTTTCCTATATCGAAACGCTGCTGTCCCTGCTGCCTTTCGGCCTTGCCATGGCGGATCGCGATGGTCGCGTCCTGTTCCTCAACAATGCCTTCTCGCGAGCGGCGGGGCTCAAGCGCAGCGAACGACCGAGCTATCCCGGCGATCTGGTCGTGCGGGAAGATCAGGCAGCGGTCGCCGACGCGGTGCGCCGCTTTGCCGTTGGCCCGCAAATGTCAGGCGATATCGCCATCAGGTTGCGCAACGAGCCGGAGGAACCGACGGCGCTCAGCCTGGCGGGTGTGCGGGGCCTTGGCGAGGCGGCGGTGCTGCTCAGCCTCAAGGACAATAGCGAGGAAAGCAAGCTCAAGCGGCAGGTCGCGCAGGCGACCAAGATGCAGGCGATCGGCCAGCTGGCCGGGGGCGTCGCGCATGACTTCAACAATATCCTGACCGCGATCATCGGCCATTGCGACCTGATGCTGATGCGCCATACGCCGGGCGACAGCGACTATGACGATATTCAGCAGATCAAGTCGAACAGTAATCGCGCGGCGGGACTGACGCGCCAGCTGCTTGCCTTTTCGCGCCAGCAGACGCTGCGTCCGCAGGTGCTGCAACTGCCCGACATCGTTGCCGACGTCTCCAACCTGCTGAAGCGCCTGCTGGGTGAGAGCGTGAAGCTGGAGGTTAGCCACGGCCGCAACCTGGGCGCGGTGCGTGCTGATCCGGGCCAACTGGAGCAGGTGATCGTGAACCTGGCGGTCAATGCGCGCGATGCGATGCCGGAGGGCGGCATCCTCAATATCCAGACCTATGCGGTTCCGGCCGGCAAGGTGCGCGAGATGCGGCAGGAGATATTGCCTGCCGCCGATTATACCGCGCTGCGGGTGTCGGACATGGGGCTTGGCATCCCGCCCGACATTCTTTCCAAGATATTCGAGCCCTTCTTCACTACCAAGGAATTGGGCAAGGGCACGGGGCTCGGCCTCTCGACCGTCTATGGCATCGTCAAGCAGTCGGGCGGCTATATCTTCGCAGAGTCTGAAATTGGCCGGGGAGCGAGCTTCGTTATATATCTGCCCGTCTATCAGGGCGCGGACATGGAGCAGGCGGTTCCCGCCAAGCTGCCGATCAAACGCAGCGAGACATGGGGCACGGGCACGGTATTGGTGGTCGAGGACGAGGATATGGTCCGCGCCGTCGCCGAACGCGCCCTTTCGCGTCAGGGCTACAAGGTGCTGACCGCCAATGATGGCGAGCAGGGGCTGGAGGTGCTGGCGAGCGGTGAGAAGATCGACCTGCTGATTTCCGACGTGGTCATGCCCAATATGGATGGCCCGTCCATGGTCGCGCGGGCACGGGATACGCATCCCGACCTTCCCGTGCTGTTTATGTCGGGCTATGCCGAGGAGCAACTGCGCAAGTCGATCGACCTTGCCAATGTGGCCTTCCTGCCAAAACCCTTTTCCGTCAGTCAGTTGGCGGAGGCCGCGCGTGACGCGCTGGCCATGGGCGCAGTGGCGGAATGAACTTCTTGAACGATCAGGCGTTTATACTGGTCCGCGCGCCGATGATAAGATAGCGAGCGTAACGAAATAGGGGATCGCACATGTCGGACGGCAAGACCATCCTGGTGGTCGAGGATGAAGCGATGATCGGCATGATGCTGGAAGATTATCTCGAAACATTGGGATATCGCCTGTATGCCATCGCCGTCTCGGTGGATGAGGCGTGTGAGCATGCGCGTCAGGGCGGCTTCGACGCCGCATTGGTGGACTGCAATTTGCAAGGTGAGAAAAGCTGGCCGGTCGCGGACTTGCTGGCGCAAAGCGGCATCCCCTTTATTTTCGCGACGGGCGGCATGGCTGATGATGTGCCGTCAGGGCATTCGGATCGGCCGACTTTGGCAAAACCTTATACGATTGGCGCCGTTGAGCGGGCGTTGACGAAGGTTCTTTCCGCCTAAATAGGAAATTTCCGTTCCCCTCTTGTTCTTTGAGAACAAAGGGGATACATGGTGGCCAAGGCGCCACTTAATCGGCGCTTCCGCTTGACAGGGGATAGGCCGATGACAGCAATGCTCTCACTCATCGATTCCAAGAAGACAGGGACAATGGACAGACAGAAAGCATTGGAAGCGGCCCTTTCCCAGATTGACCGCGCCTTCGGTAAAGGTTCGGCCATGAAGCTGGGCAGCCGCGAGAAGATTGAGATCGAGGCGATCTCGACGGGATCGCTGGGGCTCGACATCGCGCTTGGCATTGGCGGCCTGCCACGCGGCCGCATCATCGAAATCTATGGCCCGGAAAGCTCAGGCAAGACCACGCTGGCGCTGCATGCTATTGCAGAGGCGCAGAAGACCGGCGGCGTTGCGGCTTTCGTCGATGCCGAGCATGCCCTCGACCCCGCTTATGCCAAGAAGCTGGGCGTCGATATTGATGAGCTGATCGTGTCCCAGCCCGATACCGGTGAACAGGCGCTGGAAATCGTCGATACGCTGGTGCGGTCGAACGCCATCGACGTGCTGGTGATCGACTCCGTCGCGGCGCTGGTGCCCCGTGCGGAAATCGAAGGTGAGATGGGCGATAGCCATGTCGGCCTGCAGGCGCGCCTGATGAGCCAGGCGCTGCGCAAGCTTACCGGCTCGATCTCGCGTTCTAAGTGTCTGGTGATCTTCATCAACCAAGTGCGCATGAAGATCGGCGTCATGTACGGTAATCCGGAAACGACGACGGGCGGCAACGCGCTCAAATTCTACGCTTCGGTTCGCCTCGATATCCGCCGTACCGGCCAGATCAAGGATCGCGACGATATCGTCGGCAACGCGACCCGCGTGAAGGTGGTGAAGAACAAGGTCGCCCCGCCGTTCAAGCAGGTGGAATTCGACATCATGTATGGCGAGGGGATTTCGAAGATCGGCGAGATACTAGACCTTGGCGTCAAGGCTGGCGTGGTCGAAAAGTCGGGTGCCTGGTTCTCCTACGACTCCGTCCGCATCGGCCAGGGGCGTGAAAATGCCAAGACCTTCCTCAAGGAAAATCCCGAAATGGCGGAGCGCCTGGAAAAGGTGATCCGGGGCAAGACCGAAGAGGTCGCCGAAGGGATGATGACCGGACCCGAAGCGGAGGATGATGGCGAATAAGCACGGCTAACGCCTGCGGCCGGATCAGCCGCAGGATAGCCGCGCGGCTCTGCTCGCCTTTCGTTTCACGCACTGAAAAGGCCCGCCCGCGCATTTTCGCGGGGCGGGCCTTTTACCGTTATAAGGCGCGACTGGGCGTGGCTTTCCCAGCAGGGCAAATGAACATTGATCAGCGGCTGGGGCTTATCATTCCTGTCGGCTTAAGGTCAGAGGCCGGAATTTTGGCGTGGCTCCGCTGGCGCCTTTTGCTCTGCTCGACGGCGAGCTTTTTCTTGAGCCGTACGCCCTGAAGACCCCAGTCTCCGAAATGTACGGCAGCCAGGAATATGAGGAGGCCGTTCATGAACAAGGCGATGGTGAGAGGCAGCGCGAGAAAGACGTCGAGTATCTGTTCGGTCGGCGTTTCCACAGGCCCCACCCGGTCGATCCCGAACAAGGCGAGGCCGTCTTCAAGGGAATGGCCATCCCATTCCCGCCGGAAAAACCATTCGCCTACTTCTATCGCCAGAATGGTCGGGGCGATGAGCATGGCGGCGAGGCCGATTATGACCATCGCTTCGCTCAGGAGCTGTACGCCAAGAGAGGGAAGGCGGCGCTTGGTTACAGGATCATGCACCTGTTTTTCGGGCGCCACGGATTGCGATATCCCGATCGGTCTCACGGTGGATGACGAAGGCGGGGCCGAAAAGCCGTATCGATCCAGCTTGGCCAGCATCCGGGGGTTCAACTGAGACTTGCAGCTATCCTCGATGAATTTTTGCTGCTCGATCGTCAGTTCCTGACGGAAGCTGTCGGATTGTCCCTTTCTCATCCGCAGAGCATCTGAATCCGATCGGTCATATTCATGGCCGGGAATGCCCTGGGCGAGTTCCAATGCCTTGAGCTTTTCGAAGGATGAGTTTTCCACCGCATATCCAAGAGCACGGCTATTGACTGGCTCATCCAGGAAATTGAGCATCTTTTCGACTTCTGCCTCCGTTTGAAGCAGTAGATCCTCATAATATATGATGTGATGATCATGCCGTTCGAGGCCATTGGCCCAGCTATTCATATATTTAATATAGTGCGGCAGGCCCCTATTCTCATCCATGAGAAAATCATCAACGCTGCCTTGAAACGACATCTTGTGCCGAGTCACATGGTGATAGTCGGAAATGAGTACGGCTCGCGGATCCCGGATCAGGAATATGATGGGAAGGCGGCCGGGCAGGGTTGGTTTGAAGCGCAGATGGGTGGAAGGGATGAGGGGGAAAGAGGCTTCCTCCGACCTGCGGACAAAGGCCGGTATGCCGCGCACCGGATCCAAGTCGAAATTGGGAGCAAAGGTGAACATGCTTTGGGTCGTAATGGGCGGATATGCCCGCGACGCGAGGAAATATTGCGCCAGGATAAACCTGAGCCAGGTCCTGCCCGACTTCGGATAGGAGGCAAGGAGCGCGGTCGCAGCGCTGGAAACCAGACGCAGGCTGCGAGCCGAAGCGATACGGCGCGCCAGAATGAAGGGCGCATGAGCCAGCGAAGCGATGTGGGGCGTGTCCATCAACACAGATTAGCTTGGCAGAAAGCCGGGTGTGAAACTTTTCCGGATGATGGCCAATGTGTGTAAGAAGCTGAAACCATCCTCCCTTTTTTCTAATGGCAGCCAAGTTGATTGACAGGGGATGCGCTATCGCCGAAAAGAACATATAGAGAACATTCTATGGTGGATTCGGTGAACAGGCTTGCAGCCCTCAGGCGGCACATTGCATCACTGGAAGGGATTCCGGCCGTCAAAGCAGATGCGCGTATCACAACGGGACATGCGGCTTTTGATCAGGCATTGCAGGGTGGCCTTGCCAGGGGTCGGGTGCATGAATTGTTCGGAAATGCTGAAGATGAAGGCGCCACTGCCGGTCTTTCCCTGATCCTTGCCCATCTTGCAGCGCGTGAGGCTCCTCTGTTCTGGTTGCGCCTTCCAGATGGAACGGCGGGACAACCTTATGGCCCGGGGCTCTCCGCGCTTGGAATAGATCCAGCCCATTTGCTGATCGGCGTCATGAAGGATGAGGCGCTGCTGCTGCGCGCGGCGGTCGATGCGTTGCGGTGTCCGGCGCTGGGGGCGCTGGTCATCGAACTGCGCGGGCGCGCGCCGCTGCTGGACTTGACCGCGAGCCGCCGTCTGGCGCTGGCGGCGGAGACGTCGGGGGTTACCGCCTTCGTGCTGCGGATTGGTGGCGATCCGGTTCCGAGCGCGGCGGAGACGCGGTGGCGGGTGGAGGCTGCCCCATCCGTGCCGTTGCCGGGCAATGCGCCGGGCATGAGCGCCTTTTCGCTCCACCTGTTGCGCCGCCGTTCGGGGGCAGACGGCATGACGTGGCGAATGGTGTGGAATGCCGAGCGGGGAGATTTTGGAGAAGAGTGCGATGAACGCCATGAGCATGGATGGGCAAGCGGAGGACGCGCTGACGAGGCGGCGTTATCTGGCGCTGTGGTTCCCCTTCCTGCCGGTGGATCGGCTGCGCATCGCGCGGCCTGATCTGTGGCAAGCGCAGGCCGGCGCCGGGCCGGTCGCCATCGTGGAGGCCGTGCGCGGGGCCATGCGTCTTGTGACACCGGATGCCGATGCGCTGGCGTTGGGCCTGAATGCGGGCATGACCCTGGCCGATGCGCGGGCGCAAGAGCCTGACCTTGTCAGCTTCGAGGCCGATCATCATGCCGATCAGGATTGGCTGGAACGGCTGTGCGATGGGTGCGCTCGCTATACGCCTGCGGTCGCGATCGATCCGCCGCATGGGCTGATGCTGGACATTACTGGCTGCGCGCATCTGTGGGGCGGGGAGGAAACACTGGCGCGCGAGGCGGTGGACCGGTTCGAGCGGCACGGCATGGAGGTGCGTCATGCAGTAGCGGGCACGCCGGAGGGCGCGCATGCGCTGTGCCGTTTTTCCGCAGGGCCAGCGCCTGATGAGGAGGCCGCGCTGCGCCGCTTGCCGGTCGAGGCGCTGGAGCTGGATCAGGAGAGCGGGGTGGCGTTGCGGCGCGCGGGGCTGCGCACCATCGGCGATCTTGCTGCCCGGCCCGCCGCAGCGCTGGCCGCGCGTTTTGGCGAGGAGGCTGTGGAGGCGCTCCATCGCCTGCTGGGTCTGGGGCATCGGCCGCTTAGCCCCCGCCGCCCGCGTCCTGTCCTGCGGATTGAGCGTCGTTTCGCCGAGCCTGTGGGCAGCACCGCCTATGCCTTGCAGCGGGTTGAGGAGATGGCGGCCGAAGCGGGCGAGCGGCTGACCGAGCGGGGCGAGGGCGGGCGGCGGTTCGAATTGCTGTTTTTTCGCACCGATGGCCTCGCCTTTCCGCTGCGGGTGGAAACCGGCCTGCCGGTAAGGGATGCACCCGCGATCATGCGGCTGGTGCAGGAACGGATCGACAGCTTGTCCGATCCGCTGGACCCTGGATTTGGCTTCGACATGCTGCGTCTCACCGTGCCGCAGACCGAGCCGATGGCCGCGACCCAGTTGGCGCTGGAAGGGGGCGAGGCAAAGCGCGAGGAAGCTGTCGCGGCGCTGGTCGATCGGCTGTCCGTCCGCGTTGGCCGCAACCGCATCCAGCGGTTGGAACCGCGCGACAGCCATATTCCCGAGCAGGCGCAGCTTGCGCTGCCTGCGATCGAAAGCCGCACCCCGTCCAGCTGGCCGCGTCAGGGAGAGCCCGGCGATCCGCCGATGCGCCCCATTCATCTGTTCGACCCACCCCAGCCGATCGAGGTGGTGGCGGAGGTGCCAGACGGCCCGCCCCATCATTTCCGCTGGCGGCGCAGCGCGCATGAAGTGACCCGCTATGAAGGGCCGGAACGGATCGCGCCCGAATGGTGGAAGGCGAAGGACGGTGCACTGGCGGGCGAAAGCACAGGCATGACGCGCGATTATTACCGGATCGAGGATGCGCGCGGCCGCCGCTACTGGATCTTCCGCCACGGCCTTTACGGCACGGAGGCGCGGCATCCGGGCTGGTATATCCACGGCCTGTTCGCATGAAACGCGGCAAGGGGCCTGATCCGTCCAAGCCCAAGTCCCCCGACCGGCGGGAGTTGGATGCGGTTGAGGCAAGGGAGAAGAAGCGGCAGGAGCAGCCTGTAAGGCCGCCAGTGTCAAGAGAAGGCCCAGCCTTCGCCGAGTTGGGCGTCATGTCCAATTACAGCTTTCTGCATGGTGCTTCCCATCCTTCCGACCTTGTTGGTCAAGCCGTAGAACTGGGGCTTCGCGCCATCGGCATTGCTGACAGGAACAGCGTGGCTGGCGTGGTGCGCGCTTATGTCGCTTTGCGTGACGCGCCAGACAAAGCGCGCGCCGAGATGATCAAGGAGAAGAAGAAGAGGGGTGAATCAGTCGAACTGACTGCCGAGGAAGAGGCGGCCTGTCACACCGATTTGCGTCTGGTGGTGGGCGCTCGTCTGGTCTTTGTCGATGGCACGCCGGACATTCTGGCCTATCCCAAAAACCGCTTTGGCTGGGGACGGCTCACCCGTCTGTTGACCAAGGGCAATATGGAGGCGGTGAAGGGAGATTGCATTCTTACCTTCAGTGATTTGATGGATCATCTTGACGATCTTCTATTGATCGTCCTGCCGCTATCCACGGCCCGTCCCCAAGAGGCGCACAAGGCTCCCCCGGCCTATCCGTCCGGTGACGAGGAAGTGTCCATTTCCCACCTGAAACTGGTGCCGCCCGCATCTCCGCCCACATGGCAGGATGCATTGCGCGGGTTGCAGAACAAAGCGCCGGGGCGTGTATGGCTGGGCTTGACCCGGCGTTATAATGGGCGTGACCGTCGGCATTCCGCTGCCATTCAACAGACTGCCCGAGAGGTCGGCGTGCCGGTCATCGCGACCAATGATGTACTATATGCCGAAGCATCGGCGCGTCCATTGCAGGATGTGCTGAGCTGCATTCGTGATGGCGTGACGCTCAAGCAGGCGGGACGACGGCTGGAAGCGCATGCCGAGCGGCATCTCAAATCTCCGCAGGAAATGGCCCGGCTTTATGCCGACTGTCCGCAAGCGCTGGCTGAAACGATCCGGTTCGTCGATCAGATCGACTTCGTTCTCACCGATCTAAAATATGAATATCCCCATGAGCCCGTGCCGCCCGGCTGGTCGCCGGATGGTTGGCTGGAGGACCTGGTGCGCCGCCGGGCAAAACGCCGTTACGGGCGCAGATTGCCTCCTAAGGCAAGAGCGCTGATCGGACAGGAGTTGCGCCTCATCCGCAGCCAAAATTATGCCTATTATTTCCTGACCGTTCACGATCTTGTGCGCTTCGCCCGCGCGCAAAAACCGCCTATCCTCTGCCAAGGGCGGGGGTCTGCCGCCAATTCCATCGTCTGCTTCCTGCTGGGCGTCACTTCCGTCGATCCGATGAAGCATGACCTGCTCTTTTCCCGTTTCGTGTCGGAAGAACGCAACGAACCGCCCGACATCGACGTCGATTTCGAACATGAGCGGCGCGAGGAGGTGATGCAATATATCTACCGCCGCTATGGGCGCGAACGGGCGGGGATCGCCGCGACCGTCATCCATTACCGGTCCCGCAGCGCCCTGCGTGAAGTGACGAAGGTGCTGGGTCTTAGCGAAGATATCGCGGCGCGCCTGTCCAGTACGGTCTGGGGCAGCTACTCAAGCGATCTGGGCGATGGGCGTTTTCGCGATGCGGGCTTTTCCCTCGATAATGCGGAAATCGTGCGATTGCGATTGCTGGTTCAGCAACTGATCCGAGCGCCTTTTGCCCGTCATCTGTCTCAGCATGTCGGCGGTTTTGTGCTGACCCAGAACCGGCTGGATGAAACGGTGCCCATTCACAATGCCGCGATGTCTGATCGTAGCTTCATCGAATGGGATAAGGACGATATCGATGCGCTGGGCCTGATGAAGGTCGATGTGCTCGCGCTCGGCATGTTGAGCTGCATTCGCAGGGCTTATGAATTGATGCGGCGTCATGGGCTGGGCAATCATGACCTGACCGTCGATCTCGATTCCGAAGACCCTGCTGTTTACGCCATGCTGCAGAAGGGAGACAGCATCGGTGTGTTTCAGGTGGAAAGCCGGGCGCAGATCAACATGCTGCCTCGCTTGAAGCCGGAGAACCTGTACGACCTGACGGTGCAGGTCGCGATCGTTCGGCCTGGGCCGATCGAAGGCGACATGGTACATCCTTATCTGCGACGGCGGGCGGGCATCGAAAAGGCCGAATTTCCTTCCCCCGGTTATCCACATAATCCCAATGAGTTGCGGGAGTTACTGAAGGATACCTACGGCGTCCCCCTGTTCCAGGAACAGGCGATGAAGCTCGCCATCGTCGCTGCTGAATTTACGCCATCGGAGGCTAACCAGCTGCGGCGGTCGATGGCGACGTTCCGCCATGTGGGGGGCATGGACAAGTTCAAGGAGAAGATGATCGGCGGCATGGTGCGGCGGGGGTATGAACGCGATTTCGCCGAGCGTTGCTATAGCCAGATCGAGGGGTTCGGCAGTTATGGCTTTCCTGAAAGCCATGCTCTGTCCTTTGCGCGGCTGGTCTATGTGTCGGCCTGGATCAAGTGCCACCAGCCTGCCGTCTTTGCCTGTGCGCTGCTGAATTCTCAGCCGATGGGGTTCTATGCGCCCGCGCAGATCGTGCGGGATGCGCGGGAGCATGGCGTTGCCGTGCATGATGTGGATGTGAATATGAGCGGGTGGGACAATGCGCTCGAACCGCTGCTGCGGTCGCGCAATGCGCGGCAGGGAGAGGGAGAGGGGCGCGCGCTGGCGCTGCGGCTGGGCTTTCGCCAGATCGATGGTTTTCGCGAGGCTTGGGCTGCGCAGATGGTCGAGGCGCGGGAGCAGGGCCTGTTCACCAGCCTGGAGGATTTGGCGCGGCGGGCTGGGTTGCCTGCGCGGGCGCTTCGCTTACTGGCGGATGCGGACGCTTGCCGGTCGCTGGGACAGGATCGGCGGGCGGCGCTGTGGGAAGCGCGGCGCACGCCGTCCAATGAACTGCCGCTGTTCGCTGCTGCGCGAAAGCGGGACCAGAAGGCGGTGGGAGAACTGGGGCAGGAACCGGATGCGATGTTGCCCGCCATGCCGCTCGCTGAACAGGTCGCGGCCGATTATCAGATGACGCGCCTGTCGCTCAAAGGGCATCCGATGCAGTTCCTGCGGCCGGTCTTTGCTGCTGAAGGGGTGCTGAGTTGCGCGCAGACGACGGCCGCGAAGAACGGGACGAAGGTGCGGACAGCGGGTGTGGTGCTGGTGCGGCAGCGGCCGGGGAAGGGCAATGCCGTCTTCATCACGATCGAGGATGAGACAGGGATCGCCAACATCCTGCTCTGGGCAAGGCTGTTCGAAAGGCAGCGGCGGCCGGTGATGGCCTCGCGGCTGATGCTGGTCGAGGGCGAAGTGCAGCGGAGCAAGGAGGGCGTCGTGCATCTGATGGCGAGCCGGGTGCATGATCGCACGGCGGAGCTATCGCGCCTGTCGGATACGCATAGGCCACAGATCGCCTTGTCGCGGGCGGATGAGTTTGTGCATACTCAGCATCCCCGGACGGCCAGTCATCCGCGCAATGTGCGGATATTGCCGAGGTCTCGGGACTTTCATTGAGGGTGAGGATAAGAGCAAAATCCTCCCTGCGCGGAGCGTGGGGAGGGGGGCCGCCGCGTAGCGGTGGTGGAGGGCAACTGGCATGACCTGCGGCGCCTACGGGCGCTCCCCTCCACCAGCCTGCGGCTGGTCCCCCTCCCCATCTGTCGATGGGGAGGATAAACTTTCATCCCGAAGCCAAGGAGAATCCCATGTCCATTCCCGATCTCCCCATCGAAGGCGGTTGTCGGTGCGGGCGTGTGCGTTTCCGGTTGAGCGAAGCGCCTTGGGGTGAGGCGGCTTGTCATTGTACCGGGTGCCAGAAGATGACCGGCAGCGCCTTTTCCACCACGATCATCATGCCTTCGGACGGCTTTGAACTGATCGCGGGCGACACGGTGATCGGTGGGCTGCATGGCGAAGACGTGCACCATCATCATTGCGACTGGTGCAAGAGCTGGGTCTTTACCAAGCCCGCCGCCGACATGGGCTTCGTCAATGTGCGGGCAACCATGCTGGACGATGCCAGCTGGTTCGCGCCGTGGATGGAGACGCAGACGGCGGAGAAGTTGCCTTGGGCGCAGACCGGGGCGGTGGTCAGCTTTGAACGCTTCCCCGGAATGGGCGAATATGAAGGGCTGATCGCCCGCTACCGCGCCGAGTGGCTTCAATAATCCTTCGAATAGCGCAGGTTCGCTGATGATCCGGCGTTGGTGCCGGTCTTCGACAGCAGGCTGAGCGTCTTTGACAGGGAGATTTCCAGCTGAGTGGCGGTGAAGCCCTTGGGATCGGTGATCACCTCCACATAGATATTGTTGGAAATGTGCTGACCCACAGCCAGCGATGCGCCGCGCCCCGTTTCTTTGTCGCCGCCGACGATGCCGATGCGGTCGACCCCTGAGGCGTTCTGCAACTTGCCCATGGGGTTGAGGCCGCCGCCACCGCCGCGCAGGCCGTTGAGCGCGGCGGCGAGCTGGATCGCCTGCGTCGCGGACAGGTTCGCGACATTGTCGCCGAACAGGATGCGTGCCAATATCTCGTCCTGAGGCAGGGTGGGTGTCGAAATGAAGCTGATGTCCGGCTTCTGCGCCGTGCCGCCGACGGCGATGCCTGCCGCCACCGTGTTTATCCGGGTTTCGGCGCGGATCGCCAGCACCGGGTTCATCATCGGCCCGTTGAAGGTGATGATCCCCTGTTCAAGGTCGAACTGATGGCCTGAGAAGCTGTAGCGGCCGCGTATCACCTCGATCTTGCCGACTACGCTTGGGGCCTTGGTGGTGCCGGTCACCCGCATGTTGGTCTTCCATTCGGAATCGAGACCCATGCCGGTCAGGTAGATTTCATTGTCCGCGCGGACGCGGATGTCGAGCTTCCAGTCGGCGGGCTTGGCAGCCGCCTGCCGGGACGCGACGCGCTGGTCGAGCAGGTCGGTGCCCTCGCCCTTACGCCGAACGCCCTGAAGCTGGCGGATGTCGGCGCCGCCCTGCCAGGCGATTCGGTAGCGGGTTTCGGGAAGCGATAGGTTGCCCTTGATCAGTCCGCCGTCTGCCACGCTGTTCGTTACGTTGATCGTGCCGGTGACGACGCTGGTGATCGCTTCGCTGCGCGCGATGCGGGCGCGGTCCAGCTTGACGGCGATGTTCATGGGGTAGCCGCTTTCGGCCGCGAGACCGACCGAGCCGCTCGCCTGCACGGTGCCGTCGCCAGCGCGGCCGGAAAAGTCGCGTATCTCCAGCCGGTCGTTGGTGAAGCGGCCATCGAGACGCATTTGTGTCAGGCGCGTGCCGAATGTTTCATTCTCGTAGGTCAGCGCGTTGGCGCGGACGAGGCCGTTAAGGCGCGGCGCGGTGAGGCGGCCGCTGAAATCTGCTGCGACGGCGATGGGGCCGGTCAGTTGCTGGTCAGCGAGCCCCGCGAAGGAGAAGAGCACGTCGGCAGGCCCGGCATAGCGTATGCCGCCGCCGAGGGGGGCGGATTGGAGCTGCTCTGTCCAGCTTGATCCAGAGCCGGGAGGCGCGAGGGTGGCGATGAAGCGCCCTAATGGCGCGTTGCCGCGCCGGATGAGTCCGCGCAGGTCGCCGCCGCGGTTCGAGAGGCGGCCTTCGATCGCCATGGAGACCGGATCGGAGACGGCGGACAGGCTGGAGCGGCGGAAATCACTGATCGCTAAGCGCGTCGTGGCGTTGGGGAAGGCGTTGCCGCTCTGGTTGAAGTCGATCGCGCCGGTCGCCTTGCCACTGATGCCGAGGCCGGGGCTGGCGATGTTCATAATGGCGAGATCGAAATCCTTGAAGCGCGCCTGAAGAATGGTCTGGTTGCCGAAGCGTCCGGCGAGATCGACCCGTCCTTGAGGCAGAACGAGCGTTGCTGGCTCGAGCCGATAGCCCTGCGGTTCGATGCGGATGATTGCGGGCTGGGCGAAGCGGAAGGGGATGTTGCTTGCCTTGCCTTCCAGCGCGACGGCGTAGAGGTTGGGGCGGAGCGCCGCATTGACCGCGATTGAGAAGGGCACGCCCGTCGATCCGTCGGCCACCAGTTGCGCGCGTCCACGTCCGCCTTGATAATTGATCCGGGCGCGGCTTTTTCGCACGACATAGTCGCCATAGGCGGCGTTCGCCATCTGGATATCGGCGGCAATGCGGGGCTGGTCGGTAAGTAAGATGTCCGCCGTCGCGATCGCTCGGCCGATCACTACATCAGCCTCACCGGGCAGGCGGGCGTTGCTCGCCCTGGCGTTCACTGTGATGCCTTGCGCCTTGCCTACTGCGGCAAGCCGCGCGGCGCCGGTGATGCCGGACCCGTTCATGGCGAGCTGTCCGGCGAAAGGTCCGGCAGCGGTCTGCTGGAGACGGCCGTTCATGTCCACGCCCGCGAAACGTGCCCGTGTGATATCTATGGTGAGCGGGCCGCGCGCCGTGCGGATCAGCATATTGGCGAAGAAGGGGCCATAGGCGGAGCCGCCGGTTGCCTCCAGCCGGTAGCCGCCAGCCTCGCCATTCAGTTTTGCGACGACATTGGAGAGCTGCACGCCGACATTGGGCCGGGCGGCGCGCAGGACCGCTTGAGGCCTCTCCATTGTTCCGCGCACGCTGAGCGCCAGCGGGCCATATTGGTTCGACGTGGCGGAGGCGTCGAAGGTGATGGCGCCATTGGTGTCGTAGCTGCCCGATCCGGAATGGATGCGGAAATTGGGTGCCGCGCCCTTCAGGTCCGCAAGGGTGAATTTGCCTTCCGGCGTCATGCCGATGCGGCCCGATGCGACGGCATTGCCGCCCAGGAAATCGCGCACGGAGGCGCTTTCCCAGCGCGCCGTGCGGACGCCGAACTTGCCCGCAAGGCCCCAGCCGCCCTTCGGTCCGGGCACTAGCTTCACATCGGTGTTGAGGTTGACGATGCCTACGCCGTCGATCTTGTAGTCGTTTACTCGCCCCTTGAGCGCCCCCCGGTAGATGGCGTTGTCCAGGTCGGCGAGCACGATGGCGGTGGCGTCCACCCGGTCGCTGTCGATCTTGAGGTTGTCGCTGATCAGCTTGCCAGAAGCATAGGCGAAGTCGCCCTTGACCCGCAGGTTCTGAAGGAGCCCGCCCGCTGCGGCGTTAAGGCCGGTGACCCGCCGCGCGGTCGCGTTGACGGGGATGCGGATGCGATCGGCGTCAATCACCGCCCGGCCACTGGCTTTCAGCCCTTCAATGCCGGTCTTGTCGAAGGCGAGCATTGCGGCGCTCAGATCATAATCGATGAACGGCGTCGCCATCGGGCCGTCAAGGATGATCGAGGCGCGTACATCCTTGCCCCGCACCTTTTCCATGATCGCGCCGGGGGTCAGTAGCGCGGCGTCGATCCTGAGGCCGCTGAACTGGCTCTTGCCGAGGTCGATGAGGCCTTGCGCGGTGGCGGCGAGTGCCCTAGAGCGCAGCGTGCCCTTCAGGTTCACGCGCCGCTCGTTAAGCCCGGCGAAGAGATCGAAATCGAGGGCCGGAGCAGTCAGCCGGTCCACGGTTCCGGCAAAGACGAGGCCGGGGCGCACCGGACCTTTGGCGGTGAAGTTGCCGTCTCGCGCGGCGAGCGCGATGTTCGCAAGCTGCCCCTTGGGCGAGGTCGCAACGATGCGGCCGTTCCACGCCTGCCATGTGCCGCGACCATCGAGCGTTGCGGTCAGGCCATCCGTGAGCCCGCTCATCTTTGCGATGACGCCACCCTTTGGAGCGGTCAGCGTGCCCTTCATGGCGAGGCGGTTCTGTGCGGGTACGGCGTCAATCGAGGCCTGGAGCCGGTCGCCGCTGTCCACGACGGCATTGGCGCTAAGCTGCGCGCGGCCATCGGCGATGTGGGTGACGCCATCGATGGCGATCTCGCGCTTCTGGCCGATAACCGGCTTTGCCAGCACGAACTTGGCGATCTTCAGCCGATCGACGTCGATGTTGAGGTCGGGGAGGATCGGCGCGTTGGGGTCGCTTTTCGTGACGTTGAATTGGGGGCTGCGGGCCAGCACGACCAGCGGGCTTTCCAGCAGCCGCACGGAAATATGATTGTTGAGGTAGCGGAAGGGGCTCCACACGACATGGACACGCGGGGATACGGCGAAAGGCCCTTTGGGATCACGCAGGACAAGATCGTGGATGACCATGTCGCTGTAGACCGATCCCTCGATACGGCCGACCTCGATCGCCATGCCGGATTCCAGCTTCAGCGCCGCGATCTGGCGGATCAGGAATTTCTTGCCCGGCTGGGTGTTCAGGAAAAGCAGCAATCCAGCGCCTAGCACGACGAGGCCAAGGATCAGGGCGGTGACACCCAGCACGATCTTTTGCCATAGCGGCCGTCCTTCGCGGACAATGATCGTCTGGCTTTTGGGAGCGGGTGGAGGCGTGTCTTCGGCCATCAGAAAGCCTGCCCAATGCCGATATAGAGGGTGAATTTGGACTCGCCGGGCTGCCGGTTGATCGGCATGGCTATGTCCGCCCGGAAGGGGCCGAAGTCGGTATAGAAGCGGCCGCCCAAGCCTACGCCATAGCGGATGTCGGAGAATTTCGGGATGGCGCTTTCATAGACCTGACCCGCATCGACGAAGGCGACCACGCCATAGTCGCCGAAACGATAGCGGCCTTCGACAGCGAATTCATTGACGGAGCGGCCGCCGATCGGGTCGTCATTGACGTCCTTTGGCCCCAGTTCCTGATAGCCAAAGCCGCGCACCGATCCGCCGCCGCCTGCATAAACCCGGCGTGAGGGCGCGATCTGGTCGCGAGCAGCGCCGCTGATCGTGCCAAGCCGGGTCCGCGCCGCTATCACCAGCGCATCGGAAACGGGATAATAACCGCTGAGGTCAAAGGTGCCGCGGACATAGGGTGACAGATTGCCCTGTAGTGATGCTTCCGGCGACAAGCGCAGATTGGCACGGAAACCCCTGGTCGGATTGAGCAGGTCGTTCGACCGGTCATAGCCAAGCTGCACCGGCAACGAGCCGATGAAATAGGTCAGCCGCCGCTTTTCCGCCGTTGCGGGGTCGATCGTCGTCTGCTCGTTCGACAGCAGGATTTCCGCGCCATAGGTGTAGGTCCAGCGCTTTTGGAAGATCGGCGTCGATTGGCGCGACCAGCTGATGTTGAGGCCCGCCGTGAAGGCTTCATAGGCATCATAATTTTGATGGTTAAGCAGGGCGCCTGCCTGGAAGGTCTTGTCCCGCTTGCCTGCGTTGGAGCGGCGGAAGGTGCCGGAGACGCCCTGTTCCTGTGTGCCCGCGATCACCTTGGCGATCAGTGCGCCTTCTGGCGGGAAGAGGTTGCGGTGTGTCCATGTGCCCTCGGCGCGGAAGCCTTGCCCCGTGCCATAGCCAAGCTCGCCCGCCAGCGTGCGGGGCGGACCCGCCTCCTGATCGACATGCAGGTCGACATATTCGGTGCCATCGGGGCCGGGCTCGTTCGTGCGCACCGGGTCGACCGCGACACTGGAGAAGAGGCCGGTCGCGACGAGGGCGCGGCGCAGGTCATCCACCTTGCGGCTGTCATATAGTTCGCCGGGCTTGAAGCGGCTGATGACCTTCATATGGTCAGCGCCAAAGGCTTGCTTGCGGCCCGAGGTTGTGATCCCACGGAACGACCCGCGTGGGCCGACCTCGACCGGCAGGGTGTAGTCGCCGGTGATCGTCGCCGGATCGAGCAATATGTCCCGTTCGCCGACCTTGGCGAAGGGATAGCCATTTTCGGGCAGCTTCACCCCGACATTGGCCTCCGCGCTTTCGACATTGGCGGCGATGATATAATCGCCGGTCTTGAGCGGCAGGTTATCGCGAACGAGGCCCGGCGGCACCGTTGGTCCAGCGTTGATGACGATGTCGCCGATCTTGTACCGCTTGCCCGGAGTGACGGACAACACTGCCTTCAGCGTGCCATCGCCCGTCTGGTCGAGCGAGGCGAGGGCGGTCGCGTCGTAATAGCCCTGCGAATAGAGCAGCCGCACGGCGAGCGCTTCATCCTCATGCGCGCGCGCCTGCACCATGGCGGCGGTTTCGGCGCGCCCTTTGCCATCGACCAGTGCTGACTCGCCCCGGAACTCACCTTCAAGGCCGGTCTTGCTAAAGCCTTCGATCTCAACGGCATAGCGGATCTCGGGCGTCTTTTCGTGCGGGCTGTCGCTTGCCACCTGAGGCGGCACGGTTACGCTGTCGAGCGGGGGCAGGGGTTGTACCAGTTCCGCTTCCGCTGGGGGTTCGGTGACGGGCGGCAGTTCGGCAGGCGCGGTGGCATGCGGCATTTGCTGATCGATCCAGCTGTCTATCGACGGCAGCGGAGCGGAAGGGTTGGCGGGGTCACTTTCGCCAGCTTTGGGCAACCGCGCTTCAAATTCCTCGTCGGGCAGGATCGGCGGCTCCTGCCCGGCAGCAACCGTACCAGCAGATGTCTGGGCTTGCAGCGACAGGGGTGACGCAGCGATCATCAGAACGCCCAAGGCACGCCGGGCGCGTTTCGCCTGCCTGAAACCCATGTAAATTCAGCTGCCCCTTTCCGTCCGCCGTGCACGCGGGGAAGACGAATACGCGCAAGGCGTTGTTTCGGTTCCGCCGTCGGCCGTGAACCGCTTCCCTCGGGCGTCGGCCCGGTTTAGGGATCAGAAATGACCATAGCGCTGAATGTATCCCGCTCTATCCTTGGACAACCGTGGCGCTGGCGAGGCGCAGGCGCGGATGCGCGCGAGCCGGGCTATCTGCCCGACGACTTGGTTACACAGTTGCTGCTGGCCCGTGGCTGTCCGCGCGAAGCCGTGGAAGCGCATCGTAATCCGACCATCCGACACTTCATGCCCGATCCCAGCCTGTTCCGCGACATGGACAGCGCTGCCGAACGGCTGGCGGACGCGGTGCAGGGAGGCGAGCATGTCCGCATCTTCGGCGATTATGACGTGGACGGCGCAACCAGCGCGGCCTTGCTGATCCGCCTGCTGCGCGATCTTGGCCTGCCCGCCCGGCCCTACATCCCGGATCGGCTGATGGAAGGCTATGGGCCGTCTGGCGAAGCGCTGGTGCGGCTGGCCGGGGAGGGGGCAACGCTGATCGTCACCGTCGATTGCGGCGCGCAGGCGTTCGAGGCGTTGGCCATGGCGAAGGCTGTGGGCGTCGATGTCGTGGTGGTCGATCACCATAAATGCGCCGCCGCGCTTCCCGAGGCGTTCGCGCTGGTCAATCCCAACCGTCTGGATGAGGTGGAGGAAGCGGCCGCTCATGGACATCTGGCGGCGGTGGGGGTCGCATTTCTCTTGGGCGCCGCGCTTATCCGCGTGTTGCGCAAGCGGGGATGGTTCGCACAACGGGCCGAGCCTGCCCTAATGGAATTGCTCGACATCGTGGCGCTCGGCACCGTGGCGGACGTGGCACAGCTCAAGGGGCTTAATCGCGCCTTTGTCGCACAGGGCCTCAAGGTCATGGCAAAGCGCCGCAACATCGGCATCTCCGCGCTGATCGACGCGAGCCGCCTTAGCCGTGCGCCATTATGCCATGATCTGGGATTTGCGCTCGGCCCCCGCATCAATGCTGGCGGGCGGGTAGGCAAGGCTGATCTGGGCGTGCGCCTGCTGACGACGGAAGACCCGATCGAGGCCGCGAGCATCGCTGCCGAGTTGGACCAGTTCAACGAGGAACGTCGCGTGATCGAGGCGGCGGTACAGGTCGAGGCGGAGGAACTGCTGGCGGCGCAGGGCAACCGGGCCGTGGCGCTGATCGCTGGAGCTGGCTGGCATCCTGGCGTGATCGGTATCGTCGCCGGACGCATCAAGGAAAAGGCGGGCCGCCCGGCGATCGTCGTGGCGATTGACGATGCGGGTACGGGCAAGGGCTCCGGCCGTTCGATCTCCGGCGTTGATCTTGGCGCGGCCGTGCTGGCGGCCAAGGATAGCGGCTTGCTGGTTGCAGGTGGCGGCCACGCCATGGCGGCAGGGCTGACCGTCGCGGCTGACAAGCTGGATGCGCTGGCTGATTTCCTGGACGAAAGGCTCGCCGCCGCCGTCGCCCGCGCCCGCGATGACCGCGCATTGTTGATCGACGCCGTGCTTGCCCCGGCGGGCGTCAATCCGGACTTCGTGGCCGCGATCGAGGCAGGCGGCCCCTATGGCGCTGGCTGGCCCTCTCCGCTCATCGCGGCAGGGCCGATGCGCGTCATCAAGGCCGATGTCGTTGGCAATGGCCATCTGCGCGCCGTCATGGCGGGGGACGATGGCCGCTCCATCAAGACCATCGCCTTCCGCCAGGCGGAGAGCGAGTTGGGGCAAGCCATTCTCGGCGCACCGCGCGACCGCCGCCTGTGGGTCGCGGGCCGTGCAAAGATAGACGATTGGGGCAGCCGGCCCGCCGCTGAACTGCATCTGGAAGATGCCGCCTGGGTCGATTGAAAGAAGTGGTCGTTTTCCTGCCCCAAAGGGGTTGACCGCCGCAAGCTCCCCCCCTAAAGCCGCCCTCGCTTCGCAGCGCCGCCCAAGCGGTTCTGCATGTGGCCCCTTCGTCTAGCGGTTAGGACGCGGCCCTTTCACGGCTGAAACACGGGTTCGATTCCCGTAGGGGTCACCATTTTCCAAGCGCAGCCTTCATCATAAGCCGCGTTCCGCCGGGATCAAAGCGGCGACGCGGTCGTTCTTCATGCCTTAGCAACCGGCATGGAAGGCAGCAGGACTCGTGGCGTCACTTCATTGGCCGAGCCAGCTCATCATCGTACGTCATGGCCAGAGCGCCGGAAATGTGGCGCGCGACGCCGCAACTGAAGCACAGTCCGATCGCATAGCCTTGTCCGTGCGGGATGCGGACGTTCCGTTAAGTGGATTGGGCCGTGAGCAGGCGCAGGCGCTAGGCCATTGGTTCGGCAGCGAGGAGGAAGATCAAAGGCCGGAGGTTCTGTTGTCGTCCCCCTATCTGCGGGCGTTTCAGACCGCGCAGATTTTCCGCGAGGTTGGCGGAGCCGCCGCCGAGGAACCGATCTGCTTCGATGAACGGCTGCGCGAAAAGGAATTCGGCATTTTGGACGGGCTGACGACGACGGGCATCCGCAATCTGGAGGCCGACCAGTATGAATTCCGCCAGATGCTCGGAAAATTCTATCACCGGCCGCCGGGCGGAGAGAGCTGGTGCGACGTCATCCTGCGGCTCCGATCGGTGATGGACACCATATCATTGCACTATGCCGGACGGCGCGTGATGATCTTCACGCATCAGGTCGTGGTGTTGTGCCTTCGCTATATCATCGAAGGGTTGAATGAAGCGGAAATACTGGCGATCGACCGGGCTGGCGATGTCGCGAACTGCGCGATCAGCGACTATGTTTATGACCCTTCCCACGGGCGCAATGGCGGGCTGGTGCTGCGCCGTTACAATGTGACCGCGCCGATGGAGGAAGAGGAAACCCCTGTCACACGCGAACCCGATGCCATCGCCGGAGCACGGGGATGACGCCAGAGACTCTCGATAGCGAATGGTTGCGCGCGCACCCCCTGCCGATCCCCGACCATGACTCCGACAAGAATGGGCGGGGCCGTGTGCTGGTGGTTGGTGGGGCGGAATTCGTGCCGGGTGCACTGCGCCTGACGGGCGAGGCCGCACTGCGCGCGGGCGCTGGAAAGTTGCAGATGGCGACGGTGCGTTCTGCCGCCATGTCGCTGGGCGTGCTGGTTCCCGAGGCCGCGATGACGGCGCTGCCTGCGGAGGAAAATGGCGAAATCGCCGCTGGAGCGGCTGAGCGTCTGGCGCCGCAACTTGCCGGCTGTGACGCGCTGATATTGGGGCCGGGCATGAGCGTAAGTTCCCAGACGGATGCACTGGTCGCTGCCATATTGGCCGCCACCGATCCGCCAGTCACCATTGTACTCGATGCGGCGGCGCTCACCTCTGCCCGCGAGTTGCGATCCACCGTCGCCGGGCATGAGGGACATATCATCCTGACGCCTCATCATGGCGAGATGGCTATCCTGACCGGGCAAAGCGTCGAGGCCGTTTCGGCCGATCCCCTGAAGATTGCGCTGCAAGTGGCGGCGGAATTTCAGGCGGTGGTCATCCTGAAGGGCGACCGCAGCGTGGTCGCGGCTCCGGACGGCGCCTGCCTGTTGCATGAGGGCGGTTGCGTCGGCCTGGCCACCGGCGGTTCGGGCGATGTGCTGGCCGGGATCGTCGGCGGTTTGGCGGCGCGCGGCGCGGACCCTTTGCGGGCGGCTGCCTGGGGCAGCTGGTTGCACGGCCAGGCAGGGCGCGAACTCGCCCGCGCCATGGGGCCTGTCGGATTTCTGGCGCGCGAATTGCTGCCGCTGATTCCCGGCCTGCTGGAAGCGCCCGGCAACAGCTAACTGCATCGTTGCGCATCCGAATTCATCTTTGTGCGTTTCGGGTGGATGAGCGACAATTTTTCGGTGCTGCCGCATCTGGTCCCTATCGTCATCGCCTACTGTCTGGCTCTGCCTATCGGCTGGAACCGGGAGCGAGCGGAACGCAGCGCTGGCCTGCGCACCTTTCCGCTGGTCGCCGTCGCGAGCTGTGGCTTTGTCCAGACGGTGGAAGGAATGATGGCGCAGGACCCGGCGGCGCTTGCCCGGGTGTTGGAAGGCGTGATCGCGGGCATCGGATTTCTGGGCGGTGGTGCGATCCTGCAGCAGAGACATGCTGTCAAGGGCACCGCGACCGCCGCAAGCCTGTGGATCACGGGGGCGATTGGCGTTGCGGCGGGGCTTGGCGCCTATGATGTGGCGGTGGTTCTCACCGGCTTCACGCTACTGACTTTCTGGGTCATGGCGCCGCTCAAGCCCGAGGAGAATGAACGGAACGCGGAAGAAAAGATCAGCGAGCCCGGCGCGCCGCGCTGAGACGCGGGGTTACCCCAGTGCCGCCTGCTTTTCCGCCGCCAGCCGGTCCAGTTCCGCCCGACTCTTCTTCTCGCTCGCCGACTTGAGTTGCCCGCAGGCGGCCATGATGTCCCGTCCGCGCGGCGTGCGTACCGGGGCGGAGATGCCGCCTTCGAACACGATCTCGGAAAAGCGCTTGATCCGCTCGGGCGTCGAACATTCATAGTCGGTGCCCGGCCATGGGTTGAAGGGGATCAGGTTGACCTTGGCAGGCAGCTTATAGTGACGCAGCAGGCGAACCAGTTCGCGCGCATCTTCATCGCTGTCATTCTTGTCCTTGATCATCACATATTCGAACGTGATGCGGCGCGCATTATTCGCGTTCGGATAGTCGGCGCAGGCTTGCAGCAGCTGTTCGATCCCGAATTTCTTGTTGAGCGGCACCAGTTCGTCGCGCACATCCTTGGTCACGCCATGGAGCGACACGGCGAGGTTGACGCCAATCTCTTCCCCCGCGCGCGCCATCATCGGCACTACGCCGGAGGTGGAGAGCGTGATCCGCCGCTTCGACAGAGCGAGGCCGTCGCCGTCCATGACGACCTTCAGCGCATCGCGCACATGATCGAAATTATAAAGCGGCTCGCCCATGCCCATCATCACGATGTTAGTCAGCATGCGGCCGTCGGGGCTATATTGCGAGCTATCGTCCGCTTCGTCATCATTGGCGGATGCCATGCTGCCCTTGGGCCATTCGCCCAGCGCATCGCGGGCCAGCATGACCTGTCCGACGATCTCGCCTGGCGTCAGGTTGCGCACGAGGCGCATCGTGCCCGTGTGACAGAAACGGCAGTTGAGCGTGCAGCCCACCTGGCTCGATACGCAGAGCGTTCCGCGATCGGCGTCCGGGATGAACACCATCTCATAATCCTGCCCGTCGTCCGACCGGAGCAGCCATTTGCGGGTGCCGTCGCTCGACACCTGCGCTTCGACGACCTCGGGGCGCCCTACGATGAAGCGCTCCGCCATCCAGCCGCGCATCGGCTTGGCAAGGTCGGTCATCGCATCGAAATCGGTTTCGCCGCGATGGTAGAGCCAGTGGAACAGTTGCTTCGACCGCAGCTTTGCCTGCTTGGCATCCAGCCCTGCTTCCTCCAGCGCGCTTTTGATCTGCGGGCGCGACAGGCCCATCAGGTCGGTGCGCCCATCTTCACGGGGCGTCACGGCGCGGGGCACGGGCACAGGGTCGATAGCGCCGGGAATCGGCATCAGGGGGCTGGCGGATGAATGCATGGCAGCGCCCATAACGGATTTTTGCGGATTTATAAAGGGAGCGGAATTCGCGCCGTGAACGTTGCCGTGCTCCTGCGAAGGCAGGAGCCCAGTTCCGAAGGGCGGGCTGGTTTAGACGGCTGGACTGGGTTCCTGCCCTCGCAGGAACACGGAATGCGTCGTCTCACCGCAGCCGTGCGCAGCCCAATGCCGCCGCGTCGATTGCTGTCGCGGCGCCGCGCAGCGTGTAGGTGTCCGCGAAACCGCGCCCATTTGCGCCCTGCGTCTGTACGCTCATGCTGCCTGCTGATCGCATGGCGGCAATGATGGCCGCGTCCGCGCGAGGGTCGGGCGCCCAGGCATCAGCCTGTCCCGCGACCAGCGGGAAGCGCCTGTCCCCGACATTCAGGATAACGGGAGAACCATCTGCCCGCACCCGGCTCAACCGGAAATGCACCTGTCCGCGTACGCGCTGGCGCGGCCAGTTCCCAACGGCGGCGAAACCATTGCCAGCACGGCTCACGGGTTTGGAGATGGCATAGCAACGCGGTGCCGCCGGGTCACGGAACGCCCCCCAAGCCTCGAACATGCCGAGCGAATCTCTTGCCAATGCCGGCGTCGCGATCAGCAGGAGCAGGAGCAAGGCGTGCTTCATGACGCTGGCAAAGCCCATCATGTCCTCTTTTGCAACCCTTGCCGTCACGAAACGATCAGCAGGTGCTTGCCGCCGCCGCAACAGTGGTTATGAAGGATCATCCATCATTGTCGCCCGGATTCGACCGCATCCGGGCTTTGCGCAGAAAAGAAACGGACAAACAGGGACATGAAGGCCACCATCGAACGCGCCACGCTCCTCAAGAGCCTCAGCCACGTCCAGTCGGTGGTCGAGCGGCGCAATACGATTCCGATCCTGTCCAACGTGCTGATCGAAGCGTCTGCCGATGGCGCGATCAAGCTGATGGCGACCGACCTCGACCTCCAGATCGTTGAAAGCGTGTCCGCGCAGGTCGAACAGCCCGGCGCGACGACCATTTCGGCGCACACCTTGTTCGACATTGCCCGCAAGCTGCCCGAAGGGTCGCAGGTGTCGCTGCAAGCGGCGGAAGGCAAGATGCTGATCCAGGCGGGCCGCGCCCGCTTCAACCTGTCGACCCTGCCGCGCGACGACTTCCCGGTGATCGCGGAGGGCGATCTGCCGACCAGCTTCGAACTGCCCGCAGAGACGCTGAAGCAAATCATCGACAAGACGCGCTTCGCCATCTCGACCGAAGAGACGCGCTATTATCTGAACGGCATTTATTTCCACGTGTCGGATGATGGTCAGCCGGTCCTGAAGGCCGCGGCCACCGACGGCCACCGCCTCGCTCGCGTCACCGTGTCGCGTCCGGATGGCGCCGATGGCATGCCGGGCATCATCATTCCGCGCAAGTGCATCGGCGAACTGCGCAAGCTGCTCGATGAGGTCGAAGGATCGGTGCAGATCACCCTGTCGGCGAGCAAGATCCGCTTCGGGCTTGGCAGCGCGATCCTCACCAGCAAGCTGATCGACGGCACTTTCCCCGATTACAGCCGCGTCATTCCCACCGCGAACGACAAGCTGCTCAAGATCGACCCGCGCAGCTTCGAGGAAGGCGTGGACCGCGTCGCCACGATCGCTACGGAAAAGACTCGGGCGGTCAAGATGACGCTCGATCGCGACAAGATCACCCTGTCGGTCACCAGCCCCGAAAACGGCACGGCGGCCGAAGAAGTGCCGGGTGCGTTTCAGGGCGAGGGCTTCGATATCGGCTTCAACGCGCGCTACCTGCTCGACATTCTGGGCCAGATCGACAGCGAAACGGTCGAACTGCACCTTGCCGACGCGGCAGCGCCGACGCTGATCCGGGAAAATGATCGCAGCCCTGCGCTCTATGTCCTGATGCCGATGCGCGTCTAGTTGAGAGAAGGGTGAGCGGTTTTGCGGGGCCGCTCCTTTCCTGCTCAATCTGTCTAAGCGTCTGTGGACGGACGCCGGGGCCGTTTGGCGTCGCGAGCGGGGCGTTCCAATCCCGTTATGCTTTGCCAGCCGGTCGGGTAAGTTTCTTTCAACATCTGTGCGTTACGCACGTCATATGGCCCCGTCGCGCACCAAGCTGAACGATACATCGTATCGACCCGCCGATCTTGCGGTCGCGCTGGGTCTGGCTGAGGGCGGGACGCAGGCGTCGGCCTTCTGGATATCCGGAGCCTTCGCCCATATCGCCCGCCTCTGGCCGCTGGTGCTGCTGGGCAAGCTGTGCACCATCACGCTGCTCCATGTGCCTCTGTTTACCTTTGGCCACATTCTCCACTTCCTCACATTCCTAACGATGTTGCTGACAGATGGCATGCTGATCGCCGCTCCGCGCGCGGAACGATTCCAGAATCTACGGCCGCATGTGCAGAAATGGCTGATGCTGCCGATGGTATTGCTGTCGAGCATGAGCTTCAGCATGCTGCTGGGTCCGGCGCAATTTGCAGGACCATTGTCGATTTCTCTCGCGGCAGAAGTCGCGATGGCGTTGATCGCCGTGTCGATATTCGGCGACCGGCGGTTGCTGGGCGTCAGTTATTTTCTGGGCACATTGATCGTTTCAGCGTTTCAGGAAGCGGGCTTTGCGCAACTGGGTTTGTTGGTGAGTTGCATCGCGGTCATGATGATCGCCGCAGTGCGCCAGGCAACGTCTGATTTCGAACGGGCAATCGCGCAACATCAACAGGACCTTCGCGCGCAACGATCCGACCGCCTGTTGCAGGAATATGAACAGTCGGGGCAGGGCTGGTTCTGGGAAACCGACCGGCAAGGCTGCTTAACCTACCTATCAGAAACGCTCGCGCGAACACTGGATATCGCGGAGGATGAACTTGTCGGCCAGTTGATCACCGCGATTGTCTCTGCGGGTGATCATAAAAATGGCGGGGGTGAGCGCACGCTCGGCTTCCATTTATCGACCCGCACCGGCTTTTCGGACATCCATGTTCGAGCCGCGGCTACCCGCGACGAGCGCTGGTGGTCGATATCCGGCCAGCCGGTTTTCAACGAATTTGGCCAGTTCCACGGCTTCCGCGGGAGCGGCGCCGACCTTACCGAAATCCGCCGGAGCCAGGCGGAGGTGAAGCGGCTTGCCCAGTTCGATTCGCTGACTGGCCTTGCCAATCGCGTACAGATGCTGCGGGCGCTGGAAGATGCCCTGGCTGGCTCCCCCGGCAAGTCGGGCGATTGCGCGCTGCTGATGCTGGACCTGGATCGCTTCAAGACCGTCAACGATACGCTCGGCCACCCCGCCGGGGACGCGCTGCTGCGGCAGGTGAGCCAGCGTCTTCAACGTGTCGCGGGCGATCGCGGGCTTGTAGGGCGGCAGGGCGGTGACGAATTCAAGGTGCTGCTGCCCGGCAGACATGATCGTGCGCTGCTGTCCCAACTATCTACGATGATCATCAACACGCTGTCGCAACCTTATATGATTGAGGGGAAGGCGGTCGTCATCGGCGTGTCCATCGGGATTTCCTGTTGCCCGCATGATGGCGACACGGCCGATGCGCTGATCCGCAACGCTGATCTCGCGCTCTATGCTGCAAAAGGCGACGGGCGCGGCGTCCATCGTTTCTATTCGTCCGAAATGCACGCCGATGCAGAGGGGCGTCGGCAGTTGGAGGAGGATCTTCGCCACGCGCTGGCTTCGGATGGGCTGCACCTTGTCTACCAGCCGGTCGTGTCTTCAAGGACGGAGCGGGTCACCGGCTATGAAGCGCTGCTTCGCTGGACTCATCCCGTACGTGGCGAGATTTCGCCATCCATTTTCGTGCCCATCGCCGAGGAGACAGGGCTTATCGGCCCGATCGGTGACTGGGTACTGCGCACCGCCTGCCGCGACGCTTCGGATTGGGACGAAGATATTCGCGTCGCCGTCAATGTCTCGCCGATCCAGTTCGCCAATCCAGGATTGCCCGCGACGGTCATGAGTGCGCTTGCCGCTTCCCAACTCGCGCCCCAGCGGCTGGAGTTGGAGATCACCGAAAGCGTGTTCCTGAATGACAATGACGGAACGGATTCGATGTTCGCCCGGCTCAAGGGGATTGGCGTCCGTCTGGCGCTCGACGATTTCGGCACAGGCTACTCCTCGCTCGGTTATTTGAAGAAGGCGCCCTTCGACAAGATCAAGATCGACCAGAGTTTCGTGCGCGGCGCGGTGATGACCGGCAGCCGCAACAGCGCGATCATCAAGGCAATCGTCAGTCTGGCCGAGGCGCTGGGCATGGACACCACGGCGGAGGGCGCGGAGACGCAGGACGAACTGGCGCTGATCCGCGATCTGGGGTGCAGCCATATACAAGGCTATGTCTATGGCCGCCCGCTTGTTGCCAGCGATGTGCTGGCCCGGCATCGCGCACATGGCACGGTGGCGTTGGTGGAGGGTTTTCAGTCCAGCCGCCCAGAGCGCAAGACGATGCTGCGGACGATCGCGGTCCATGCCGATGGTCACGCCTATACCGGGCGCATCCGCAACATCTCCTCCACCGGTGCCATGATCGAGGGGCTGTGGCATGTGCCCCAGGGCACCGAGCTGTCGATCGAGTTCAGTGACAGCCAGAATGTGAGCGCCGTGGTTCGCTGGTCGCGCGAGGATCGGATGGGCGTTGAATTTACCAGCGCCATCGACATCGCCGCTGCCTGCGCCCTGCCTCGATCCTTGGCATCCTGACCTGACCCGGTTCGGGCGGTGGCGCCCGCAAGCGCATAAAAAAGGAGCTGTCGGATGACAGCTCCTTTTGTTGTACGGGGCGGATGTTTCAGGCGGCGATCGCTACCTGTTCGGCCTGAACGAGGCCACGCGCGACATCTTTGACCAGTGCGATGAAGCGTCCGGCTTCCCGAGCGATCATCGCCTTGTTGAAGCAGGCGGCCGCCCCCCGGTCGAGCGCTTCGGCCATGATCGGCGCTCCGTCGCGCATCAGGCTGGACAGCATGATGACGGGGCAGGGATCGATGTCCATGATCTCGTCAAGGATGCTGAGCCCATCCCGGCCCGGCATGGCGACGTCCATCGTCACCACATCGGGCTTTTCCATGCGGATGAGGTCGATCGCCTCTTCGCCATTGCGGGCGATGCCCACGACATCGAACCGGCAATCGCGTTCCAGCAGCGTCTCGATCATGGCGCGAATGGTCAGCGAGTCATCGACCACCACGATCCGTATCGGCTTTGCCATGCATTCCTCCGACCCTTGTTTTCAAAGGTCATAACGGACGGAAAATGGAGAGTTTTAGGCAAGAGTCAGAAGAACAGTTTCCGGAAGGAAATGCTGATCGTACGGCCCAGCGGATCGAGATAGCCCTGCTGGTAGCGCAGCGGGGTTCCTCCGGTCGCGTCCGTCACATCGCGGCGCGTGTTGAAGATATTGTTGATCCCGATCGATACCCGCGATCCCCGCAGAAAGGGATGATTCTTCACAAGCGAAGGCATCTGCCCCAGATTGGCGAATAGTCGCAGGTTAGCGGTCGCCAGACTGTCGAAATTGAGCCGGGAAGTGCCGCCCAGCGCGCCATCGACATGGGTGCCGCTTTCCCAATCGATGCCCAGCCGCGCACCAAGGCCATTGTTGGTGTAGCCGACGCGCGCCTCCACCTCATGCCTTGGCTGGCCACCCGATGATCCCGTCGCGTCGCCGTTCAGCAGATCGAGTTCCGGCACGCCCGGCGCGATTAGGATGCTCTCGGTAAAATGCCATGTGTGGTAGAGGCTGAAGCTGAGGCGCCCGCCTCCGCCTCCACGTCCGCCACCCATGCCGCCCGGCCCGCCAAAACCGCCGCCTGGCCGTCCGCCGCCTCCGGGGCCGCCAAAGCCGCCTTCGCCGCGCGGTCGGTCTCCGCCCTCCTGTCCGTGAGGCGGCGGAGCGCTATCCTGACCCGCTTGCGCGCCACGCTCTCCGCCCCGTCCGCCGCGATTGCCGAACAGTGCGCGCATATCCTGCAGTTCCTTGGGCCGATCCTCAGGCTTTGCACCGGCGGCGCGCCAGGCCTCTGCCAACTTCTGGATGCGCGACTTCAGCGGGAAGGAGAGGTCGAAGCCCCAGCGCAGTTGTTCGCTTTGCGAGCGCAGATAATTGATCGGCGTCGCATCGATTTCGGTCAGCAAACCGCCAACGCGAGTGAAGCGGCCCTCGAAAGCATCCAAGATTGCTGGCGTAGGCTCGGGGAATGCCGCGATCGGATTGCTTGTCCGGCTGTTGAGGTAGGTCGCTGTCAGGGTCAGGTTGGGCTTGTCGAAAGGCTTCACCGTTGCGCTCAGCCGGAACTGGTCGCGCACGCTTTCCTTCAATTGGGCGTTGCCTCCGGTTACCCGCGTGACGAAGACGGTCTGGCCGCTTTGATAATCGAAGACGGGTACATTCTCCGTCCTGACTTCGGGATCGCTTAGCTGGTTCCCCGTCGGCGCAGCTCGATCCTGGTTCGCGGACACCAGCAGTTGCACCGCAGGGATCGGCCGCCAGCGCAGGCCATAACCAAGGGTGGAGAGCGTGCCGAAGTCCGAAAGCTCTTGCGCCGCCGCATTCACATTGACGCCGATATCGCCGACCGCGCCCAGCACGCCTCTCACCTTGCTGGTGATCGGCAAGTCCAGAGTGACCTGTCCGCTGGCGATCTGTCGATCATAGTCGATGTCCTGCTCGAACCCGTTGCGGATCGACCAGCCCTCAAATCCATTGGCCGACGCCCCCACCCGGACGGAGCTTGTAGCGGCGCCCGCAGGCAGGTCGAACACAGGGCCTGACAATAGCAGGTCGCCCGTCACCGCCTGCGACCGCGCGCTCGCCCGGTCGGTCGACGCCGATCGGTCGGTTCGCGTGCGCGTATCCGACAGGTCGCCATTGCCAGTGAAGGACCATTGCCACCCCTTGCCGAGCAGCCCGTTGAAGGTCAGGCCCAGATGGCCGGTCGTTCCGCGAATCTGCTGATCGAGCCGGTTGTCCCGCAGAAATTCGGCATAGAGCGGCCCGTTGCCGATAGGCGCGGCAAGTGCGGCGGCAGACAGTCCTTGCAGCGAGTCATTGTCCGACAGCTCCACCCGGCCGTTCACGGTCATCGATACGCCGCCGAGCGCGCGCGCATAGGTGGCGTTCGCGGACACGCTCTCGGTCGCCGGGCTCAACGTGCGAAAGCGGGTGATGTCGATCATCGCCGGACTGATCGCCGTCCGTTCGATCCCGCGTTCGCTTTCCAGTAGTGAAGCAGCGGCATTATATTTGACGTTCAACGTAAAGCGATTGTCGCCCCGGATGCGCAGCAGGCCCGCCTCGGCCGACCCGCTTTCCCGTCCGCCATCGGTGGTCGTGGCCGCGCGCAGATCGGCCAGTTCCGCCCGAAAACGCTGGCGCAGGACGATGTTCGCCACCTTCTGCGTTGGTGCATAGCCATAGGACAGGGCGACCTGTTCCGGCAGGATATCGACGCGCGCCACGGCCTCGGACGGGATATCCTGGATTTCGGAAAAGCTGGAAATGCGCTTCCCGTTCAGCAGCACGACCGGGGTCCCGTTCGTCTGTGCCGACAATTCGGTGATCATTTCCGAAATGGAGGTGACGCCCAGAGCGCGGATGTCGGCGGAGGAAAGCTGCTGCTCAGGCTTGATATTGCCCAGCACCGCGCCCCGCTGCGGCTGGCCGGTGACGATGATCTCGTCGCCTTCGTCCATCTGCGCAGGCGGCTCCTGGGCTGAAGTCTGCGCCATCAGCGCAGCGGGCGATGCGCCCATCATGAAAAACAGCATCAGCGAAGCCGGTCGGCGCACGAACATACCCCTTTTGGAAAAAGCGAACTCTTGATGGTCCGTCACTAGGGGCGAACTGTCTCAAAATCTTGGCAAGGCCAAGGCTAATTTGTCGCAAAATGTAGCAGACGCCTTCACGCGCTGCGGTTCCCTTCGCTCATCGGCTCGCCTAGGCTGAGGGCATGCGCACTTTGTACCCTGCCATCGACCCATACGCTCACGGCCACCTCGACGTTGGCGATGATCATTCCGTCTATTGGGAGCGCGTCGGCACGCCGGGGGCAAAGCCTGCGGTCTTTCTCCACGGCGGGCCGGGCGGCGGCATCTCGCCCGATCACCGCCGCCTGTTCGATCCGGATCGCTACGACATTTTACTCTTCGACCAGCGCGGTTGCGGCCGTTCGACGCCGCATGCTTCGCTGGAAGCGAATACGACCTGGCATCTCGTGGCGGACATAGAGCGCTTGCGGGAGTTGATTGGCGTTGATCAATGGCTTGTCTTCGGCGGTAGCTGGGGATCGGCGCTGGCGCTTGCCTATGCACAGAGCCATCCCGCCAATGTCAGCGAATTGATCCTGCGCGGCATCTTCACGCTCCGCCAGCAGGAGGTCGACTGGTATTATCAGGAAGGTGCCAGCCGCATCTATCCAGATAAGTGGGAACGCTTCCTTGCGCCCATAGCGGAGGAGGATCGTGGCGACTTGCTTCATGCCTATCACCGCATCCTGACGGGTGAGGATCGTGCGGCGCAAGTCGCGGCGGCCAAGGCGTGGAGCGTATGGGAAGGCGAAACCATCCGTTTGCTGCCAGACGCTGCACTGTCAGCCACGCATGAGGATGATGCGTTCGCACTCGCCTTCGCGCGGATCGAAAATCATTATTTCGTGCATCGCGGCTGGCTGGAGGAAGGCCAGCTCATCCGTGATGCGGGCAAGCTCCGCGACATTCCCGGCGTGATCGTTCAGGGTCGCTACGACATGGCCTGTCCCGCCGAGACCGCCTGGGCGCTGCACAAGGCATGGCCTGAAGCACGGTTCGAGATGATCGATGGCGCTGGGCACGCCTATAATGAACCCGGCATCCTCGACGCCCTGATCCGCGCTACGGATAGTTTCGCAATCTGAAATTCAGATGGTGAAGGGGGATGGGCGATCGTCGAGCATCAAAAGCTCAGGGCTCGCCCTTGGACTCCTGCATCCGCCGTTCGGCAAACCATTGTTCCAGCATCTTGGCGGTGCAGCCGGTAAAACCGTTGCTCCCGATCGCCGAGCAGCTGCCGGGCAGATTCTGGCGCTGTACCTCTTCCATGGTGGCCACTTGGCTACCCCAGCCCGGCCCACCGGACGGGGCGGGCTTTTCGCGCAATTTCTTCGGGATGCGGTAGCGTTCGGACTCAGGCTTGCGCGCGCAAACGACGATCTCGTCGCCTTCGCCTTTGGGACAGGGGTCGTTCCCATAGACGATCAGGTTGAACACGCGCTGTGGCGGCTCGGCCCAGGCTGGGGCGAGTAAGGCTATGGGTGCAAGCGCGGCCATGGCGAGGAAGGCATGAACCGGGAAGCGCATAGGTGATATCCTCTTTTCGCCCCTGTCCACCGGCGGAGTGCCCAATTCCGCCAGCCTTACCCAGACGCCAAGCGCCCGGAGCAACCGTCAGGGCTGCGTCGGTGTAGTCTGCTGCGGTTGGCTGGCCTGCGCCTTTTCCTCCGCTACGGCTCGCGCTTCGATCGCCTTGCTATCAGCATCGATGGTGGAAAGCCGCCGCGCCCGCTCTGCGGCGACCAAGTCCTTCCAGCTGGCATTGTCCGCCGCCTGCCGTTCCGCCTTGGCAAGCCTTGCCAACTGGTTGAAGCAGCCGGTGAAACCGCCGGGGCCAGTGGCCGAGCAGCTTTCCGTGCCGGTGCGGCCGACATATTCCATGGACCGTACGCGCTCGCCCCATGCCTGATTGCTCGGCTTGTTGGGATCGCCGCGCAGCGGTTCCGGGATGCGGTAGCGTTCTTCCTCGCCCTTGCGCGCGCAAACGACAATGTCGGTGCCAGCGCTTTGCGGGCACGCGTCGTCGCCATAGACGATGACCAGATTGACGCGCTCCGATCCCGTCGTGCCGGCGGCGGCGGTCGGTGCCTGCTCCTGCGCGGGTCCGGCCTGCTGCTGCGCCATGGCGGGCAGGGTGCTCGCGGCCATCAGCAGCATAGCGGCTGTCGCGGTCTTCATCATCGTTCTTATCTCCTCAGATCCGCTTCGACAGCGCGATTGCAGCCCGGCACCCCAGGCGAATGACGCCCGAAAGCAGCGGATAGGCGGGGGCCTGCTCCGCTCCACGGGCGATCGCGGTTTCGCGATGTTCGACTTCTTCCGCCTGAAAATCCGTGATGGTGGCGGCAAGTTCCGGGTCATCGCCCGCCAATTCCGCCAGCTGTTCGCCATAATGGCGGTCGATCTCCGTTTCGATCGCGGCGGTGCAGGCCATGGCGGCGCGTGGGCCGATCGCGGCGGTGACAGCACCCAGCGCAAAGCCTGCGACGTTCCAGATCGGCCGAAGCGCGGTCGGTCTTACGCCGCGCCGCGTTATCATCGCGTCAAATATCTTGCGATGCCGTTCTTCCTGCGCCGCCATGCCCGCGATGACGCGCGCGTCGGGGTGGCGATCGCCAAGGACAGCAAGCTGCCCGGCATAAATGCGCGTCGCGCCGAACTCACCCGCCTGATCGACGCGCAGCATCGCTGCGCGATCATCGGCCGTCACCTTCCGGCCGGGGCGGGGGAAATCCCTGGGCGCGCTCATGCCTCTTTCCTCGACTTGATCAGCAAGGCCAAGATGGCGAGCGCGCTGGCTCCGGACAAGAGCCCATTGAAGCCCGCGAGCGAAATGCCGAAGAGTGTCCAGGGGGCGACGTCGCAACGGGTGATCGGGGTCGCCATGATCTGGTTCAATATGTCCGCCGGGTTGCCCGCCGCCGGAGAGGTGGAGCAGGCGGTCAGCCCCTGCCACCAGCCATATTCGACCCCCGCATGAAAGAGGCCAATGCCGCCGCTGATTCCGATCGCCAGCCCGGCCAGCCCCGCGAACAGCGCACTGACGCAGGGCCGCCTTTTCACGGCGTAGGCGATCAGCGCGAGCGGGATCGCCGCCATATGCGGATAACGCTGCCACCAGCACATCTCGCACGGATGCAGGCCGCCTACATATTGCGAAGCGTAGGCGCCGCCCAGCAGCAGCAGCGGCATGGCAAGGGCGATAGCGCGGGCGAGAGGCAAGTTCTTCATGGTGCTCGCTTAAACGGCCCCGAACCTTTCGTCATGCTGAACTTGCGTCAGCGCCCGAACTTGCGCTGGGTCTTGCCGTATCGCAGCTTGCGCGTGCCTGGCTTCCCCTCGGTCGCCCGCCCCCTTGGCGTGGCCACCCGTTCGTCGGGCGGCAACCCAAGTTCTTCCGCCTCCAGCTTGCGGATTTCGTCGCGGATGCGCCCGGCTTCCTCGAACTCCAGGTCGGCGGCGGCGGCGCGCATCTTCTTTTCGAGATCCTCGATATAGGCGCGCAGATTATGGCCGACCAGGTGCGGCCGGTCGTCAAGACCCGTATCGACCGTGACCTGATCCTTGCTCGCGACATGGGCGATGATGTCGCCGATGTTGCGCCTGATCGTGGTCGGCGTGATGCCATGCTCCAGATTATAGGCCTGCTGCTTTTCCCGGCGACGGCTGGTCTCGTTGAGCGCGCGCTCCATGCTGCCGGTGATGCGGTCGGCATAGAGGATGACCCGCCCATCCACATTGCGCGCCGCGCGGCCGATGGTCTGGATCAGCGATGTCTCCGATCGCAGAAAGCCTTCCTTGTCCGCATCGAGGATCGCGACCAGGCCACATTCCGGAATGTCGAGACCTTCGCGCAGCAGGTTGATGCCGATCAGCACGTCATAGACGCCGAGCCGCAGGTCGCGGATCAGCTCGATACGCTCCAGCGTCTCTACGTCGCTGTGCATGTAGCGGACCTTGATCCCCGCCTCATGCATGAACTCGGTCAAATCCTCGGCCATGCGCTTGGTCAGCGTGGTGACGAGGGTGCGATAGCCCTGCGCGGCCACCTTTCGGCATTCGTTGATAAGGTCGTCCACCTGATCCTCCACCGGCTTGATCTCGACCGGCGGGTCGATGAGGCCGGTGGGGCGAATGACCTGTTCGGAGAAGGCGCCGCCGGTCTGCTCCATTTCCCATGGTCCCGGCGTGGCGGATACGCTGACCGTCTGCGGCCGCATCGCATCCCATTCGTTGAAACGCAGCGGGCGATTGTCGATGCAGCTTGGCAGGCGGAAGCCATATTCGGCGAGCGTGATCTTGCGCCGATGATCGCCCCGCGCCATCGCGCCGATTTGCGGCACGGTCTGGTGGCTTTCGTCCACGAACAGCAGCGCGTTTTCCGGGAGATATTCGAACAAGGTCGGCGGCGGCTCGCCGGGCAGGCGGCCGGTCAGGAAGCGGGAATAATTCTCGATCCCCGCGCAGGAGCCCGTCGCGGCGATCATTTCCAGATCGAAATTGGTCCGCTGCTCCAGCCGCTGCGCTTCCAGCAGCTTGCCCTCGGCCTGCAATTCTTTGAGCCGCTCGGTCAGTTCGAAACGGATCGCCTCCATCGCCTGCTTCAGTGTCGGCCCCGGCGTGACATGGTGGCTGTTGGGGAAGACCTTCACATATTCGAGGGTCGCGATCTTCTTGCCCGTCAGCGGATCGAATTCGACAATCTCCTCGATCTCATTGCCAAAGAAGCTGATGCGCCAGGCCGTGTCCTCATAGTGGGACGGGAAAATCTCCAGATTATCCCCCTTCACCCGGAAATTGCCGCGCGCGAAGGCGGCATCGTTGCGCTTGTACTGGAGCGCCACCAGCTTGCGGATAATCTCCCGCTGATCCTCGATCCCGCCCTTCTTCATCGAAAAGGTCATGGCCGAATAGGTTTCGACCGAGCCGATGCCATAGAGGCAGGATACCGACGCGACGATGATCACATCGTCCCGCTCCAGCAGCGCACGGGTGGCGGAGTGGCGCATCCGGTCGATCGCCTCGTTAACGCTCGACTCCTTCTCGATATAGGTGTCGGATCGCGCCACATAGGCTTCGGGCTGATAATAGTCGTAATAGCTGACGAAATATTCGACCGCATTCTCCGGGAAGAAGCTCTTGAACTCACCGTAAAGCTGCGCTGCGAGAATCTTGTTGGGAGCAAGGATCAGCGCGGGCCGCTGCATCGCCTCGATCACCTTGGCCATGGTGAAGGTCTTGCCAGAGCCGGTGACACCCAACAGCACCTGATCCTTTTCACCCGCCCTTGCCTGTTCGACCAGTTCGGCGATGGCGGTGGGCTGGTCGCCCGATGGTTCATAGTCGGAAACCAGCTTGAACGGCCTGCCGCCCTCGCTCTTTTCCGGGCGCGCGGGTCGGTGGGGGACGAAGCCTTCGCCGGTCTCGGGCTCGTCCAGCGTGGTGCGAATCTGAATGGACATGGGGGCCAATATGGGCATGGTCCCGCACCACAGCAATGTGGGGCAGGCATCCCACATGGCGATAGTGGAGGACCCGATGCGCAAGGCCATTTTCCTGTTTACCACGCTGGCCATGTTGCAGGCATGCGCGACGACGACCGGTGGAGCCGGTTCGGCGCAGACGCCGCCATCGGCCATGCAGGGAAAGAACCCACTGGGCAGCGGTTATCTTGGCGGCGGCGCGCTTCCTGACAGCCTGTTGCTCTCCCCGCCACCGCCAGCCGCAGGATCAGTGGCCGAGGCGCGCGATAGGGAAGGGGCGGCCGCAGCGGTCGCGATGCAGGGTAGCGCACGTTGGGATTTCGCCAAGGCCGATGCCGACCTGCGCCCCGGCCATGCGGCGGCCGCCTTTTCTTGCACGGCGGGCTTCCTGATCGATCAGGCCCATGCACCCGCGCTGACACGCCTCCTGACCCGTGCGATGGGGGACCTCGGCATGTCCACGGCCGACGTTAAGAAGCGATACATGCGGTCCCGACCTTTTATGGACAATGGCAAGCCCAGCTGCACGCCGGATTGGGACAAGTTTCTGCGCCGCGATGGCTCCTATCCCTCGGGTCACAGCGCCATCGGCTACGGCTATGGCCTCATCCTTGCGGAACTCATCCCTGACCGCGCGGCAAGGCTGGTGGCGCGGGGTCGCGCCTTTGGCGACAGCCGCCGCATCTGTAATGTGCACTGGCTGAGCGATATCGAGGAAGGACGCGTTATCGCCTCCGCCACCGTGATGCGTCTCAACGCCGAACCCGCCTTCGCCGCCGATCTTGCCGCAGCGCGCAACGAAGTCGCCGCGTTGCGCGGCAAGCCCTTGGAAACGGCGCCCGATTGCGCGCAGGAAGCTGCGGCACTGGTCCAATAGCCGGCAGGATCATCTTTAATTCTATGCCTGTCCTGATATGCTGATGGTTAGACAGGCCGGGTCATGCCGGCATCAACGGGGGAAGATCATGCTTAAATCCTTGGCCGTCATTATTCCTGCCACGCTGTTGCTCGCCAGCTGCGGCGACAAGCCTTCCGGCGAACCGCAGACGCGCGAGGAAGTGAAAGCCCAAGTTCAGAAGGTGCAGCTGAAGCCCGGCCAGTGGGAAGGTGCCTATACGCTCGAGGATATCGACATGCCGAACATGCCCGGCGTTGGCGATCAGATGAAAGAGCAGATGAAGAAGATGATGAGCCGCACATCGATCAAATATTGCGTCTCTCCCGAAGAAGCGGCGAACCCCAGCGGCAAGATGTTCTCGGGCCAGGAAAACAAGGATTGCACGTACAAGGGCTTCGACGTCAGCGGCGGGTCGGTGAAGGGTGAGATCGCCTGCAAGTCGGAAAATGGCACGATGAATGCCGTCATGTCCGGCGACTATGCGCCGGAAAGCTATGAAATGCACATGGACATGAAGATGAGCGGCGCGCCCAATGGCATGAACATGAGCATGAAGGCGAAGACGACGGGCAAATGGGTCGGCGCGGACTGCGCCGCTTCCTGATATGATGGAGGGCGCGGAGGGCTTTTGCTGGCTCTGCGCGCGTCCTTTAAGCAAACGGGTTGAATGGCATCATCCGGTGCCGAAAAGCCGAGGCGGGCGCGAAACGGTGCCCGTCCATCCAATCTGTCATCGGGCCATCCATGCGCAGCTCAGCAATATTGAGCTTGCCCGAACGCGGGGCGATCCCGCCGCCCTTCGCGCGCATCCCGGCATCGCCCGCTTTCTCGGCTGGGTCGCGGCCAAGCCGCCCGACTTCCACGCGCCGACCTACAGGAAACGCTAGCGTCGCTTTTTTCTCTTGCGCTTCGCCGCGCGCCAAGCGAGCCTCTGCCTGTTCCGTAAGAGAACAGGGGAAGAGGATATGCGAAAGACGATAATCGCGGCGTTGCCGCTGGCGATGACGCTTGGCTTGGCCGGATGCGGCAATGAGGCGCCTGCACCCGAAGCGGTCGAAGCGCCCATCGTGATCAAGGGGGGCGAATGGACGATCACCCGCAAGACCACGGGCTACAACACGCCGACTGTCACGCCCGAACAATATCAGGCCGCGCTGAAGCAGGTTGACGAGGAAAAGCTGTGCATCGCCGTCGATGCCAAGGGGACACCCGATGCCGATGCCCTGGCAGGGGATGAGGGCAAGGATTGCACCTATAAGGACAAGCTGCTGCGCAAGGGGCGGTTGATCGCGACCTTGTCCTGCAAGTCCGGCGGGGCGACATCGGAAATCGTGCTGGAGGGCAACTACACCGCCGATACGCTGACGCTGGGTAGCACCATGACGAAGACCGCCGCAGGTAGCCCCGTATTGCGCACCACCCATGACGTAACCGGCAAACGCACCGGAGAGTGCAGCAAGGCCTGAACAGCCTGTCTTAAGAAACCCTCCGCTGCCTGCCAGCGGAGGGTCTCCTGTCCGGAATCTCCAATGCTGACGACGGGATTCTGTGCCATTGTCGCGCCCGGCATCCATCAGAATGTCGGAGAGTCGAGACATGCTCTTTCATCTTTCGATTGCCGCGCATGATCCAAGGCATGTTGCGGAGGTTATCGCTGAAATGTGGCGCGGCGAGGCGCTCTATTTCCCGCCCGTGACGCCGGGCAGCTGGATCGCCATGGCTGGCGATGACCGGGGCACCGCCATAGAGGTCTATCCGATCGACACCGTCTTGCGCGAGGAGGAAGGCGACGCCGATAGCTTCGGGGAACGAACGGGCGAAACCCGTTACACCGCGACACATGCCGCGCTGGCCACGCCCCTGTCCCGCGAAGAGATCATGGCGATCGCGGAGCGCGAAGGCTGGCCCGCCAAATATCGCAAGCGTGGCGGCGTGTTCGGCGTGATCGAATTGTGGATCGAAGGGCGGCAGATGGTGGAGATGCTGACGGCCGAGATGCAGGCCGAATATCTCACGGCGATGACGACGGACAATTGGCGCGCGATGCTGGAAGCAGGGCCTCCCGCCTGACCTATTGCAATGCCCGGATGGCGCGTTGGTCGCATCGTTCTGTACTATGCGGCACGGCGGAATAGGCGGGCACCTGGATGGCCTGGCCGATCCGCAACGGCGCAAAGCGCTGCCGCTCTATGCCTTCGCATTTCAGGAAAAGCTCCAGCATGCGGGGCGGTGTGTCCCATTTTTCATAAGACAGCCGGAATGTGCCCCAATGGATGGGGATGGCAGTCGATGCCTTGAGCTTTTCGAACACCTCGACCGCGCGCTGCGGCCCGATGTGGGAGTCCGCCTCCATCTGCCCCGGCCAGAAACGGAAGGCGCCGATCGGGATCATCGCGAGGCGGATCGGGCCGAACCGCGCCGCTTCAGTGGGCCATGCCATGTCGCCAGCCCCCGTGTCGCCCGCGAAGAAGATGTTGCCCGCGCGCGTTTCGATGAGGAAGCTCGACCATAATGCGCGATTGCGATCAGTGCCCCACCGGCTGCTCCAATGATGATTGCGCAGCACATGGACGCGATAGTCGGGGCAATGTTCGTAATTTTCGCATTGGATGACCGTTTGCGTCCCCAGATTGTTGAGGGCAGCCCCCGTCACGGACTGGCCCCAATCCAGCGCGATCGCCGGAATGCCATTGTCCTTCAGGATGCGCTCATTGCCCAGGCTGACGATGATCTTGGGCCGATCTCGTTCCCACAGCTTCTTGAGCGTGGGTATGTCCATATGGTCATAATGATTGTGGCTGACGATGATGAGGTCGATCTTCGGCAGATCATCCATCCGGACGCCCGGCTGCGCGACCCGCTTTGGTCCTAAAGGTGGGAAGGGGCTCGCATAGTCGGACCAGGTGGGGTCGGTAAGGATATTGACCCCCGCTGCCTGCACCAGCACCGTGGCATGGCCGACCCATGTCGCCACCATGCCGCGCGGCGCGGCGAAGGCTGGCGGGCGGGTGGGCTTTACTGCAACCGTCAGCGGCCATTCGGGGCGCTCGTCCTGCCCCGTCAGCCAGCGAAGGAGAAAGCCCCGGCGGTTCGTCCCCGGAGGACCGGAAAACTCGATCTCGCCATCGGGATTGAAGAAGTGCTCGCCGTCATAATGGCCGCTGACCGGCCCGTCATAATAGATGCGGTCGAGAAAAGGCGGGATGATCGTGATCGCAAGGCACAAGGCGATTACGAGAAACAGCAGCCCGATGCCCGTTCCACGAATGACTTTCCCGATGATGGGGCCCATGCCGTCTCCTGCTTCGATCACGATGCAGGGTCATAGCCGCGATATGGCGCGGGACAAGAGTTGCTTATCCCTCGCGCCCTCAATGCCGCATATGCCGAAGCCAAGGCAGCAAGCGTCCTTGAAGGTCCTGCGCCTCGCTATCCTCTCCTTCCAGCAAAGGGATGGCATAGGTCTCAAGATCGTCCTTCAGGAGGCTCACGCTACGGCTGGGATGATGCAAATCTACCACCGCGCCATCGGGCATATGGATGGCTAGCGCGGCCATGCCGTCGCTGATGCTGGCGTGGGGGCCATCGACTTCATAATCCTCCGCCAGCAGCAGATCGACCATCATGCCAGCCAGCAGCGGGTCGTCCTCAACAATCAGGATGCGGCCGTTGGATCGCGCCATCATCCTTGCTCCAGACCGAAATGGCTACGGTAGCGGTTGAAGCAGCGCTCGCCACAGCTAAGGCGCATCAACGCGCCTTCCGCGATTGCGACGGCGCGGCGAGGGTCCTCCGCCACCAGCGGCTTGATCGCCAGCTCGTTCCAGTCGCGGCTATGTTTGACGTCCAGCACCGCATGCAGATCAAAATATCGTCGCTCCGACTGGCTGAGCCCAATTCGTCGCAAGGCGCGCGCGGTGTGCGCCGATCGGCCCGGCGCGGTCAGTTCGATCGCGCCCAACGCGCCGACGCTGTGCCAGGCATAGCAGCGCTGCGTCGCCATCGCGGTCATCGCGTTAGCCAGCGCCAGGCTTTCCCAAACAGTCGTCTCGATCGTCGGCTTCAGTTCCAACGTTGTGACCAATTGCGCCAGCATGGGGCCATGCATGCCCTTTTCCTGGCCGCGCCCCATCTCGTCCCAATAGTTGCGCGCAAGTTCCAGCTTGGCGGAGTCGGGGAGCTTCACTTGCGTCAGGGCGACGAGATCGTCGAAGCCCGCCTCGCCTGCCGCTTCCTGCGTCAGGAACCAGCGGATTTCGTCCCGCGACGCATGGTCGGCAAGCCAGGGGAATAGCGCGTCATGCTGGCCGGGGCCAGTCCGCTCCAGCGCCTCGAACCATTGGATGAAGCCTTCGGGATCGGTCGGCACCTCTGCCGCCCGGTCGCGCACCGTTGCGCGCAGCTCTTCCATGAAGCCATGTTCCAACCGCAGCATGGCTTCATCCTGACGGAACCGGCTTTCCCAATCCTCCGGATAGGAGGGGGCAAGACGTTGCCGGTTCCAATGACTGAGGCGTTCCTGAAAACTCTGTTGAAGAAATTGCGATGCGCACTCGGGCGCGACGAAGCGGGTAGCCACGGAAAATACTCTCCTGATTGTACCCCTGTTCAATTCGGGGGAGAGCGCGGCGTTCCCTCAAAAATGCCTAACAGGGATCAGTATGAGGGTGTTTACTGGGACAAAAGCGGGTCGACCGGGGTTTTGGCAGTTCACTCAACCGCCAAGCAATTTATCGATCTCGGCTGGGCGCAGCTCCATCTGCAACTGATCACATGTGCATTGGCGCGGCGCCTTGTCGGGCCGCCAGCGTAGAAAGCGCGTCCCATGGCGAAAGCGCCCGCCGGTCACCTGATCATAGATCACTTCCACAACCAGTTCCGGAGCTAGAGGCTCCCAGACGCTTTCCTCGCCCTTGTTCCAGCGGCTTGGCCCACCCGGCGCCTTGCCGGTGAAGCCGGAGCCTCCCGCAATCGGCTCAAGGCGTTGCAACAGAAGAGGCCGCTCATCCGCCTTGAACCCGGAGGTGAAGCCCACATGGTTGAGCTTGCCCGCCTCATCATACAGGCCCAGCAGCAAGGATGCAGCGCCGTGCCCATCAGCCGTGCGGCGGAAACCACCAACCACACAGTCCGCGCTGCGATAATTTTTCATCTTCATCATCGCGCGTTCGCCGGATCGATAGGGAAGGTCTATTTGCTTGGCGATGATCCCGTCGAGTGCGCCGCCGCTGCCTTCCAGCCAGCGGTCGGCATCCTCTATCTGCTCGCTGGCAGGGGACAGGAGCAGCATCTCGGTCCCATTCTTCGTGTGAAAGCGTTCCAGCGCCTTTCGCCGTTCGCGCAACGGTGCGTGCATGAGGTCGCTGCTGCCCAGCGCGAGACAGTCGAATAGCATCAGCTGCGCCGGGGTTTCGCGGGACAGGCGCGCTATCCTGCTTTCCGCCGGATGCAGCCTCTGCTGCAACGCATCGAAGGACAGCGCGCCGTTCAGCGGCAGGATCAACTCGCCGTCCAGCAGATAGCGGCGCTCGGTCGTTGCGAGCAGTGCATCCATGATTTCCGGAAAGAAACGCGCGAGCGACTTGCCGGATTTGGATCGGATGTCGGCCTGCGAGCCATCGCGGCCCACGACCGCGCGGAAGCCATCCCATTTGGGCTCATATTGCCATCCCGGCGGTTTGGGCAGTTCGGACACAAGCCGAGCCTCCATCGGCAGCGGCAGGGCTAATCCCTTGGGATCCTTGGCCTGCGTCATGGCTCCGCTCCGCCCAGGTCGAGCGTGATGATGACCGGGGCATGATCGCTCGTCTTTTCCCAGGCGCGGGGCCGGGTATCGACCTCCGCGCTGACCAGCTTGGCAGAGGCCACGGGGTTCAGCAGCGCATGATCGATCCGTAGACCGGCATTGCGCTCAAAGGCGCCACGCCAATATTTCCAGAAGCTGTAGATCACATCATCGGGATGCAGCTGCCGGATCGCGTCGCTCCATCCCTGATCGAGGAGGCGCTGGTAGGCGGCGCGAACCTCCGGCGCGAACAGGGCATCGTCGCGCCACCGGTCGGGCGCATACACGTCAAGGTCGGTCGGCATCACATTATAGTCGCCCGCGACGATCACCGGCGCGTCCACGTCGATGAGCGAGGCCATATGCGCGTGCAGCCGATCGAACCAGCGGAGCTTGAAGTCGAACTTGGGGCCGGGATGGGGGTTGCCGTTGGGAAGATAGAGGCAGGCTATCAGGATCCCGTTCACCGCCGCTTCGATATAGCGGCTCTGCACATCATCCGGATCGCCGGGCAATCCGCGCCGGGTTTCATGGATGGCGCCAACCCGGCTCAGGATAGCGACGCCATTCCACCGGCTCTGCCCGTGCCAAACTGCGTCATATCCCGCGTCCCGGATGGCGCGCTCGGGAAAATTCTCCTGCGGAGCCTTCAACTCCTGCAAGCATATAATGTCGGGCTCAGCCTGCTCCAGCCACCGCAGCAGCACCGGTAGGCGCCCGTTCACGCCATTCACATTATAGGTCGCGATCCTCATGGCTTTCACAAGACGTTTCGCGACCCGATTGGTTCGAGGGTTTCCAAAAACTCGTCCAATCAAAAGGCCGCCCGGGTGGTTCCGGCGCGCGCCATCTCAGCGCCCTTGGCGGACAGCGAACGGAAAGTGATTGACCAGCGGGGTGCGTCCACGCCCGCGATGCTATGCTCCCATTCATGCCGGGCTTCACCGGACAGATGATAGATGGATCGAGCGGCAACGGGGACGGATAGGCGGTCGAACCCCTTCGCCGTGCGTCTGCGAAAGCGCAATGTCGTGGGACTGCCCAATGAAATCCCGACAACATGTTCGAAGACCGGCCGGTCCCTGTGCCAGCCTATGCCCGCCCGTGGATCGTATCGGATCAACAATGCCTGCACCAGGTCGGCATCTGCCACGCCCGCAAACCGGGCAGCGCGCGCCTTGATTGGTTGAAGCCATGGCGGAACAGGGTCGCTTGGGCCGAAGTGGCCATTGTCAAAATCATAAGTCCACCCGAGCGATAGCGTCAGCCGCTTGCCGGTCCATCCTTGAAAGCGGAACGGCGACAGAGGCAGCGCGTCCATCTTCATGATGAGCATCGCTTCCTCATCGCGGGTCAGCATATCCTCGCGATAATCCAGTCCGGGGATCAGGGGCGCGTCGAACAGGCTTGGCTGGGTCATTTTCTCCGCCGGGCGAGACGTCGTCGATTGCGGCCAACGGCCTTGCGATAATGGGCAATGGAACCGCGCATCGCGGCATCGGGGCTGGTGCCCAGATCGCCGGTCATCGCCCTCCATTGCAGCACGCCTATCGCTTCGATCTTCTCCGCGATCATGAGATGCGCTTCGCGCGCTGCGGCTGGGTTGCCTGCCAGCAGCCTGGGTATCCTGAGGCCGATCACCGTCCAGACTTCCAGCCCCAGCTGCCAGCTGTTCCTGAAAAGGCTGAACGGGTTCGTCTTCTGCATGACGGCGCGCTGCAGTTATTGCGCGAGGAAGCTCAGCAGATCGGCGTTCAACCGATCCGGCGCAGTGGCGAACAGGCCATGCGGTTCGCCATCATATTCGATGAGCTGCGCCCCCGGTATCGCAGCGGCCGCCGCTCGCCCGGTCGGATCGATCGGCACCGTCTTGTCGCTCGTCCCGTGGATGATCAGCGTCGGTATGGTGAACGCGCCCAGGTCGGGCCGGAAATCGGTTCGGCCAAAGGCGTGGATGCAGTCGATCGTTGCCTTCGGGCTTGCCATGATCGCCAGCATGAATGTCCAGTCGAGCAAGGCGCTGCTGACAGGTTTGGAAACGAGGCCGATGCCGTAGAAGGTTTTGGCGAAGGTCTGGAGAAAAGCGAAACGGTCTTCGCGCACCTGCGCCTGCATCTGGTCCAGTGCCGCTTCATCGACACCGTCGGGATTGCTGTCATCCTTCAGAAGATATGGCACGACAGAGCTGATCAGCGCTACCCTGTCCACCTTCGCCGAACCATGGCGCGACAGGTATCGCGCGATTTCACCGCCTCCCATGGAAAAGCCGACGAGGGAAACTTTGGGCGCGCCTAGCTTGTCGATGACGGCCGCGAGATCATCCGCGAACACGTCATAATTATAGCCATCGGCAGGATGACCCGATTGCCCGAAACCGCGACGATCATAGGTGATCACGCGATATCCTGACTCCAGCAGCGCAAGCGTCTGATACTCCCACATGTCGCCGGTCAGGGGCCAGCCGTGGATCAGGATGACGGGGTGGCCCGACCCCATATCCTTCACATGAATGACATGACCTTCGCGGGTTTCGATATGCATGGGAGCCACTCCTGATAGGGGAGTGAGGGCAACCGGTGGCGCGGCGCATCGTTCCCTCCGCTTCTATTTCCTCGTCTTCGTCTTGTGGGAACAAAGCCCATTCACTCCGGTTAACAACATCTGGCGGCGGGCGTCATAAGCGGCCTTAAAAACAGGCCAAGGAGATGTCATGGTGACGCTCACTCGGCTGGAAATCGGCCTTGGGCTGGTGGTCCTTGTCCTGCTGGCCGGATTAGCCGTGCTGATCATGCGCAACCGGCAGCATGCCAATCTGCGATCGAAATTCGGGTCTGAATATGACCGCACTGTCGAGGAGGCAGGCAGCTCCCGCAAGGCGGAAGCAGAATTGCAAGAACGGGAAAAGCGTGTGGCCAGCTTTTCGCTGCGCCGCCTTTCCCCGCAGCAGACCGACATGTTCACCGATGGCTGGATGAAGGTTCAGAACCAGTTCGTTGATGATCCTCAAGGTGCGGTGTCGCGCGCTGACGTGCTGCTGACCGAAGTAATGGAGGCGCGCGGCTATCCCATCGTCGATTTCGACAGGCGTTCAGCCGACCTGTCCGTTTATCACCCGGAAGTCGTGCAGAATTATCGCTCGGCCCATGACATCGCCATACGTCACGCACGCGGAGAAGCCGATACCGAGGATCTGCGTCAGGCGATGATCCATTATCGCGCGCTCTTTGAAGAACTGGTGCATGAACCGGGCGAACCTGACGGCATGTCCCACATGACGCGGCCCAGCCGCTTTGGCGACACGGATTATGGCCGCCGCGACCTTCATTGAGGTTAGATGAAATTGGCCGCCGCAGCTTCCTCATGAAAGCTGCGGCGGCCTTTGTGTTCAGGCGGTGGCGGTGAGTGCCGATCGTTGAAGATCGAACCTGTCGGCATCCATCACCTTGACCCATGCCGCGACGAAGTCATCGACGAACTTGCGCCCTGCATCGGCCGACGCATAGACTTCCGACAGCGCGCGAAGCTGTGAGTTCGATCCAAAGACCAGATCAACCCGCGTGCCGGTCCACTTCGGTTCGCCAGAGCTGCGGCAGCTGCCGACGAACACGTCGCCCTTGTCGCTTTCCGCCTTCCACGCCGTACCCATGTCGAGCAGGTTGACGAAGAAGTCGTTGGTAAGCTGTCCCGGCCGGTCGGTGAAGACGCCGTGCTGCGATCCGCCATGATTGACGCCCAGCACCCGCAATCCACCGACCAGCACCGTCATCTGAGGCGCGCTGAGCCTCAGCAGGTTGGCACGGTCGATCAGCAGTTCCTCCACCGGCACGCGATAGCTGACTGGCAGATAGTTGCGGAACCCGTCCACCTTCGGTTCCAGCACGGCGAAGCCTTCGACATCGGTCTGCTCCTGCGATGCGTCGGTCCGGCCCGGCGTGAAGGGCACGGTCACGTCATGCCCCGCATCCTTCGCCGCCTTTTCGATGCCGACAGAGCCACCCAAAACGATGAGGTCGGCGATGCTGACCTTCTTGCCACCGGAAGCTGTGCCATCGAACCTAGCCTTGATACCTTCCAGCACACCCAGCACGCGGGCCAGCTGATGGGGCTGGTTCACCTCCCAATCCTTTTGCGGCGCTAGGCGGATGCGTCCGCCATTGGCGCCGCCTCGCTTGTCCGATCCCCGGAAAGTGGATGCCGACGCCCATGCCGTCTGCACCAGTTCCGATACGGTCAGCCCGGACGACGCGATCTCCTGCTTCAGCGCTGCAATGTCCGCCTGCTCGATCGGGGCATAGTCCGCAGCCGGGATCGGATCCTGCCAGATCAGGTCTTCGGCGGGGACATCGCTTCCCAGATAGCGGCTCTTTGGTCCCATGTCGCGATGGCACAGCTTGAACCAGGCGCGCGAGAAGGCATCGGCGAAAGCGTCCGGATCATTGCGGAAGCGTTCGGCGATCTTGCGATATTCGGGGTCCTCCCGGAACGCCATGTCCGCCGTGGTCATCATCGTCGGCAGCCGCCTGTCGGGGCTGTGTGCGCCGGGCGCCATGTCTTCCGGCTTCTGGTTGATGGGCTGCCACTGATGCGCGCCCGCCGGGCTCTTCACCAGCTCATAATCATAATCGAGCAGCATGTGGAAGAAGCTCATGTCCCACTGGATCGGGGTTGGCGTCCATGCGCCCTCGATGCCGCTCGTGATCGTATGATCGCCCATGCCGCTTTCATGCCCGCTCTGCCAGCCGAGCCCCTGCTGCGCGATGTCCGCGCCTTCGGGTTCAGCCCCGATCTTCGAAGCGTCGCCCGCGCCATGCGCCTTGCCGAAGGTGTGGCCGCCAGCGGTCAGCGCCAGCGTTTCTTCGTCATTCATGCCCATGCGCGCAAAGGTTTCGCGGATGTCCCGCGCGGATTGGAGCGGATCGGGATTGCCGCCCGGTCCTTCTGGATTGACGTAGATGAGGCCCATCTGAATCGCCGCGAGGGGATTTTCCAGCGCCATTTCCTTGTCGGGCTGAATGCGGGTCTGGTTGTCGGGATTGCCGACCCACTGCTCTTCCGTGCCCCAGTAAATGTCCTTTTCCGGTTCCCACACATCCTCGCGCCCGCCGCCGAAGCCGAAGACGGGACCGCCCATCGACTCAATGGCGACGTTGCCGGTCAGGATCATCAGGTCCGCCCAGGACAGCTTACGGCCATATTTCTGCTTGATCGGCCAGAGCAGGCGGCGTGCCTTGTCCAGATTGGCATTGTCCGGCCAGCTGTTGAGCGGCGCGAAACGCTGCCCGCCTGAAGACGCGCCGCCGCGTCCGTCGCCGGTGCGGTACGTGCCAGCGCTATGCCAAGCCATGCGGATGAAGAAGGGTCCGTAATGCCCATAATCAGCGGGCCACCAGGGCTGGCTGTCGGTCATCAGCGCATGGAGGTCTTTCTTGACCGCTTCCAGGTCGAGCGATGCGAATTCCTTCGCATAGTCGAAGGACTCGCCCATCGGATTGGCGTGCGCGCCATCTTGATGAAGGATTTCGAGCGACAATTGATTGGGCCACCAGTCGCGGTTGGTGCGCCCCAGCAATGACCGCAGCGCAGCTGGCTCCTTCATCGGGCAGCCCAGCGGGCTTTCACCAGTTTTCGCGTCCATGATTTTGGCTCCTTTTGAATACAGAGAGGCAGGCTAAACCCGGCCTGCTAGCTAAGGAAGCGATTAAGATTGGTCATGATGATCGATAAAAGCGATCACTGAGCGCGTGTTAGAGCGGCTCTCGCGCCAAGCATAAGCTGCTTTTTGGTTCCGCTCCATTACGCTTTGGTGTAGTCTGCCGGGACTGGCCATGAGGCGTCCCTCATGCCGAGACGATGCGCTGCGCAGGCTAACAGGCCGCCCCCGTCACCGGTCCCGACTGAGGATTGAAGGTTGAGCGTCCGTCATGGTGACTTCGCGAAGGGAGAGCGACCATGGCGATTACGCATCCAGCTGATCTGGCTTCCAATCGGGACGATTATGAAATCCGCAAGATCGGCTTTGATGATCTGCGTATATCGCTGCGACAGGGCTGGGAAGATTTTCAGGCCAAGCGCGGCGATCTGGTGTTCATTGGGCTGATCTATCCGGTTGTCGTGCTATTCGCCATTCTGATCGCCAGCCGCGTGTCGATCCTGCCGCTGCTGTTTCCCCTGCTGGCGGGCTCCGTCCTGTTCAGCCCTGCCTTGGCCAGCGGCTTTTATGAACTCGCCCGGCGCCGGGAACATGGACTGGATTCCCGCTGGCGCCATTTCCTGGACGTGGTCCGGGGGCCGTCGGCACCGTCGCTGTTCGACCTCACCAGCATTACGGCCTTGCTGTTCCTGGGGTGGCTGGCCGCCGCCTGGTTCATCTATAATTCGACCGTCGGCAGGTTCGGGCCTGAAGTCGTTTCATCCTTCGGGGCCTTTGTGAGCGCAGTGTTCGGAACCGCCGAAGGCTGGCAGATGATCATCGTCGGCAATCTTGTCGGCCTGTGTTTTGCCATCATCACGCTGGCGGTCAGCGTGGTGTCCTTCCCGATGATCATCGATAAGAAGGTCAGTTGGGGGAATGCGCTGAGGACTTCGGTTCGGGTTGCGCGGACCAGTCCCGTGACCGTAGCGGCCTGGGGGCTGATCGTGGTCGGGCTGCTGATCCTGGGCGCATTGCCGGGGCTCGTCGGACTGGCCGTCGTGCTGCCGCTGCTGGGATATTCGACCTGGCATCTCTACACGCGCGCGGTCGTGCGCTGAGGTTGTGCTGACGACACCTGCTCCATTTTTCTGGAGCGGGTGTCGGGCAGGTCATTGACCGGCTTGCGCGGCCGGTTTCGGCAGCGGTGGCGCTCCGCCTCCCAACGTCGCCAGATATTTGATGACAGCCGCCCGATCTTCCGGGCGGCGAAGCCCTGCAAAGGTCATCTTCGTTCCCGGCACGTCCCGCATGGGCGAGGCGAGGAACGCGAATAGCTGGTCGTAGGTCCAACTGCCTCCATGCGCTTTCATCGCAGGGGAATAGGCAAAGCCTGCATGGCTGGCGACCGGCCGCCCTACCACGCCCCACAAATTAGGTCCGATGCGGTTCGGTCCTCCCTGGCCAAAGTCGTGGCAACTGGCGCAAAGCTGCGTCTTCGCCTTGCCAGCATTCGCATCCGCGCTGGCGAGCAGCGTGCCAAGGTCGACTGCCGCCGCCGCAGGAGCAGAACCAGCGCTGGAGGATGGCGCGGGCGACTTGCCACGCATATCCCGATGATAGGCGATCAGCCGGTTGCCTTCGCCCGGGTCGCCAAGGCTGGATGGCCAGTCCCGCTGCACCGACGCCATGTCCACGCGCGGCGGCATGTCGTCGGCGGGCTTGTAGGCGAGCGAGCCTGCGTTGGCATCTGGATAAAGCCGCCCCGCAAACCAGTTGAAGCTCCAGAGTGCACCCGTGGCCCCCACGACGCACAGCCCCGTCACCAGCCAGCGCATCCGGTTCATGGCTTTATCCTCCCCCACCCATGAAGATCGCGCGCGTCCAATAGGCATAGTCGGCCTCGATCGTCATGATCCGCACCAGCACCAGCAGCAGCAGCGGCGGCACGAGGATCGCGTAGATCAGCGACAGCCTTTCCCAGGCGAGATGCATGAAGATGGACAGGATCAGCCCGGCCTTCAGCAGCATGAACAGGATGATCAGCGTCCAGCGGACGATCCCCTGCACATGCATATAGTCCACCATGTAGGACATGGCGCTCAGCACGAAGAGATAGCCCCAGACCTTCAGGTAGAGGCTGATCGGATGGTGCTGCCCCTCATGGACGATGGAGCTATCGCTGCTGGCTATCTCATGCTTCATGGACATCACCAAAGGTAGAAGAAGGCGAAGATAAAGACCCAGACGAGGTCGACGAAATGCCAGTAAAGTCCAGCGATCTCTACCGCGCTATAGTCGCCCGTCCTGTCATAATGCCCGCGCGCCACCTTGGACGCGATGATCAGCAGCAGGATGACGCCGCAGGTCACGTGCAGACCGTGGAAGCCGGTGATCATGAAGAAGCTTGCGCCAAATTGCGGTGCGCCCATCGGATTGCTCCAGGGGCGCACGCCTTCCTCGAAGATCAGCTTGCTCCATTCGAACGCTTGCATCGAGAGGAAAGTCAGGCCGAACAGCGCCGTCAGCAGCATGAGGATAGCTGTCTTTCGCCGGTCGCGCCGGTAACCGAAATTGACCGCCATCGCCATGGTGCCGCTGGAACTGATAAGCGCGAATGTCATGATCGCGATCAGGACCAGCGGAATGTCGTGCCCGCCGATATTGAGCGCGAAGACTTCCGCTGTATTGGGCCAGGGCTCGACCGCCGACGCCCGCATTGTCATGTAACCTGTCAGGAAGCAGGAAAATATGAAGGTATCCGACAGCAGGAATATCCACATCATCGCCTTGCCCCAATGGGTGTGGCGGAAGACTTCCTGATCGGCGGACCAGTCGGCGACAATCTCCCGCAAGGCGGGAGTGATAATCTCCTTGTCTCTTCCGTCGGGCACCGTGTGAGCCATGGTGATGGACCTCATGTCGATACGAGCAGGGCGGCGATCAAAATCCAGATGAACAGCAGGAAATGCCAGTAGACCGCGCACAGGCGAATATGGCCGGGGTCCCGCTCCGCCAGCACCCAAGCGGCGGCTACCAGGCCTCCGACGATGTGAAGACCGTGAAGCGCCGTCAGCAGATAAAAGAAGGCGTTGGCCGGATTGGACGACAGATAATAGCCGTCGCCAAGATAGTGACGCCACAGCACCCATTGACCGAAGAGGAATGCCAGGCCGAGCGCAGCGCCCGCGAGGGAAGCGCCTGCCGCTCGTCCAGTTACGTTGGATCGGCGCGCCAACTCCCACGCGATACTGCTTGCCACCAATATCCCGCTGTTGATCCACAGTAGCGGCGGGTCGGGCATGGCGACCCAGTCGTCCGCATGCCCCATGGCGGCGTGCAGCCCCATACGCATGAAATAGGCCGCGCCCAGCAGTGAGAACATGACCATTGCGACGACGAAATAGACGCGGAGCCCCACGCTCCCGGCGGACGGGCGGTTCCCGGATTGAGTCGCCGGGTCTCGGTCGCTCGCCGGTTCCCAGCTTCTCTCCGCAAGGCGCGAGAGGATTGTCATGAGCGCGGCTCGGTCTGTGGAATGAAGTCGCGCGGTGCGCCGGGCACGCTATAATCATAGGGCCAGCGATAGACGGTCGGCAGCGTCGGTCCCCAATTGCCATGTGCTGGCGGCGTCTGCGGCGTTTGCCACTCCAGGCTCGCCGCGCCCCACGGGTTCGGGTCTGCGCGCGGTCCCCAAAAACGGCTCCAGATCATGTTGAAGAAGAACAGTCCCTGCGCAGCAAAGACGATCAGTGCCGCAATGCTGATCCATTCATTGGCCAGATGCACCGACGGCGGGATGAACCCCGCTTCGCCCAACGCATAATAACGGCGCGGCACGCCCAATATGCCCAGATAATGCATCGGCAGGAAAATCGCGTACACGCCAAGGAATGTGATCCAGAAGTGGAGCTTGCCCAAAGTCTCGTTCCACATCCGGCCGAAGATCTTGGGATACCAGTGATAGATTGCGCCGAAGATCACCAGCACTGGCGACACGCCCATGACCATGTGGAAGTGCGCGACGACGAAGAAGGTATCGGACAGCGGGACGTCGACGCTGACATTGCCCAGGAATAGTCCCGACAGCCCGCCATGGATGAAGGTGAAGATGAACGCGATCGCGAACAGCATCGGCACGCGCAGATGAATGTCACCGCGCCACAATGTCAGTAGCCAGTTATAGACCTTGATCGCGGTAGGGATCGCGATGATCAGCGTCGATGTCGCAAAGAAGAACCCGAAATAGGGGTTCATCCCGCTTACATACATATGGTGCGCCCAAACGAGAAAGCTCAGGGCGCCGATGATGACGATCGCCCACACCATCATGCGATAGCCGAAGATGTTGCGCCGGGCGTGGACGCTGATCAGGTCCGATACGATGCCGAAGGCCGGCAGGGCGACGATATAGACTTCGGGATGGCCGAAGAACCAGAAGAGATGCTGGAAGAGGAGGGGGCTTCCTCCCTCTGTCGGGGTGATTGCGCCCATCGATTGCATCGTCGGCATGAAGAAGCTGGTGCCCGCGAAATGGTCGAACAGCATCATGATCGCCGCGACGAACAGCGCCGGGAAGGCGAGCAGGCCCATGATCGACGCGGTGAAGATGCCCCATACTGATAGCGGCATTCGCATCAGCGTCATGCCCTTCGTGCGCGCTTGCAGCACCGTCGTCACATAATTCAGCCCGCCCATGGTGAAAGCGGCCACGAAGATGGCGAGGCTCACCAGCATGGTGGCGATGCCCCATTGATGACCGGGTGTTCCCTCGCTGATCGCCTGCGGGGGATAGAGCGTCCAGCCCGCGCCCGTGGGTCCGCCCGGAACGAAAAAGCCCGATACGAGCACGATGACCGACAGCAAATAGAGCCAGTAGCTCAGCATATTGACGAACGGGAACACCATGTCCCGCGCGCCGATCATCAACGGGATGAGGTAATTGCCAAAGCCCCCGAGCAGCAGCGCCGTCAGCAGATAGACGACCATGATCATGCCATGCATCGACACGAACTGGAGGTAATTGTCGGGCTGGATCGCGGGGAAGGCGCCGGGAAAGCCGAGTTGCAGCCGCATAAGCGCGGACAGCACCAGTGCCACCAGCCCGATCGCGATGGCGGTCAGGCTATATTGGATGGCAATGACCTTATGATCCTGGCTCCAGACATATCTGGTGACCCAACTGTGGGGATGATGCAGCGGCCGCAGGTCGTCAGCCAGGGTGGTAGCCATCAACTCTTGCTCCAGGACGCGGGGACGCTGCAGGCATTGGCCTTGATCAGCAGGATGGACATGGCGGCAGGTGGCGTTTCGGCCAGGATTTGTCCAAAGCTCGTCTGCTGCGCTTGCCAGGCGGCGAAAGCCTTGGGCGACTCCACCACCACGCGCCCGCGCATTTCATGGTGGCCCGTGCCGCACAGTTCGGCGCAGAGGATGTCGAACGTGCCCACCTTGGTCGGGGTCATCCAGAAATAGGTGACGATGCCGGGCACGAGATCCATCTTTGCCCGGAACTCCGGCACATAGAAGTCGTGCAGCACATCCTTGGACCGCAGCACCATCTTGACCGGCTTGCCCAGCGGCAGATGCAGGTCACCCGCCTCTATGAGCACATCATCGCGTCCGAACGGGTCCAAGGGATCGAGGCCGAGCGCGTTGTCAGGCGTCACATATTTGACCGCCGCTGCGCCTAGCACGCCATCGGGTCCGGGATAGCGGAAGGACCACTGCCATTGCTGCCCCACCGCCTCAATGACAGTGGCGTCCTGCGGCACGGAAACATATCGGCCCCATGCGGCCAGACCCGGAGCCAGCATCCCCGCGATGCCGATCGCCGTCCAGAGCGTCAGCCTTTTCTCCAATGAGGCGTTTTCCGGCTCATAATGCGCCTTGTGTCCGGTGCGATGTCGGTAGCGGACCAGCACCCAGGCCAGGAACAGGTTGAGAAGGATGAAAGCGGCCGCGCAGATCCAGAGCGTTACGTCCAGCGCGGAATCAATGGAGCCCCAATTGGAAGCGATCGGCGTCCGCCACCATGGGCTGAACAGGTGAAATGCGACCGAACCAAACACCAGCAGGGCGATGGCGATCGCAATCGGCACAGGCTCTCTCCCATTGATGCAGGCGCGCCTCACAGCCATTGACCCGGCTTTAATTGAGTCGCCCCGGAAATAACCGCATTGGTAATCTATAGAAAAATCGCACCGGGTGGAAGTGGTTAGCCGCGATACCGCTTCCCGGGATTTAAGACTGCCGCGCGCGGGTGCGCGGAAGGGGGAAGGGCTGCGCCTCTTGCGTCACGCGATGCCCGAAGGGGTTAATCATTATGCCTGCGCTCTGCGACCGAAGATTGTTTGATCGGACCTGGCAAAAGCGGGAGGTTCGGCGGCCAATGAGGTCAGAATGCCGCTGTGGAGGATCTATTCATGCTATCGCAATCGGGAACGCTGAACGCGCCCCTGCTCGAGGCAATGTCTGACCGGCCGATGGAGGGGGGCTCCCGGCCCTCCAGCCTGTCGGCCCGCCAGGTCATCAAGATCATCCGGCGGCACGAACTGTTGCTCGGCGCCATCGTGTTCCTCGCGGTCCTTATCGTGCTGGTGGTTCAGTTGACCGCGACGCCCATCTATCAGGCGACGGCGACGGTGCAGGTCGAACTGAATGACGACAGCGGATCGCCCGACATGGCCGCGCGCAACCAGCAGCGCGTCGCCAACGAAGCGGGCATCTACCGGTCCCGTTCCCTTGCCGAACGCGTGGTGCAGGATTTGAAGCTCGCGTCCGATCCGCGCTTCGTCGAAGCGCCGCTTCCCGCTAACGCCGTCGTCGACAACCGCCGCCTGTCCCGCCTCGCGGGCAGGCTGATATCCAGCACATCGATTTCAAGCTCCAAGGATTCCGACTTCATCGACATCACCGTGCGATCCGAGTCGGCCGACCTGGCGTCGGAAATCGCCAATCAATATCCCGCCAGCCTTGCCGCCTACCGCTCCGTCATGCGCGACGACCGGCAGGGCAAGATCGTCAGCCAGCTGGATGACGAGCGGGCGCGGCTTGCGATCGAGGCGCATCAAGCCGAAAAGGCGGTCGCCGACTTCCGGCGCCAGCATCAGATGCTCACCGGCGCCGGCGGGTCGGAAGATTATCAACAGATCAACCGGATCGCCACCGAAGCCGCCTCCGCCGCCGCCATGCGCGCTGCACAAAGCGCGCGGGCAGCTGGCATCGCGAGCGCCGTGAGCAACATCACGACGGCGGGCGCGACGTCCCCGCTGCTCGACCAGCAAAGGCGGCAACTGGACGATCTGACCCGCACGCGCAGCGAACTCGCCATGATGTATGGGTCCGAACATCCCAAGATGCGTGGAGTAGAAGCGCAGATCGCGGAAACCACCGGCAGCATGCAGCAGGAACAGGCGAGGGTCATCGCCGCTGCCACGACCCAGGCCCAGAACGCGGCCGCCCGTGAAGCGGGCATCGCAAGGAGCGAGGCGGCCTCTGCCGCATCGCGCGCAGGCCAGTTGGAAGGAACGCTGCGTTCGATCACTGGCAAGGCATTCGCGAACACCGCCGCGACGGTCGAGTTGAACTCGCTCGAACGCAATGCGGAAGCCGCGCGCAGTGCTTTCACCGCCATGAGCACGCGTGCGCAGCAGGTGAAAGCCAGCCTCGCGGCATCGGGCATCCATTCGCGCCTGATGTCGCCTGCCGCCGTCCCGCAGGACCCGATTTCGCCCCGGCCCAAGTCCGCGACCTTCGCCGCGTTCGTCGGATCGCTGATCCTGGGGCTGCTGGTGGTGTTCGGCATCGAGCTGACGGACAACCGCCTCTGGAATGCCGAGCAGATATATCATCAGTTCGGCCTGCGCACCTTTGCCCTGCTGCCCGAGTTGGATGGCGACGCCCTGAGGTCGGCAAAGGCGAACCCGGTGCTTCAAGACCCCCAGTCGCTCTTTGCCGAGGTGGCCCGTGGGTTGGGAAGCGAGGTCGCCGAACTGGCCCAGCCGGGAAGGGCGCAGACCGTGCTGATCACCTCGCCCATTACCGGAGACGGCAAATCGACCGTCACGCTCACCCTGCTGGCTGCGGCCGTCGCCATGGGCCGCCGCGCGATCGTGATCGACCTCGATCTGCGCCGTCCCAGTGACGTTCTGCGTCCCACCGATGATGCGGGGGGGAAGCCGGACCTCATCGATTTTCTCAGCGGTGCGGTCGATGCGCGCCATATGCTTCCAACGCTCGCCCTGACGCAAAGGCCAGACGCAGAGCAGCCGTCCGAAATCACTACCTATGAACCCGTTGTCCTCAGCGCGCGTGAACCTGCGCGCAATCCGGCCGCGATCATGCGGCTGGGGAAGGTCAACGACCTGTTGGACCATCTGCGCGAACATTATGATCTCCTGATCATCAATGCGCCCCCCACGCTTGCCACGCGGGATTCGCGCATGCTGATGGATGCGGCCGATCAGACGCTGCTGGTGGTGCGGTGGGGTCGCACCACGATCGAACAGGTGCGCGCGGCGTTGCAGGTGCTGCAAAAGCCGGTGGACGGTGTCGTCATCAATCGCGTCGATTATGCGGAACACGCCCGTCGCGGCTATGGCGATCCGGTCCAGTTCTACATGGATTCAGCGGAATATTTCAGCGGCGAAATGCCGACCCCTCGCCGCTGGTATGAGCGGATGGCCCCATCGCGCTGGCGCGACCGCGCGGACCATATGGCATGACGGCCTGAAGGCTGCGCGATCCCTTCGTGCAGCCTTTCGCGGACTGGCCTGTCGTTGCGCGCGCCAGGGTAGGCGCTCTCCCCAGAGCAGAGTGCCAAGTTGCGGGCTCATCAGAAGCTGTCGGCGGGAAGAGGGCTGAAGCGCCTTTCTTCCGAAACGAACCTCATGCAATCTCATGCGCGAGATTGCAGCGCCGATCATTTGGGCCATGAAGGCTGCTGACGAACGATGGACTTAACAGGCAGGCGCGCAGAGATGCCCCGCAAAATCGCAATCGCCACTGATGCCATGGCGCCCGCATATCCTGCCCAAATTGACACGGCCACTTAACCCTTCTGTCTGGCCTTTCGAAGGCCTCAGACGGAAGAAGGGTGAATAATCCGGAAGGTGTGTCAATGGTGCCCAGGAGCGCGAGCAAGGACAACGGTCACTGGAAACCGGGAAGAGCCTTCAGCTTTCCAGCGGAGGAAGATGGCCGCGCATGCCTCTGCGTTGCGAGGGCGAAGGCAAGAAACGAGGGCTGATCACTCCCGGTCCGATCAGTGCGGGACTGACGGCGAGGAAGACGAACAGGAACCAGCATCGCCCATAAACGTGCGGCATGCCCATCACCGCGTTGGCGAAGGTTACGAGCGTCGTAACGATCGTCAGCAGCACCAGCTTCCCATATCGGGCTCTATAGCCGGCGATGCCCGCCAATATGGGAACGGTCATCAGCACCAGATAGCCCAACAGCGACAGGCCGCCACCCTCGTTCAGCAGCAGCAGGTAGAGGTTATGGACAGGAAGACCATAGCGGCTTTCCTGCCGATACTGATCCGCGCCAAGGCCGATGATGAGATTCTTGTCGGCCATCTCCAACGCTTCCCGGTTCAACTCCTGCCGGGACTCGAACGTACCCGCGGTCGAAAGATCGCCTGAGTTCAGGGCGGAAAGGACCCTGGTCTGGAATGTCGCGGGAAGATAATTCTGCCCGAATGCGAGCACAGTCGCGCCCAGCGACGCGACGATGATCAGGGTCTTGAAATTCCGTCTGCCGCCGAAGAAAATCAGGGCGGCGGCGATCATGCTGTAAAGTCCGGTATTGGAACTGGTCAGGATCACGCCCGTGATGAGAATGGCGAGGCAGGGCAGCGCAATCATCGGCCGCATCTGTTTGGACAGGAGCATCAGCCAGACGAGCGTCATCGCCATGACCGTCAGCACGCCCATGCCATTGGGATTGCCGGCAAAACCCTGTAGCCGCTTGTTGCCGGTGACGAGGGCCATCTGTTCCCTGTCGATGCTGTAATAACCGGCCGAGTAGACCATGGCGCCGAGCGCGCACATGACCACCATGCCCCAGATTCCGCATTTGATGAGGCGGACGACTTCCTCTTCCGACCGGCGCAGCAGGACGAGCGGCACGAGCAGATAGGCGAAGGAATATTGGGTAACCAACACCAGGCACCTGACCACATCGCCCTTGAAAACGCTGCCTATGAAAAGGCCGCCGCTAAGCATCAGCAGTCCCAGCACCCAGAGCCAGGTCAGACTGGCAAAGGGCGACGCCACCCTCCCTGTCGACACACGCAGGAAGAAGGCGCCTGCGAACATCACGTCGCTTATGGTTATGTAAAGGCTGGGATGGCGGAAGGCGTTGTAAGGCGCGAAAAACACCGCGCCTTGCAACAGGACGAATTCCCATCTGTGGAGTTCGTCCGTCCAGAATTGCGTTCGTTCCTGGGCGGGGCTGGCACGACGGCCGCCGGGCAGTGGATAATGGCTTGCCTGATACTGACTGGTTTGCACGCCTGGCGCTCCGGCTATTTTTCTGCCTTGTTCCGCGACTAGGATGCAAATCTGGCCGGACTTAGTCCATTGCACATAATGCCTGCCCGGCGTTCAAAAGGGCAGGGGACGATATCCGATTGGGTAGGGGGTCAGGCAATGAAAACGGATGGTTAGCACCGCTCAATGCTACCTCTGTTCTTCAGCGATTTTCACACGCTTGCCGAATAACCAGCCGTCTCGCGCGTCGCGCCTTTCGGCGGGAAAGCGGCAGGGCTGGCCTTGGGCGGAGAGGGCCTAGCGCTGTCAGCTGCCAGACCATGCAGTCCCTGTCCTGCTGCCCATATGGCTGCCTGGGTACGATTGGACACCCGCAGTTTGCGCAGGACCGCTTTCACATGAACCTTGACTGTGGCTTCGCTGATCGAAAGCTCGCGGGAGATGACTTTGTTGGGCAGCCCTGCGATAAGGCGCCGCAATATCTCCATTTCCCGTGCCGACAGATTGGCGCAGTCGATAGATACCGCGTTGGGCGTTTCCTCGCAGACGGCGGATTGATCGATCAACTTCTGGGCCAGTTGCGAAGGAAAGATCTTTTCCCCCAACGCGATCAGGTCGAGATACCCTCCCAATCGTTCGCAAGACAGGTCATTGATCAGATAGCCTTCGGCGCCCGATCGAAAAGCATCCAGCATTGCGTCGAAATCGAACTTGTTGGCGAGTATCGCGATCCGCGCGCTTGGATAATATTCGCGCGCTTGGGCAAGCGCCGCGCCGTTCCATTCCATGTCCTGATCTTCGATCAGCAGCAAAAGGCAGTCGGAATCGGCGACGTGGGCGGGGCAAGGCTCGTCCAGTCTGGCCCCGGTATAGAGGATCTGACGCTGTTGTGACGAAAGAAGCCGCCGGAGACCCTCTCTGACGATGGAGCTTCCGCCCACAAGCACAACATCTGAATCCATTGTCATCGTCCGCCTCCCTCAACACCACAGAAAGACTGTGATGGATTGAATGCAAAAGCACTTGCTGAAGGCGACCCCTGTCTTATCGGGTCGGAGAGTATCACAAATGCAGCGTTGAACAATAGGCGTAACATTTTGGAAAAATTTAACTTACGTGAAGATCGTGCGTTGGCGCGATTTCGCTAACCGCTTGTCTATTCATGAATTTGTCTGAACCATCCCAAATAGCAAGGAAGCGCTGTCCTTTAGGGTGGCCTGATGACATGTGCTGAACAGCATGTGCGATTCGAGCGTAACCTATTGTGGAAATGATCTTCTGGCAGCGGCTTGGATTTAGCCCGTCAGTCGATGTCGTGGGCGAATACGACCCGGCGCACATGTCAATTAGCCAAAAGACTTAATCCAGCTTCCTCCCGCAAATCATTCGGGGCGACGGCCTGCGGATATTCTGCTCGTTCGGCCAACGCCCGCACCGATTCCTGCCACAAGGGATGATAGCTGTCTGGTTCATTGCGGCCGGGGGCCAAGTTGTTACCGTTTTACTCGTGATCTGGACGATCGCGCTCCGCATGCTGCGACAGGCCCTCTTTGGCAGCATGCGGGGCTTGTTCGTCGGAGGTCCTTCTCTTGAACCGCAAGGGTTTTGCTATGGATGCGAGCGCGCCGCCCGCTGGATCTGACCCGCTTCTCGACGATCTCGCAGACCCGCGGGCGGAGGTTTCCGCTGGTGGGCCTGGATGGGCGATATTGCTGCACGATCTGCTGACGCGGCCGACCGGCTTTCCCGGCCCGGCCCGCTTTGCAGCGCTGATGCTGATCGACGCGTCGTTGATCCTGACCACCCTGCTTCTGGTCGTGATGGCCATACCGGGCAGCGTTTCGGCGGCCTTCTATGACCGTCCCAGCCTCATGATCTTCTTCACCCTGGTGGCGGTGTTCGCTCTCTGCCTGACGGGCCTTTACTGGCGAAGCTGGCGCTTTCTCTCCTTCGGCGACTGCATCGCGCTTTCGACAGGGGTCGCGGGCGGAGCGACGGCGGCATGGAGCATGTGCCTGATCATCTCGGCAAAGATACGGGCCGTGCCGCTGGAGGCGGTCGGCTTCGCGCTGCTGCATTCGGCATTGCTGCTGGTGGCGATGATCGGCGTGCGAACGGTGCGCCGGGGCCTGCGCGAATTCGCCTTGGCGCATATCGTCCCTCCCGGCGGCGGTCACAACATATTGCTGCTGGGCGAGTTGGACTGGATACGGTCGCTGATGGACATGCTTCGCGCCGAGCGGACCAATCGGTTCAATGTCGTCGGCGCGCTGACCTTTGACGGACGCGAGACGCGGTTGCAGGTCGCCGGTGTACCTGTGCTGGGTTCGCCCGACAAATTGCCGCAGATCGTTGAGATGCTGGCGACGCGGGGGCTGAAGCCCGAAAGCCTCGTCATACGCGGCGACAGGACGATGCCGCGCCGGTCCTTCTCCCATCTGGTGAAGTTGGCCGATCAGTGCGACCTGACAGTTGCGCACGCCAATGACCTGCAAAAGGCGAAGGACGGAACGGCGCGCCTGGAAATCAAGCAGTTCGAGCTGGCCGACCTGCTCGGCCGACCCGAAGTCTCCCTCCAGCGCAGCATCGTGGATCGGCTGATCCGTGCCCGCCGGATATTGGTGACGGGCGCGGGCGGCACGATCGGCGGTGAACTTGTGCGGCAGATCGCCACCTTCCGCCCCGCGGAGATCGTTCTCCTCGATCATTGCGAGTTCAATCTTTACACCATCGAGATGCAGGCGCGGGACAAGTTCCCGGATCTCATCTGCCGGCCCGAACTCTGCTCGATCCGCGACCGCGCGGCGCTCGACGACGTCTTCCAGCGTCATCAGCCGGAGGTTGTCTTCCATGCCGCCGCGCTCAAACATGTGCCCATTGTCGAGGCCAATCCGTGCGAGGGCGCCCATACAAATGTGCTTGGCACGCGAAACGTCGCGGATGCCGTCTGCGCTTATGGCTCGCTCGCGATGATCCAGGTGTCGACGGACAAGGCGGTCAATCCGGTGGGCGTCATGGGCGCCACCAAGCGCCTCGGCGAACTCTACTGCCAGGCGCTTGACCTGATCGGCCAGTGCGACCCGGACAGCCCGCGTTTCATGACGGTGCGGTTCGGCAATGTGCTGGGTTCCAGCGGATCGCTTGTGCCCCTGCTCCAGCAGCAGATGGCCGCCGGAAAGCCGCTCACCATCACGCACCCGGACATCAAGCGCTATTTCATGACCGTGGGCGAAGCGGTGCAACTCATCCTGCAAAGCAGCGCCCGCGCCATGGAAACCAACATTGATCGCGGCACCATCTTCGTTCTCGATATGGGCGAGCCGATCAAGATCGTGGATATCGCCCGGCGGATGATCCGGCTCGCGGGCCTGCGTCCGGACATCGACGTGCCGATCAAGTTCGTTGGCCTTCGTCCCGGCGAGAAGCTTTACGAGGAATTGTTCGACACCACGGAGGAACAACTTCGCTCCACCATCCCCGGCGTGATCGAGGCAAGCCCCTGCCCGGTCCCGCTCGAAAAGCTGGTGAATGCCTTCACCGAATTGGCAAACCTCATCCATACCCATGACGAGGATGGGGTGCGCGACCTGATGAAGGAATTGCTGCGCGCGCCCGCCCAATCGAACTGGGCAAAAACGCTGCGAGAATTGACTCGGGAGATCGACCTTGTCGGCAAGGCTGCGAATGAATGACCGGGTGCCAGCGTTTGCGCGACCGATGCCCATGATCCTGGGGATGAGGATATGAATCGCATAGCCCAGACGCGCGAACTAGGTGCTGCGGCCGTCGCCATCCCGCCTTTCCCGCCGCCAGACCGGCGCTGGCCCCAATATGAGCCGGACGAGATCGATGCCGTGGTCCGGGTGCTGGAAAGCGGCCGCGTCAACTCGCTGGTACATGGTGACGAGTGCCGCGCCTTCGAACGCGAGTTCGCGCTGTATTGCGGCATGCCCCATGCGATCTCTCTCGCCAACGGCACGCTGGCGCTGGAGCTGGCGTTTCGTGCGCTGGGCGTCGGGCCGGGCGATGAGGTGATCGTTCCCGCCCGCAGCTTCTTCGCCAGCGCCTCTGCCGTGGCGGCGGTCGGCGCGGTGCCGGTATTTGCCGACATCGACGCCAACAGCCACACGATTGATCCCGCAGCCGTCGTTCCGCTGATCAACGGACGGACGAGGGCCATATTGTGCGTCCATCTGGCTGGCTGGCCCTGTGACATGGACGCGCTGTCGGCGATCGCGAACGGGCATGGCCTGTGGCTGGTGGAGGACTGTGCCCAGGCGCACGGCGCCGCCATCGATGGAAGGAAGGTCGGCTCCTTCGGCCACGCGGCCGCCTTCTCCTTCTGCACCGACAAGATCATGTCGACGGGCGGGGAAGGGGGCATGTTGCTGCTGAAGGACGAAGCGCATTGGGAACGCGCCTGGGCCTATAAGGACCATGGCAAGAATGTCGCGATGCTCTCGGCGCCTGCGTCGGGCAACGCCTTCCGCTACCTGCATGAAAGTTTCGGCACCAACTGGCGGCTGACGGAAATGCAGGCCGCGATCGGGCGGGCGCAGCTACGCAAGCTGCCGTCCTGGCTGGCGCGGCGACGCGCCAATGCCGCCATACTGCGCGAAGGACTGGGCCATCATCCCCTGATCCATGTGCCACAGGTGCCGCAGGGGGTGGATCACGCCTTCTACAAATTCTACCTCATGTTGGATGCGGCGGTCGCAAGGCCCGCCCTTATCGCCGCGTTGGCCCGTGATGGCATACCCGCCGGAACGGGATCATGCCCCGACATGTCCCGGGAATTGGCAGTCCGGAACAGTGCGCGTCCCAATCGCCATCCCCTGCCGATCGCCGCCGAAGTGGGCGAACGCAGCCTGATGCTGCCGGTCGATCATCTGCTGGGCGATGAAGCGATACAAATCATCATCGACGCGCTGCTGGAGGCGCTAGAGAGTGCGCATGAAGGCGACCAGAGTTTATCCTTTGCGAACAAATAACTATCCAGCAGCAATTGACATTAATGTATTTCTGTTCTGAAACTGTAACAAAAATGGCCAGAAGTGGCCAGGAAATGGGAGGTGGTCATGCGGCTAGTTCACTCTATCGGCATTTCCCTGATGCTCGCGCTTTCGGCCTGCACCGGCTCTGTGTCCGGCCTGCCTGCCGTTTCCACGGCCAACGCCGATCAATATCGGCTTGGCCCGGGTGATGAACTCCGCATCATCGTCCCCGGCTTTACCGAAATCGACAATGGCACGGCCTTCGTCGTCAATGATCGCGGCGAACTGACGTTGCCGCTGATGGGCGGGATCCCGGTCAGGGGATCGACCATCCCCGAACTGGAACAGCGCATCGCCGCCCTGCTGGTGGAAAAACGGCTGATGGTCTCGCCCGCCGTCAGTGTTCAGCCAGTGAAGCTGCGGCCCATCTACATCCTTGGCGAAGTGCGTAGCCCCGGCGAATATCCCTATCGGCCCGGTATGACAGTCGTCACCGCAGTATCGGTGGCAGGCGGGTACACATTTCGCGCCAATCGCAACACGGTTGCCATCATCCGTCAGGTGAATGGCCAAGCGTCCACCGCCAAGGCTTCCGAAAATACGCCGATCCAGCCGGGTGACACCATCAAAGTCGTGGAGAAATGGTTTTGACAGCAAAGCGCCTCATCCCCTTCTGCTCATGCGTCATTTTGACGGGCATGGCCCTTCCCGCTGCCGCACAGCAGTTGGATCGAGCCACGCCGTTGCTGGAAACGCCGGAGGAATATGAGGCGAGAGCGGTACAGTTGGGGAGGATATCGGCCTATCTTGGGGCGGATGCCCGGCTTGAATATGATTCCAACATCTACGCCCTGTCCTCGAATGAAGTCGACGATGAGCGCCTGACCATCTCGCCTTGGCTCAACCTGAGGCTGAGCGATAACAAGTTCGAACTGGCGGCGCAGGCGCGCGGTGTAGTCCGGCGCTATTTCAAGAATGACAGTGAAAATTCCGAAGGCATAAATACCAGCATCGGCGGCGTATATCACCTGTCTGGCGCCGATAATATTACCGCTAGCGCGGGCTGGATGCGGCTGGTCGAGGACCGCGGCGAACCTGAATCCCGCACGGGCGTCGGCACGCCGCCGCGCAGATATGACCAGTGGCAAAGTGACCTTGGCTATACGCATCAGGGCGCCCGCTTCAATCTCGGCGTGAAGGGCACCTGGCTGAAGAACAACGCCCTAGCCGCCGTCGATGCCGAACGCGACTTCGACCAATATTCCGGCTCTGCCCGGTTGGGATATCGGGTCAGCGGCATGATGAATGTGTTCGGCGAGGGTTTTGTCAACCGGCGCGAGTTCCGGTTGCCGGTGGACGCGTCGGGTGTAGACCGCGATTCCAAAACCTATGGCGCACGGGCAGGGGTCGCCTTTGAACCCGGCGGCCTGATCCGTGGCGAAGCGTCCGTCGGCGTGTTCCGCTTCAACCCCGATGACGCGCGATTTGACAGCAGGACCGGCCTGTCGGTTTCGGCCGGGCTGACCTACACGCCTTCGCCCAGATGGGCGGTCACGCTCGATGGGTTCCGGGGCGATGTCGCCACCGTCCGCACCGGCGCGCAATCGCGGACTGACACGAGATTCCGGCTGGGTGTGCAGAATGAGATTTATCACAATCTGCGCTGGCAGGCTTCCGTGCTGTACCGCCGCAGCAGTTTCATTGGGTCGGGCCAGCACGAACGGACGATCGCCGGTGTGGCTGAAGTCGAATATCTGGTGAACCGCAATATTTCCTTCGCGCTTACCGGCCGCATCGCCAATCGCGACAGCACAAGAGCGTTCGACGATTTCGACCGCTCGATCGTCGGCGTGGAAATCCGCCTGCAATATTGATTGGATAGAGGATCAGCGTATCTGCCGTCCGGCCATGACTTCGCGATGGGCGAAATCCAGAAATTCGTCCAGATTCAGCCAATTGTCATGGTCGGCATCCTGCCAGGCATCATTGCGCCGGGCGTTCATGCCATTGGCCCGCTCCCAGCTGTCGGCCATCCCGTCCTCATCCAGATCGACATAGGGCGTTCCGGACGCAATCCGGGGTAGCGGGCGTGGTCCGTTTCGCATTCTTGCGTTACGCAGGATATTCCCTGTCCGGTTGCGAACATCGCTGACGGTACGTAGGTCGAGCGCATCTCGCGGAAATGCTCCAGCGCCGTCCAGTACCTGGATATAGGCCTTTTCGGGTGAGGCGACCTTCATGCTGAGGGGGCAGACGGGCCGCCCCACACGCGCAGCGGCTGCGGCGCGGGTCGTCATGACCTTGACCTGATCCAGCCTGTTGGCGGCCATGAATATTTCCGATTGGCCCGTGCTGGCGCCCACATCACGATCTATTGCAGCAATCTTGTCCGTGCCGTCTGGACCGTTTTTGTAATAGTTGCCGACGATGTTGACGGGCGTTCCGCCATAGATTTCCTGCACGCGGGTGAATTGCGACCTGGCGTTATAAAGAATATTGTTGACGATCTCCACGCATGACTTGGGCGTGAAATTCACGTCCGGACTTCTGCTTCCATTATGAGCGCACAGGTTGCGGATGAAGCTGACCTTCTGCGGCTCCCGCGGGTCGAAAGCGAGCATCGCGCATTTGCTCCGCCGGGAAATGCCCTCTGTAAAGATGGAGTTGGACATTGTGACATTGTCGTTCACGCCAAAACCGCCGATGATCTGACCTAATGCCCAGGCACCGCTGACATGATCGAAGATGATGTTGTGGCTGTTCTCAAAAAGAAATGATCCGTTGCTGGCGGCAGCATTCCCGTTGAGATCGGTTCGTACGCGGATATGGCGAATGATCACGTCATGCGTATTTTTGGCAACGATCGGGGTGTTGCCGCTTTCGCCTCCCGCATGGGTGATCAATATTCCGCCGCCAGGCGCGGTCTGACCGGCGACGGTGATATAGGGGTGGCGTATCACGGGCCGATCCGTCGTGAAACGGATCACGCCAGCGACGCGGAAGATGCACACGCGCGGCTTTTTGGCCTCTATGCATGCGCGCAGGGAACCGGGGCCGTGGTCCGCCAGCGTGGTGACCGGCATGATCACGCCGCCACGTCCGCCACGGGTCCGTCGGCCAAAGCCTTCGGCTCCGGGGAACGCTTCGGCACCGGGTACTTCGGGCAAAACTGAAGTTCCGTCGGAATTGCCGGTGCCCGTCAATTGCCGCACGATATCGGAAGGCGTGACAAACGGAGCCACCAGTAGCGCGGCGATCCCGACACCCAGGGCGGCCACCGCATTCGAACTCACCATCGCCTCCGGTTCCGGCGCGGCCCCGTCCCGAGGAGCGACTGATAGATTGCGGACACTTGCGAGGCATGCTGCTCCACGCCGTAACGGCGGTTCGCCAGGATCTGCGCCTGCGCGGCGATCGCCGTCAGGCGATCGGGACAATCGAGCAGCTCGACGATGGCCCGCCCCATGGTGGCGGGATCATCGGGTTCGACCAGCATGCCCGTCACGCCATGGTCGATCGCTTCGATATTACCGCCCGATGCGGCAGCAATTACGGGCGTGCCGAGCAGCATGGCTTCGATCAGGGACCGGCCAAAGGGCTCGTTGACGGCCGTCACCACATGAATGTCGCAGCCCGCCATCAACGCGGCGGAGGGATAGCGAAAGCCCATGAGGCACAGGCGATCGCTTACGCCCAGCGCCTTGGCTTTTTCGCTGATCTGTTCCTCTATCCCGTCCGTCAACGGCAATCCGAACATCAATCCCATCACGGGCAGTTCGGGCCGCGTCCGGGCAATATGTGCCAGCGTCTCCACGAACATCAGCGGCCTTTTGCGGTCGATGAAGTGGCCGAAAAAGCCAAGAAGGCGGGTGTCGGGATCGACGCCCAGCTCCGATGTCAGCGCCAGATGCGCCTGCGCCCGGTCGATCGGCTCGGCGTCCGCGTCGAAGGGACTGTAGATGACGGAAGTCTTGCGCGCCGCGCGCTTGAGACGGCGCACCTCGGACAAGGCATAGGCGGATACGCCGACGATGCGATCCGCCGCGAAGGGGGCGACGAAGCGGACGCCTCGGGCATCATGACTGCCCCTATGGTGCCACAGCATCTTGGCCCCTGCCAGACGCGCGGGCAGTGCCCAGGACATATGCATCGGCCCATCATTGGTATGGACGATCCGGACGTCGTTCAGCCTCAGAAAACGGGTCATGCGCCACTGATCGATCAAGGCGCTCACCGTCTCCGCCTTGCCTCCCGCTTTGGGAACGCCAGGCGATTCGCCGAAGAATCGGGTATCGGGCAGAGTGACGAACTCCAGCCCCTCGGATCGCAGGAAATCGCCGAACTGCCCCGATCCATAATGCAGGACGATGAGGGGGGAGAAGCGGCTCCGATCCAGCTGATGGATGAGCTTGGTCGCGGAGATATGGCTGCCTCCCATGGCGCCCCCCGCAAAGGGGAAGCAGATGCGCGCCGGGGCAGCGTTCCCGGCTTCGCGGTACAGGGCCGCAGCGGTTCCGGACAGAGGGGGGGAGGCGGGCAAGACCTGCAACATGTTCACATCACCTGTGCGCGGCGTGGCGAGGCGGGGGCTCCCCGTTCCTGAAAGGAGGAACCAGATACATCCCGGTAAAGCTGGTGGTAACGCGCCGCGATCTGGCCCATCGAAAACTGCTCCTGCACGCGCGTGCGGGCGATCTCACCCCATTGGTGGCGGCCATTGGGACCCATCCTGTCCATGGCCATGATCGCCTCGGCAAGCGCCGCCGGGTCGCGTGGTGGAACGACCGTCCCGCTTTTGCCGACGATCCAGCCGCTGTCCCCGACATCGGTCGCGATGCAGGGCACGCCGCACGCCATCGCTTCGCCCAGTATATTGGGAAAGCCTTCACCCCATGCCGAAGGCAGTGCGACTATGTCGAGGCCGGGCAGCAATGTCTCAAGATTCCGGTCATGGCTCCGCAGGGTCAGGCGATCGGCGGGCATGGACGCCAGCAGACGCGCAAGCGGACCGCTGGGTTCCTCCATGCCTTGACCCGTCAGCAGCAGGTGCGCATCCGTGCCACGCTCGCGCGCACGTAGCACCGCTTCGACCAGATTGGCCGCATCCTTCATCGGATGATTGCGCGCCGCCATCCCGACGATCAGCGCGCCCGGTGCAATCCCCAGATCGCGAACAAGCGCATCGCGAGCCTCTTCGCGCGGGCGGAAGAGTTCGCAATCGAACCCATTGGGGATGACCGCCATATCTTCTGCGTGAAAACCCAGCCGCTGATGCTGCGCCGCCGCCGCATGGGAGTTATAGATGATCGTGCGCGGCCAGGATGAACATGCGGCGGCTAGCCGCACGATGACCCGCATCAGGGGCTTTTCCTGCGACAGTTCATCGATGCTGTGGCGCACATTCCAGATCACCGGCACAGTGTCCGCGCTCGCCAAGGTCGCCAGCCGGGTGGCAAGATGGGCGTGATACATCCACGCCATGATGACCGCTGGCTGTTCCTGCCGGATGACGGCGCGAAGGCGGGCAAGCCCCGGCAGCAGGTCGATGGCCCTTCTCATGCCGCAATGATGAAGCGGCACGCCACTCGCGCGGATGCGGTCTCCAGCGACACCCGGTGGCATCAGCGACACGACCGACGGCTGCGTCGCGCCGCCCTGCCTGCGTTCATGATCCACCAGCTTCGCGAGCATGGTTTCCGCGCCCCCGACATTCAAAGCGGTTATGACGTGGAGAATCTTCATGGGGCTCCTGAAGCCGTGCCGCTCACATTGTGGTCAGCAACTTTTCTATTTCCGATCCGGCACCGATCCGTTCCACCACCTCCAAGGCACCACTGTCGCTCATGGCGAACAGCGTCCCATGATGGTCCCCGGACATCCGCGTGCGCACGATGAACAGCAGCGATCCTGGGCCTTTGAGATAGGAACGAAGATTATCCACCGCCTTCCGAAGGTCGGCTTCGGCGAAGTAATTTTCATTGAGGACGTTGGCGGCCCGCACCAGATCGAAACGGCGGCCGAAACCGTCACGCGGGGTCAGCACATCATCCTCGACAATCGTGATGAGGCCATGGTTGCGGACGCGCGGGCTGACCAGTTCGACCTTCCTGACGCCCACGCCCTGGCGCAGCCTGCGGACTGCCAGACCGCCGACGATGCGGGACAGGATCGGCCGCACCAGCCACATGCCGGTCAGATAATCCAGACGGCGCCGCCATGGCTGTATCGACCGGCCGAACAGGTCGACCTGCAACAGCTGACCTTCGGGGTTCAGCAGCGCCGCGCACCTTTTGCCCAGCGGGACGATCCACGCATGGATGGCGTAATCGGTGCCGGTGATGCGCGGCCGGTATCTTTCACGGGCAAAGGCGTCGCACAGGTCCAGCGTGGTCGTCCCCGACGATACGCCGACGTCCAGTACTTCCCGCACATCCAGCCCGCGTGCCTTGACCGCTTCCACCAGACGGCCGTCCAGCGCGCCGAACCGTCCGCCCCAGGTGCATTTGAACGTGTTGTTCGGGTTCTTGATGGAACTGAAGAAGGCGTCTTCCACCTGTTGCGGAAGGGCTTCTGCCGGGCGCGAGAAAAATTCTGTTGCTGCTACTATCATAGCCGTTGAGCCTACAATGTGTGGCGGCGTCATGAAGTGGGCGCTTGGCTATGACGCAGGCCAATAGGGATTAGCCCAAATGCGAGCGACCTGCGGTTCTGGCTAAGCCGCTTGGCCGCCGCGACCAACTGGCGATAATCCGCAAGTCCCATGGATTTGACGCAACCAAGGCCTCACTGTGCGCGGATGACAATGCCGATCCGGACGGATGCCTCAGCCAGAGGCAAGCCGCACATCGCCTTCATTCTGCCCGGCCTGCGTGCTGGAGGATCGGAACATATCGTCAGCCTGCTGTGCAATCATTTCAGCCGGTCGGGCTGGACGGTCAGTCTGTTCGCCTTCGAAGAGCCCGGAGCGCGCCCTTATTATGCGCATGATCCGGCGGTCAGCATCACGCAGCTGGGCTTTCCCGTCGGGCGCTTGTCGGTGCTGCGATCCGCCCTCGCGGTCTTCAATCGCATCGGCGCGCTCCGCAAGGCACTGGCAAGCACGCGCCCGGACCTGATCATCAGCTTTCTGACACGCACCAACGTCGTCACCGTTCTGGCCGCAAAGCCGCTCGGCATCCCGGTGATCGTGTCGGAACGCAACAATCCCGCCCAGCAACGACCCGGTGCCTTCTGGTCGGCTCTGCGCCGCTACACCTATGCACGCGCGCACGGGCTGGTGACGATGACGCAAGGCGCGATGCAATATTTCCCCAAGGTCATGCGCCCGCGCCAGTGGGTCATTCCCAATCCCACCTATGCTCCTGTCACGCTCGATGAGGCGCGCCCATGCGGCAGGCAGGTCGTCGCCGTCGGGCGGCTGGTGCCGCAAAAGGGCTTCGACCTGCTGCTGGATGCCTTCGCCCGCGCGGCCCCTCTCATCCCCGACTGGTCGCTCACCATCTGGGGGGAGGGGCCGGAGCGCGCGAAGCTCGAAGCGCAGCGGGACGCGCTAGGCCTGCAAGACCGGGTGTCGATGCCAGGCGTCACGAAGGACCATGGCGGCTGGCTGCGTGAAGCCGACATCTTCGTCCTCTCCTCCCGCTTTGAAGGGTGGGGTATCGTCGTCGGCGAAGCCATGGCTGCGGGCGTCCCCGTGATTTCCTTTGATTGCCGCTTCGGCCCCGGCGAGATGATCGCCGACGGGATCAGCGGCCTGCTGGTCCCGGATGGCGACGTGTCCGCTCTTGGCGCGGCCATCGCCGCCCTGTGCGCCGACCCAGATCAGCGCCGCCGCCTGTCCGAAGGGGCGCGGGCCGGCTCTCAGCGTTTCACCGTCGACCGCGTCCTTGTCCAATGGGAGCGCGCAGCGATGGAGGCGATCGCCCCGCGCCAGTCCGGGGCAAGTTCGATCAGGCCTGTCGCTATCTGAACGGTGCAGCCTGTTTTTGACACTTCTAAACGACGCTGATTTCGTATCGGCGCGCGCGCCCTAACGCGTGGCAAACAGGTTTCCCGTTTGGAGAAGTCACTGCGCTAAAACGCATAATGCCGGAAGCGCGCGGCCAAATCGCCTTTCTCGTGCTCCAGGACTGGCCGGAATCCGCGCCTGCCCGGCGGTTTCAATCAACCTATCGTTTAGATTAGCGTGAGACAGTTATGTCGGTCCCGCACCATTTTTATGCGCGTGGGGCCTCTACTGGGAGCGGGTGAATGGCGAAGTTTTACGGGACTGTCGGAGACGACACCATCAAGGGAACATCCCTAATCGACAGTATATTCGGTGGCGCAGGCAATGATCAGCTGTGGGGCGGATTAGGCGACGATTATATTGAGGGGAATGATGGCAACGACGTGCTTCATGGGGAAGCGGGCGCCGACTTCCTCAAGGGCGGTTTGGGCGATGACCAGCTTTGGGGAGAGGACGGCAATGACTCGCTCGACGGCGGTCTCGGTAACGACCGTATCTATGGCGGCCTGGGCAACAACATCGTCGTCGGCGGGGACGGCAACGATCGCATCGAAACGCTCGACGGGCACGACCAGATATTGGGGGATGCCGGGAATGACACCATCCTCGCGGGCGGGGGCCGCGACTATATCGATGGAGGCGCGGGAGATGACATCATCTACGCTGGCGCTGGCGATGACGGGTTCCTGAACGAAATCAATCCGGCGACCGGCCTGCTGACGACCCAGGCCGTGGCCGGCGGCGCTGGCAATGACTGGATCTACGGCGAAGACGGCAACGACAAGTTGAAGGGGCAGTCGGGCGACGACTATGTCTACGGCGGCAACGGCAATGACAGGGTCGATGGCGGCGACGGCAACAACTATCTGTCGGGCGGCAGCGGCGACGATATTCTGGATTCCGAAGGCGGCGTGGATCAGCTCTATGGCGGCGACGGTCGGGACAATATGGAATCGGGCGCGGGCAATGATTTCCTCGACGGCGGCAAGGACGCGGATTCCCTGAATGGGGAGGCGGGGAACGACATTCTGTTCGGCGGCGATGGTGACGACCTGCTCTTGGGCGGCGACGGTGCCGACGAGCTGCACGGCGATGCCGGGATCGACAAGCTCGCCGGCGATCTGGGCGCCGACAGGCTATGGGGTGGCGCGGGCGCCGACTGGTTCGTGTTCAAGGGCGCGGGCGCGCTGGATGGCGGCGACCGGATAGAGGATTTCCAGGACGGTGCCGACCGCATCGTGCTGGAAAAGCTGGGAGTCACCAAATATGCTTCGGGCGGAGCGCCCGGTACGGTGTTCGCGCATGATGGAGCCTCGGGTAACGTCTTGCTGGATGTCGTCACCTCTTCCGGGGCGAAGTTCAGCATCGACATTGCCGATCCCCTGGGGACGTTGACCGCCCATAATTTCACCGCTGCGGATTTCATCTTCGCCTGATGGCGGCGCAGACCGGCCGTTTCTGAACGGAACGGGGCGCCGCTTGCTTGCTGGTGAGTGCGCGGCCCCGTTTCGCAATTCTTCCTCCGCACCGGCTATTCGGAGTTAAGACGACAGAGAAGCTGCGTCTTCCCTGCTTCGGTCCCATCATAAGTCTCGAAAAACAGGACTGAAGGTGGCGTGCCGATGAATGCGGTGGGATTTCGATTGAAGATGACCTTTTCCGCGATTCGGTTGCGCGATGCGCTGACTCATCGGCGTGCGCGGGCCGTATTCCATCTTCTGTCCGGCACCGCCGCGACGCTGGCGCTGACGCTTCTGTCCATTGCCCTGGTCGCGCGGCTGCTGGGGCCTGCCACCTATGGCATATTCGCCATGATCCTGACGCTGGGTCAGGCATGCGAGCGGCTCGTCAGCTTTCAGTCGTGGCAGCCGCTGATCCGCAATGGGGCGACCGTCGATCCTCACGCGGACCCGGTCACCTATTTCGCGCTGCTCAAATTCGGCTGGCTGCTCGATATCGGCGGCAGCATCGCGGCCTGGGCGATCGCGAGCGTGCTGACGATCGCCGGACATTATCTGTTCGGCTTTTCCTTCCAGCATGTCGGCTACACGCTCCTCTTCGCCACCTCGCTACTGTTCAACTTCAACGGTGTCTCAACCGCCATATTCAGGCTCGCGGGCCAATATCGCGCGGTGGCGCAGATTCAGGTCGCGAACGCGTTAGTCCGCCTCCTCTGCGTGGTGGTTGCTTATCTGGCGGGCGCGGGCATGCTCCAGATCATCCTCATATGGACGATCACCCAGATTTTGGGCTCGATTGCCAATTTCGTTTTTGCCATGCGCTTTTTGCCTCAGCCTGGATTTCGCCAACTGCTACGAGCAAGGGCGAAAGGGATCACCAGCCGCTTTCCCGACATTTGGCGTTTCGCGCTCGGGTCGAACCTCTCGCTCACCCTGTGGTCGAGCGTGCAGGTGGTGGACACGCTGATTGTCGGATGGCTCGCTGACCCGGCGAGCGCGGGCCTGTTCCACATCGCCAAACGCATCAGCCGCATCCTTCTCCAGGTCGGCGCGCAGGTGCAGGCCGTGGTCTATCCCGACCTCAGCCGGTTGGTGGCGGCGGGCAAGCGCCACGCCTTCGTCCGCGTGCTGGTCCAGACCGAATTGCTGCTCGGAGCTTTCGGCATATTCTGTTTTGTCGCCATGATCTTGGTTGGCGGGCCGCTGATGCGGCTTGCCGTCGGGCCACATTTTGCTGGAGCCGTTCCGTTGCTCACCGTCCAGATACTGGCGGTCACCTTCGCGATCAGCGGGTCTGCGAGCCGCGCCGGGCTGCTGGCCCTGGGCGACCAGCGCGCTCTTCTTCGCACGGTGATGGCGTGCACCGTGGCATTCTACTGCGCCGTGTTTCCGCTGGTTCCGCTGGTCGGAGCAATGGGCGCGAACATCGCCCATCTGCTATTCGGTGTGATCTGGCTGGGCAGCCTGACGCTGTGCCTGCGCCGGGCGATCAACGTCGCCCCTTGGACGGTGGAAGACGCGCGGAAATAACCGCGATCGTCAGAACTCTTCCAGCGTCTCGATGATCCGGTCGGCCTTCACGCCCTCATTCACGCCGAACTTGTGGATACGGTCGGGCCGGGCAATCTGCACCGTCCCCCACCCGCGTGATCGGGGCGCGGTGAAATCCTTGGACGGGTTGTCCGCGACATAGGTCAGCCTTCCGCCCGACCGACCGAAGATCTGCTCGACATGCTCGAACGCGCGCGGGTTTGGCTTCCAGCACTCCCGTCCCCACTTGTCGGTGCAGATACCAAGGTGGATGCCGCGCTCATACAGGCCCAGCGCCCTGATCTTGCGCCTCTGCGCGTCAAGAAAGCCGTCGGTGATCACGGCAAAGCCCGTCCTGCCGTCACGTCCCGCAAGGAACCGCTCCGCATCGGGCGCAAGGCAGATGTCGGGCCGGTGCTGCCGGTAAGTAGCCAGCATCCGCGCGATCAGAGGGGGCGACGGCGTAAGCCCCATCTCCTGCAAGCTGTCGTCGAATATCTGGCTGCGACGCCCCGCGTCGAACCGCGCGCGCATCACCTCGCCCAGCCCGTCGATGCCCAGCGCGCTGCTCGCCCATTGCCCCACGGCCCTCAGCCCGCTCAGCACATAGTCGCGCTCCAGATAGAGCGTGTCGTCCAGATCGAAGACGATGACGCGCTCGAACCGGGTGCTTTCAGACGAAAACGGCATCATCGAAACGCAGCATCAGGACATTGTCCTGCCAGCCATCATGCGCCGTACGCGGCAGTCCCAGCCGTTCTTCCAGCATCCACTGCGCAAACCGCGCCCCCGCCCGATGCGCCAATGGATAGCCCCCGCCGAACCGAGCATTGATCTCGAAAATGGAGGCGTTCCCCTCCGCATCCACCCGCAGCTGAAAGCACATCGCCCCGCGCGCGCCCTGAAGGGCGGAGCCCAACCGCCAAGCCAGGTCCTGGATGACCGCATCCCGCACCGTGACGCCCTTCTCGACCTCCCCCGACCGTACCCGCAGCCGTTCATGGGGAACCGCGCATTGCAGCTGTCCTTCGCCATCGAAATAGAGGCTGATCGTAAATTCCCGCCCCGCCAGAAACTGCTGGAGAATATAGGGTTCACTCTTGTCGAGCGCCGCCACCTCCTCGCGATCATAGACCATGCCGATGCCCCGGCTGGAGCTGCCATGTCGCGGCTTGGCTAGCAGCGGCAGCGGGAGGTCAGCCGAGCCCTCCAGATAGTCCTCGACCGATATGGTGGCGGGGGAGGGCAGGCCCGCTCCCGTCAGGAACCGGGCCGTGGCCAGCTTGTCCCGCGCCATCTCGACCAGCGGTGCGTCCGACACCGCGACCTGACAGTTGATCGCGGCGAACTGCTCGCGCGCACTGGCATAGGCGATAAGTTCGGTATCGATCGTCGGCACGATCAGTTCGATCTGCTCACGCCTGCAAATATCCAGCATCGCCGGAATGAACCCATCGCTCTCCGCAGGCGGCGCGGCAAAGCTGCCGTCCGCCTCGACACAAGCCGGGCTCCAGTCCGGTTTCAGATCGCACGCGAACATGGCAAGGTCGACGCCCAGCGCGCCCGCCGCTTCGCGAAAGCTCCGCATCAGGCCGACCCGCCGCCCGGCGGAACTCAGCATCATGCGCAGCGACCGGCCGCTGCGGTCGGGTCCTTCCCAATCCGTGCCCAAGGTTGCCGATGCTCCTCTAGTCCGAGTCGCGGGCGCGTCCATGTCAGGCTACCTCTCTTATCAGCACAAAGGCTTCCGCCGCCCGCCGGCTGACGCAACTACCCCGTACCTGCGCAAGCGCGCGCAGGGTTTCGAAGGATCGTTCATTGGGAAAAGGACGAACCTGCGATTCAAAACATCCAAAGGCCTCGATCTTCCGATCCAGATGCTCGCTGATGTCGATGAAGACGTGCGGCTGAAACGGAGGCGTCAGATATGGCGCCGCCCAATTGGTTTCCGACACGGTCTCATAAGCCAATATGCGCCGTGGATAATGCGCCCCAACCGGCCGTGCCGCGACCATCGCCGCTTCGAATATCAGGCCATGGTCGAAATGCAGGTCGCCGGGGAAGGGTAGGAACAATGTGTCGGCACGGCTCTCCGCCACCACAGCGGCGATGCCCTCATTCAACTCCGTGCGGGGCAGGCAATCCAGCGCCGCCGCCTCAAATTCCAGGAAATGAGTCCGCCCAACGCCCAGCAGCTCATGCGCTTGGCGCGCTTCGGCCTGCACCCGCTCCACCTGCGACGTATCAAATCGCGGCGGCTTTCCCTGCGTCGCGATGACGACCTCGACGTGGCGCCCCATGGCAGCGAGGCGAGCAATCGTTCCCCCGCAGCCCAGAACTTCATCGTCGGGATGGGGCGCGATCACCAGTGCGCGCTCTATGCTATCGATCATGGTCATGCCGCTGCCTTGGCCCGCCCCAATATGGCGTGGTTGGGCAGGGGCGCTTCCCGCGCCGTCTGCCACCGCAACACATGCAAACCCTGATCGTCGCCACAGCGCACGACGAAGCCTTCCGCCATACGCTCGACAATCTGCCCCGGCATGGCGGCGGCATGATGGCGCAGGGGCACCAAGGCCGCCTCTTCGATGACGATCTTCTCGCCCGCATAGCTCGTCCAGGCGCCCGGATAGGGATGACCGCAGGCCCTGACACAGCGCCAGATCGCCGATCCCGGCGCCGACCAGTCGATTAGCGCATCTTCCGGCCGCCTGCGCGCGGCATAGGTGGCGCACCGCTCATCCTGTATCGTGAGCGTCGGCGATCCGCCCGCAATATCCTCCAGCACGCCCGGCAGCATCGCTTCCAGCGCTGCCATATGCTTGGCGTAGAGCGTCGCTGCCGTCTCATCTGGCGCCAGATGGAAATAGCGCTGGCCAAGCAGCGGGCCGCTATCCACCCCCGCATCAATCAGGAAGAGGGAGGAAGCGGAAATGGGCTCATCCAGCAAGATGGTCCATGGAATGACAGCGCGGCCCCGCAGGCGTGGCAGTGGCGCGGGATGATAGCCCACGACTCCCCGCCTTGCGGTAGCGCGGAATGCTTCCCCGCAAATCTGCGACCAGCCGATGACGAAGATATAATCGGGCGCCACATCGCGGATCGCCTGCAACGCGGCATCGGAGTTGATATTGGCGGTCCGCACCATCCGCGCCCCGGCTTTTTCGGCCTCGCCCGAAAGATCGACGAAATCGGAATGGCGATGGGCAAGGTCCGGCGGCAAGGTGAATACCGCCGCCAGATCCCATTGGCGGGATTCGCCAAGGGCCGTCACTGCGACCCGCGTGCTTTCAACCGCGCCAACGACTATGGCCTTCATGCGCCCTCCTTATCGATGACTGGTTGGACCGTTCGCCGCGCACCGCCACGCTGATCGTCCGGGCAAGGATGATAAGGTCGAGCCACAAGGAGCGGTTCGCAATATACCAGAGGTCCAGCGCGATCTTGTCATGCTCACCCAGCAGCGTGTTGCCGTTGACCTGCGCCCATCCGGTGAGGCCGGGCCTGACCGCGCACCGCTGCCGTCCCCGCTCTCCCGCTTCCTCTATGGTCGCGGGCAGCAGGGGGCGGGGGCCAATCAGGCTCATGGTCCCGGTCAGGATATTCCAAAGCTGGGGCAGTTCATCCAACCGTGAGCGCCGAAGGAACCCGCCGATCCGTGTCGTCCGCATGGCGTCGGGCAGCAACCGCCCATCCCGGTAGCGGGCGTCAGTCATCGTCCGAAACTTGATGACGGGAAAGCGCCGCCCGCCCTTCGTCACGCGAACCTGCCGGTACAGCACGGGCGCCCCATCGGTCAGCCTTATGGCACCGGCGATCACCGCCATGACCGGCAGCGCCAAAGGCAAAGCGGTGGCCGCGAACAGCATGTCGATCAGCCGCCTCATGCCCATCAGGATTCTCCGGCAAGGATCGGCGCGTTGACCCTCTTCCGCTCGGCCCGCCCGGCCACGGGGCCGTTCATCTCCATGGTGGAAAGCAGCAGCGCATTCACCATCTCGACCGAATAATGGTCTTCAACCGTCTTGCGCGCCGCCATGCCCAGTTGCGCGGGCAGGGTCGGCTGCTTGCATATCCGCACCATCGCGTCGGCCAGCGCTTTCGCATCGCGCGGCGCGACGATGAAACCGTTTACCCCCTGCCTGATCGGCTCACGGCAGCCCGGCATGTCGGTGGTGATCACGCCCCGGCCCACCGCCATCGCTTCCAGTATCGTGCGCGGCAGCCCCTCCCTATACCAGCTTGGCAGAACGAAGATGCTGGCCTGCCCCAGATAGGGGCGAACATCGCGCGTCTCGCCCAGATATTCGATAATGCCTTCGTCCTGCCATTGGGCGATCGCCTCACGCGAAACGGCGGCCGGATTTTCATCGAGAGGCCCAAGTAGTTGCAGGCGCACATCGGGAAAGCGCGCCCGTACGATCCGGGCGGCCTCGACATATTCGATCAGCCCCTTGTTGCGCAGCAGTCGCGCAATCATCAGGAAAACAGGCGGTCCTTCCGGCAAAGCCGCCTGGGCATAATGGGAAAGGTCCACGCCCGACCCTGGCACCTGGATGACCCGGCTGTCGGGGCGCAGGATATGGTGGCGCAGCATCTCGCCACGGTCATCGCTGTTGAACACGAACACCGCCTTGGCGGTGCGCAGCGCCTGCCGGTACAGGATGGATACTATGGCCCGCACATAGGGCAGCAGGCGCGATTCACCGTCGCTGAACACATGACCAAGCCCGCTCACCATTGCGTAGAAGCGGATGGACGGGAAAAACCGGCTGGCGATGCCGCCATAGATGATCGGCTTCTGCGTATAGGCCATTACCGCGTCCGGCCGATGTTTCCGGAAGCAACCGATCAGCCAGCTCAGCGTGCCCATATCGGCAAAAGGGTTCATCCCCGCCCGCGCCATGGGGATGGGCAGGTAGGTCGCGCCCATCGCCGCCAGCTTTGCCTCGATTTCGGGATCGCGGCCGGGCGCGCAGACAATGACCTCATGCCCGTTGCCGATCATTGCCGCGATCAGCCGCCCGCGAAAATTGATCACCGAATAGGCGAGGCTGGCGATGACGATGATCTTCATGCGGTCCCGTGACTGCTCCCGGATCGCCGCGCTATTGGGTGCGGCAAGGGCAAGCATAGGACAAAGCAGCCGAAAAACGCCGCACCATTCCGCACCTATACTTGAGGCCAGCCGCCCATCCTTTCGGATGACGAATGGGGATGGGGATTTGATTTCTGCTCAAAGGGATAAGGCCTCTACCCCTCTTCGGATCGTACCTATGCCCAACTGCCCGGCGCCCACATCCGCCCTATCTGAAGAACATGATTGATCGCCAGCCAAGCTTCGTCGTTATCGGCGCCATGAAAGGCGCGACCACCTGGATCGCTCATCAACTCCGCAATCATCCCGGCCTGTGGCTCCCCGACGCCGAACCGCATTATTTCAGTTCGGAATATGATCGCGGCCCAGACTGGTATGCCTCCCTCTTCGATCCTGCACCGCCCGGCCGCATCATTGGGGAAAAGTCGGCGGACTATCTAGCGCATCCGCAAGCCCCGGAGCGCATGGCGGCCATGCTTCCCGACGCCCGGCTCATCGCTCAGCTGCGCGACCCGGTTCAGCGCGCCTATTCCGATTATTGCATGCTCTTCCGACGCGGACAGGTCAGCAGCGACCCGCGCAAATATCTGGAAAGCGCCCAGCCTGAACAATCGCGATTCCTGTCGGGCGGGCTTTACGGCGCACATCTGCGCCGCTTCCTGCGCTATTATCCGCGCGATCAGATTCACGTGATCCTGTACGAATCGCTTCGGGAGCAGCCCGAACAGGTCATCGCGGACGTGTGCACCCATATCGGCGTGCCGGTGCATATCGCGCCCGAGGAGGTGGCCAGCCGGAAAAATGACAGCTCCAGCCCGATGTTGCCGTTGCCGCTGCGCCGTATGCTGCAACCGATGCGCCCGGTGCTGGACCCCTTCCGCTCCAACCCCCATCTGGCGAAACTGCGCGCATCCCTGGCGGCGCCGATCCGCTACCCGCCCCTCACGGATGAATTGCAGCAGATGCTGCGCGATTTTTACTGCGAGGATCTGTTGATCCTGCAAGACATCCTCGAGATGGATCTGCGCCACTGGATCACCGGCGATCCTGCCACGAGGGACGTTCAAGCCGTGGCGGCTAAGTGAGGCGCGCCGTCATTCTCCAGTAACGGCGGCGACTTATCTGACGCCGTATGGAGCATCGGCCCGACCCGCGGGCGGGCAACTGCGGAGGTACTCCGGAAAAGTCGGCCACGGACAATCATGCATGACGTAAATTGCCGGCCATAAGGGAAGTGAGGTGCGCTGATGCCCGGTTTCAGGGTGGTTCGACCTTGGCTGTTGAACCTCTATGTCCACCGATTGCCTCGCTTTCGCGGGAAATGGCGGCTGTTGTCGCCTTTCGCCAGGTTGCTGGATGGCACGCCGATTCGGTCGAGCTATGGCCGTGTCCGACTGGCGTTCGATGTCCGCGACCGGACTCATCTGCTCGGGCTGACCGGGGAATATGGCGCGCGAGTCTCCGATGAGGTGGAATGCCTCCGTCCCGGTGACTGCTTCATCGATGTCGGCGCCAATTGCGGCATCTTCACCCTGCTTGCAGCGGAGCGGGTGGGGCCGGACGGGCTGGTGGTCGCCTTCGAACCTTGCTTTTCCACCTTCGCAAAGCTGGTCCGGAACATCAGCCTGAACGCGTTTAGCAATGTCCTGCCCTTCAACATGGCCCTTGCGGCCCTGACCCGTCCCGACCTGCTCGACAATAGCGCGACAGGGCATTCCGGGCGCTTCTCCATCGCCAGCGAGCCTGTGGAGGAGGGGGAACGGGTCATGACATTGTCGATCGGCGACTTTCCCGGCCTCCTCAAGCTGATCGGCGACCGATCCATCACGGTGAAGATCGATGTGGAGGGATTTGAATATGCCGTCCTTCAGGGGCTGGCGCCGATCCTCGTCCTCCCGCAAACGCGTGCAGCGGTCGTCGAAATCGATAACCAGAACCTTCACCGCTATGGTGCTGATGCAGGCGAAGTCTTCACCCTGCTAGAGCGCCATGGCTTCACCCGCGTCGATCGTGACGGCGCAGGCGATCATTTCGACGCGGTTTTCCACCGCCGGACTCACACCGCAGTAACCGTCGCGGCTTGTGCTAACGTCACGCCGTTTCGTCGGCGGCCTTCTCATGCCGCCCCCGTCTCGCTCTCGCTTGCCCGATCAACATCCCGCCTCGCGCGCGTCGTTGCGGCCTTGTTGGTGTTGGCAGGCGGCTGGTTCGCCATGGGCAAGGGCGTGTCGGTCGATCGCGGCCGGGCGGAGGAATATTTCATCAAGGAAGCCTTGCAGTCGCACAAAGTCGCGGAAATGCGGAACGCGCTGCGCCGTTCCCCGCCCACGGTGTTCAACATCGGCGAAGTCGGCTCCTTCGCCCGCATCGCGCTTCCCGTCCTGCCGCAGGGTTGGCGCATCACCGACGTCCAGCTTTTCCCTTCCGACAGCGGTCCCAGCCTTCAGATGACCATCACCAACGACGTCAGCCGTCCGGTATCCCTGTTCGCCGTCCGCGACGATGGCGTGGCGCCCGCCAAACCGGCCGTGCTCACCCGCGATGGCAAGACCGTCGCCTATTGGCAAGAGGGCGAACTGGCCTACGCCCTGATCAGCAAGAAGAAGCAGCCAGCCGAACTCGATCGCCTTGCCGAGGATATCGCCGACAATGTCTCCTCCTAAGGGCGGTTAGTACAACCCTCAGCGATCCGCCTTAGCGGACGGCGTCTCTTCCTGCGTCAACGGCCCTTCCAGCCCGTTGCCCGTCCGCATCCGCGTGACGATGTTCCATGTCGCGATGAACAGCGCGGCGATGACCGGCCCGATGACGATGCCGTTGAAGCCGAACATGTCGATGCCGCCCAGCGTCGTGATCAACACCACATAATCGGGAATGCGCGTATCCCGCCCGACCAGCATCGGCCGCAGCAGATTGTCGATCAGGCCGATGACGAACAGGCCGCAGACGATCAGGATGATCCCCTTGACCACCGCGCCCGTCGCCAGCAGGTAAATCGCCACCGGCACCCACACCAATCCCGTGCCCACCGCCGGGATCAGCGAAAAGCATCCCATCAGCACGCCCCACAGCAGCGCTCCGGTGATCCCCAACGCCCAGAAAACGGTGCCGCCGATCATCCCTTGAACGATGGCTACGACCACGCTGCCCTTGATTGTGGCGCGGGTGACGACAACGAACTGCTGCATCAGCGCCCGCCGGTGGGTGGAACGCAGCGGCGCCGCGCGATCCAGCCGCGCCGCCAGCGCAGGCCCGTCGCGCAGCAGGAAGAAGGTGAGGTAGAGCGTGACGCTCAACGCCACGAAAAAGCTGAATGCGCTCTGCCCGATCTGGAACACCTGCGATGCGACGGACCGGAAGCTGTTGGCGATCCCCTGACCCAGCATGTCGCGCACCGCCGCGAAATTGGTGATGCCCACGCGCGCCAGCAGGTTCGAAGCCCAATCCGGCAGGTTCGCCCGGAATGCATTGAACATGGCGGGGATATTGATCTGCCCCGACTGTATCTTGGCGTAGAAAAGCCCCGCTTCCTGCACCAGCGAGACAGCCAGCACGATCGCGGGCAGGATGACGACGGCCACGATCAGCAACAGCGTCAGCCCCGCCGCGCTATTGGGGCGGCCCGGCATCTGCCGCAACAGGTTCTGGTTGATCGGCCCGAACAATATGGCGGCGATCACGCCCCACAGGATGGCCGCGAAAAACGGCTCGATCACCAGCGCAAAGGCCACCGACACCAACAGGACGAAGCCCAGAAAAACACCGTCTTCGATGCGGACATTCTGTGGCTTGTCGGTCATGTTCGCGCTTTGGCAGAAATGGGGGGCAAAAGTCCATCTCCCGCGCGATGGCGGCGCTTTTGCACCGCGACCAACATCCGCTGTGTCAAAAAGGTCGCAGTTGCGTCAATTTTCCCTGAGCGATTGAATCCGCGTCGGCGAAGCGTAAGAGCTTCAAGGACAACCATCGGAAAGCAGGACATGGCAAAACCCGAATCCTGGCGGCTGAGCCCGGAAGCCTACAGCTTCATCACCAGCATCGATACGCGCTTCCAGGATATCGACACGATGGGCCACATCAACAATGTGGCCATATCGGGCATCTTCGAAACCGCCCGCATCCGCTTCCACCATCATCTCGGCCGTCACCCGCAGGAACAGGGCGTGCGCTGGCTCGTCGCTGCCGTATCGCTCAACTTCGTGGAGGAATCGCACTTCCCCTATCCGTTCGAAGTGCATTGCGGCATCGGCCATATCGGCCGCACCAGCTGGACCGTCAGCTCCGCCGCCTTCCAGAAGGGAGTCTGCGTAGCCACCTGCGACACTACCGTCGTCACCCACGGCTCCGAAGGCCGCCGCAGCATCGACGCCAGCCTGCGCGAAGCCATGGAGCGCAACTTCCTGCGCCAGCCGGCCTAACTCATGACCGTCACCCCAGCGAAAGCTGGGGTCTCGTGAGGCTTGCCCGCGCCGTCTCCCTGAACCAACCTCCCTCACCCCCGTTCGCCCTGAGCTTGTCGAAGGGCTTTCCTTCTTGAAGGGAAGGGGAAGGGCTTCGACATCCGGACGAGGCAAGTGACTCGTTCGGACAGCCCGAAGGAGAGCGGAGTGATGAAGGGGTGGAGTTAGATCAGCCCGCAAATCCATCCATCCGCCGCGCCCACTGAAACGCGATCACCGCCCCCTTCACCGGCTGGATCATCACCGCCGCCAGCACCACCGCCAGCCCCGGCCACAGCGCCGCCTGCACCCCTAGCGGAATCGCCAGCGCATGGTTCACCTCGATCATCAAGGGCACCAATATATGCCCCAGCAGCAGGATCACGATATAGGCGGGGAAATCGTCCGCCCGCGACACATCCCATGGCTGGCCGCACGCATTGCAGGCCGGACTGGGCTTCAGGAACCCTGCGAACATCGCGCCTTCCCCGCAGGCGGGGCAACGGCCGCGCAGTCCTGAAGTCAAGGCGGGGCGAAGCGGTCGCACGGCGGCACTAGCGGAAGGATGGTCGCTCATGCGCCGTCCCTATGGCTGCGCGGCGGACTGTGCAACACAGGTTTAAGCGCCTACCTCCCTTTCGCCCCGCCAAAAGGCTGTTAAGACGGCCCCCATGCGACTGCCGGGTGCCTCCGAAGCCTTTGTCCTGTTCGACGATGCGCGAGAGCGCAATCCCGCGCCCGCGCGCCTCTATCGTGACCCGGTGGAGATCATCTGCGCCGATTGTCTGGAGGATGTGCAGCCCGCCCTCGACCGCATCGCGGAAGCGGGCGAAATGGGCCTCCATGTCGCCGGTTACATGAGCTATGAGGCGGGGCTGATGCTGGAAGATCGCCTACAGCCGATCGCTCTCCGTCAAGGCGACCACGCGCCCGCCATGCCGCTCCTTTGGTTCGGCCTGTTCGAAGGACATCGGCTGATCGATCCCGCGCTGATGCCGGATCTGCTACCCGATCCGGCCACCGCCAGCATAGAAGCGCCGCAGCCGCTGGTGGATGAGCAAGCCTATCGCGCTGCTTTCACGCAGGTGCAGGAATATATCCGGGCAGGCGACATTTATCAGGTCAATCTAACTTTCCCCTGCGCCGCGCGCTTCGATGGCGACCTGATGGCGCTCTATGCCGCGATCCGTCCCCGTCAGCGCGCGGGCTATGGCGGCATCATCCGCACCGGCGCCCACAATATCCTCTCCTTCTCGCCCGAACTTTTCTTCACCAACGTGCGCGGGCAGCTGACCGCCCGGCCCATGAAGGGCACCGCCGTTCGCTCCGCCGACCCCGTCCGCGATGCGGCGCTGGCGCGGGAATTGGAGGAGGACATCAAGCAGCGCGCCGAAAATCTGATGATCGTCGACTTGCTGCGCAACGATCTGGCCCGCGTGTCGCGCGCCGGAACCGTGATCGTGCCCGATCTCTTCCATGTCGAAACCTATCCAACCGTGCACCAGATGGTCTCGACCATCCGCGCACGGCTGCTACCGGGCCTGTCGCCCGTCGATATCCTGCGCGTCCTCTTTCCCTGCGGATCGATCACCGGCGCGCCAAAGGTGCGGGCGATGGAAATTATCGATGCAGTGGAGGCACATCCGCGCGACATCTATACCGGCACCATGGGCTGGATCGATCCGAACGGAGACGCTGCCTTCAATGTTGCCATTCGCACGATTTGGGTTGAAGAAGGCAGCAAGGAGGGGCGCCTGGGATTGGGTTCGGCCATTGTCGCGGACTCGGATGCGGCATCCGAGTGGGCGGAATGCCTGGCCAAGGGGCGCTTCCTCACGACCGCGGGACAGTAGGGGGCGTGAATAGTTTCGATGTCATTGGCTGACGGACGGTTCGACCTGCTCGAAACCATGGCTTTCGATCCGGTCGACGGTATCAGGTTGCTGGAGCTGCACCTGGAACGGCTGAAGGAAAGTGCCACGGCATTTGACTTCAGCTTCGACCGTCATGAAGTCCGCAACGAATTGCAGGCCGCAACCTTCCGACTGCGCGAACGCAGCCGCCTTCGCCTTCTCGTCTCGCGGCGCGGCTCGATCGCCATCGAGGTGCGGGAACATCGCACCTGGCCGCAGGCGATCATGCAGGTGGCGATCGTGCCCCGCAAAAGCTCTGCCGATGACCTCCGCCTCGCGCACAAGACGACCGATCGGGCCATCTACCGCGACGCGTTGAAGCGCGGCGGCACTTATGAAGTGCTGATGACCGACGAAGAAGGCTTCCTCACCGAAGGCTGCTTCTCCTCCATTTTTGTGGAACGCGGCGCCAAGCTGGTGACGCCGCCCCTCTCGCGCGGCATCTTGCCCGGCGTCCTGCGCCGCAGCCTCATTGAAATGAACGAAGCGGTCGAAGCCGACCTCAAACCCCGCGACTTGGAAAACGGCTTCTTCATCGGCAACGCCGCCCGAGGCATGGTCGCGGCCTCTCTCGCAAGGTAGAAACTCTCCCCTCCCGCAAGCGGGAGGGGCCGGGGGTGGGCCAGCAGCCTCTCCTGCTCGGCTTACTTCCGTCATCCAGCGAACGCTGGGATCTCAGGCCAACGCGCACCAAGCCTCCCCAGATTCCAGCTTCCGCTGGAATGACGAAAACTATCTGGCGGTTGCCCCCCGCGCCATAGCGCACTAAGGAGCCTCGCGTCCGCCCGCGCGGACTCACTATTCATCAGAAAGAGTGTCACGATGAGCCAGACTTCCGCTGCCCTCGGTCGCATCCAGCCCTCCGCCACCCTGGCGATGAGCGCGCGTGTGAATGCCCTCAAAGCCGAAGGCGTCGATGTCATTGGTCTCTCGGCCGGCGAGCCCGATTTCGACACGCCCGACTTCGTCAAGGAAGCTGGCATTGCCGCGATCCGCAAGAACCTGACCCGCTACACGGACGTTGATGGCACCGCCGACCTCAAGGACGCGGTCGCCTTCAAGTTCAGCCGCGACAACGGCCTGACCTACAAGCGCAGCCAGATCAGCGTGAACTCGGGCGGCAAGCACACTCTGTTCAACGCGCTGGTCGCGACCGTCGATGTGGGCGATGAAGTCATCATCCCGGCGCCTTATTGGGTCAGCTATCCCGACATCGTGAACTTCGCGGGCGGCACCCCCGTCTTCGTGGAAGGCCCCGCGAGCCAGGGCTACAAGATCACCGCCGCGCAGCTCGACGCCGCGATCACGCCGCGCACCAAATGGCTGATCCTAAACTCGCCCTCCAACCCTTCGGGCGCGGCCTATTCGGCCGACGAGTTGAAGGGCCTGGGCGAAGTGCTGCGCCGCCATCCCCATGTCCTCATCATGACCGACGACATGTATGAGCATGTCTGGTACGCGCCGACCCCCTTCGCGACCATCGCGCAGGTGTGCCCCGACCTCTACGAGCGCACCCTGACCGTGAATGGCTGCTCCAAGGCATTCTCGATGACCGGCTGGCGCATCGGTTTCGCCGGTGGCCCGGAATGGATCATCAAGGCGATGGGCAAGCTCCAGTCGCAGTCCACGTCGAACCCCTGCTCGATCAGCCAGGCGGCCGCCGTCGCCGCGCTGACCGGGGAGCAGGACTTCCTTGAAGAGCGCAACGCCGCCTTCAAGAAGCGCCGCGACATGGTCGTCTCGATGCTGAACGACGCGCCCGGCCTTGACTGCCCGACGCCCGAAGGCGCCTTCTACGTCTATCCCGACGCCAGCGGCTTGATGGGCAAGACCACGCCCAAGGGCCAACTGATCGACACCGACGAAAAGCTCATCGGCTATTTCCTCGATGAAGCCCGCGTCGCCGCCGTTCACGGCGCCGCCTTCGGCCTCTCGCCCGCCTTCCGTATCAGCTACGCGACCTCGGAAGAAATTCTGGCCAAGGCGTGCAAGCGCATCCAGGAAGCCTGCGCCGCCCTCAAATAAGTCCCCTTAATCCTCCCCATGCCGAGCATGGGGAGGGTCGAAGAGAGTCACGTGCCTCTCTTCGACATTTGCAAAGCAAATGGTGGAGGGGGAAAGGCACGACACAAGCCGTTTCCTTCATCCTCTCCGAAAAAAAACGGACTCTCGTCCAGCGCACCGTATTGCAGCCAGAACAAGCCCACCTATATCCCGTTTCAATTCGAAACGGGACTAGCCGCCTCGTTCACCAAAGGCTAACCCTCCCACTGCTAATCCCCGTCCTTCCGGGAAATGATAGAAGGAAGAAGGCCATGCTGACATTCCTCAAATCCGACCTGTTCCTGCGCTTTCTCGGCGGGTTTGCGATCGGGTCCGCTGGCGTCTTCGCCCTCCACCTCGCCGATCCTCCGGCCCTGACGACCCCGGCCATGGCGGCGTCCGACAGCGCCCCCGAGGCGAATTCAAATGCGGCCCTTTAACGCCTTCCTCATCGCCCTCTCTGCGGCCGCCGCCGTCGCCTCTCCCCTGCGCGCCGAGCGCCCCGTCCTCGCTCCGGCACCCGCGATAGATGCCCCGGCAACCCGAAAGCTCGAAACCGCAGTTTTTGCTGGCGGCTGTTTCTGGGGAGTCGAGGGCGTCTTTTCCCACATCAAGGGCGTCCGTCTCGTCACCTCCGGTTTTGCTGGCGGCCCTGCCAACCTCAAGGTCGACTATGACCGCGTCAGCCAGGGCGACACGGGTTTCGCCGAAGCCGTCCGCGTCACCTATGATCCCCGGCAGGTCAGCTACGCTACCTTGCTCCGTGTTTTCTTCTCGGTCATCGCCGACCCCACCACGCTCAATTATCAAGGCCCCGATCGCGGCACCCAATATCGCAGCGCACTCTTCCCCCTCACTCCGGGGCAGGACAAGGCCGCTCGCGCTTATCTGGCGCAACTGGACAAGGCGGGGCTTTGGCGCGACCCGATCGTGACGAAGGTCGAACGCTTCACCGGCTTCCAGGCCGCTGACGCCTATCATCAGGATTTCCTGACCCGCAACCCGCGCCATCCCTATATCAAGCGTTGGGACATGCCCAAGCTCGCCGCGTTCAAGGCGATGTACCCCAACCTCTACAGCGCCCGCCCCTCAGCCTGAAAAGGACATAGCCATGACCCGGATCCAAGGATTGAAGCTTCTATCGACCTTGGACGAGGATGGTCGGCTGACCGTGGAACTGGCGGAGGAGACGCTACCGCCGCCTCGGGCGGACGAGGTGCTGGTCCGCGTAGAAGCTGCTCCCATCAACCCGTCAGACCTCGCCCTGCTTTTCGCCTCCGCCGACCTTGAAAATGCTGATTACAGCGAAGGCCGCATCGTCGCCCTCATGCCTGACGCGGCCCGTCGCGCGCTGGCGGGTCGGGTGGGTCAGCCCATGACGATCGGCAATGAAGGGGCTGGCACCGTCATCAATGCTGGCGAATCCTCGGAAGCTCAGGCCCTGCTGGGCAAGCGCGTCGCCCTGATCAGCGGCGGCATGTTCGCGCAATATCGCATCGTCAACGCCCGCGCCTGCATGGTCTTGCCCGATGAGGTGACGGCGGAACAGGGCGCGTCCGCCTTCGTGAACCCCATGACGGCCCTTGGCTTTGTAGAAACCATGAAGCGGGAAGGGCACAAGGCCATCGTCCACACCGCCGCCGCCTCCAACCTGGGCCAGATGCTGGTGCGCATCGCTCAGGAAGACGGCATTCCGCTGGTGAACATCGTGCGCAACGACGCGCAGGTGGCGATCCTCGAAGGGATCGGCGCGGACCATGTGCTCAACAGTTCGGCAGAGGACTTCCCTGCTCAGCTTGAAGCCGCCATCGCAGCCACCGGCGCGACCATCGCCTTCGACGCGATCGGTGGCGGTAATCTCGTCAGCCAGATCCTGCATGCCATGGAACAGGTCGCCAGCAAGGACGCGCCCTATAGCCGCTATGGCTCCGACAGCCCCAAGCAAGCCTATATTTACGGCGCCCTCGACCTTTCCCCCACCATCCTGACGCGCAGCTTTGGGTTTGGCTGGTCTGTTGGCGGCTGGCTGCTCTTCCCCTTCCTGCAAAAGGTCGGACCGGAAACCATCGAACGGATGAAGCGGCGCGTGATGGACAATATCACGACGACCTTCGCCAGCCACTATAAGGGCCACATCTCGCTGTCCGAAGCGCTCAACCGCGAAGCCGTGCTGACCTACAATGCCCGGCGCACCGGCGAGAAATATCTGATCGTTCCGAATTGATCTGGAGCGCGGGAGTTCAGGAGCGCTGCGTCAGCGCTCCTGAAAAAGCCCCGTCGCGTCAGGCCGCCATCTGGTGCAGCACGCACAGCTTGTTGCCCGCCGGGTCGCGCAGATAGGCCAAGTACAATTTGCCCATGCCGCCGTCACGAACACCGGGCGGATCTTCGCAAGTCGTGCCGCCTGCCGCGATCCCCGCCGCATGCCATGCATCGGCCTGCTCGGGCGAAGAGGCAGAAAAGCCGATGGTTCCGCCATTGGCCGCACAGGCCGGTTCACCGTTGAGCGGCTTGGAAATGGCAAACGCGCCGGTCGGCGTCATGTAGAAGACACGGCCCTTGTCATCGACGAAACCCGGCGAGACGCCCAGAGCGCCCAGCGTCGCGTCATAAAATTGCTTGGACTTCTGAATGTCGTCGGCACCAACCATGATGTGGCTGAACATATGCATCCTCTCTGCCATTTCGCGCGGCCCGCAACCAGCCGGGCTCACCGGCCCGGTTGAGGAACGCTTCGAATAAAAAAGCCGAACTCTCCGATCCGATGGTTCGGAAAGCTCCACAAGACCACGGCTTGCCTTTGCCGCCCCTTATGCATGAACCAGCTGGAGCACGCTGTCGATCCTCATCGGCGCATCAATGTGATCCCGGGAAATGCTTCACGGCCGATGGCGTATCGCCGCTGCGCCGGTGCCTTAAATAGCAAATGGGCGGAGCCTGAACCCAGACCCCGCCCGAAATGCATCCGCCAAAACCGGCAAGCCTTATTTCGGCGCCAGCACCATCAGCATCTGACGGCCTTCCATGCGCGGATAGGCTTCGACCTTGGCGATCTCGCCGACATTCTCGGCCACGCGCTGGAGCAGCTGCATGCCGAGCTGCTGGTGCGACAATTCGCGACCGCGGAAGCGGAGGGTGATCTTCACCTTGTCGCCGTCGCCGATGAAATCATGGACCTTCTTCATCTTCGTATCATAGTCATGATCGTCGATGTTCGGACGCATCTTGATCTCTTTGAGTTCCTGCGTCTTCTGGGTCTTGCGGGCGATATTGGCCTTTTTCTGGGCCTCATATTTGAACTTGCCGATGTCGAGGAACTTGCAGACCGGCGGATCGGCCGTCGGAGACACTTCGACCAGGTCCAGGCCCAGCTCATAAGCGCGCTCCATGGCCTCCTGCGTCAACATCACGCCCAGATTTTCGCCTTCGTCGTCGATCACGCGCACCTTGGGCACGGTGATGAACTCATTGTAACGGGGACCGGACTTAGGCGGCGGCGCCATTGGGCGGCGCATCATTGGGGGACGTATAGCGGCTTCTCCTATTATTGTTCCAAAAACGGCTCTGGCGGCCTTTAGCGCAAAGCCGAAAGGGGCGGCAAGTCCGCAGTTACGGAATCACCGGCCCCATGTGGCATTGCTGCCTCACCGCATATCGGGGGCGAGCGCCTCTTTTGCAAGACGCTGGATGACATCATCAACGGCGAGGACGCTTTGCCCCTCCTTGCCCAACTCACGCAGCGCCACCGTGCCTTCATCGGCCTCACGGCGACCGACGACCAGCAAATTGGGCACTTTGGCAAGGCTATGCTCGCGAACCTTGTAGTTGATCTTCTCGTTGCGAACATCGACTTCGGCTCGGATTCCGGCGGCACGAAGCTTCTCCACTACCGCGTTCGCATAGTCATCCGCGTCCGAAACGATGGTCGCGACCACCGCCTGCACCGGCGCCAGCCAGAGCGGGAATTTGCCCGCATAATGTTCGATCAATATGCCGATGAACCGCTCATAGGACCCGAAAATCGCCCGATGGAGCATGACAGGCCGATGCCGCTCGCCATCTTCACCCACATAGGAAGCGTCGAGTCGCTCCGGCAGCACCCGATCCGACTGGATCGTGCCCACCTGCCAAGTCCGCCCGATCGCATCGGTCAGATGCCATTCCAGCTTCGGCGCATAGAAAGCCCCTTCGCCCGGCAGTTCCTCCCAACCATATTCGGGCGTGTTCAGCCCCGCAGCGGCGACAGCGTTGCGCAGTTCCTCCTCGGCCTTGTCCCACATTTCCTCGGAGCCGAAGCGCTTCTCCGGACGCAGCGCCAGCTTGATCGAGTAAGTGAAGCCGAAATTCTTGTAGATCCGATCCGCCAGTTCGCAGAAGGCCCGCACCTCGGCCACGATCTGGTCCTCGCGGCAGAAGATATGCGCGTCATCCTGCGTGAATTGCCGCACCCGCATCAACCCGTGCAGCGCGCCATGCGGCTCGTTGCGGTGGCAGCAGCCATTCTCATAGAAACGCAACGGCAGGTCGCGATAGCTTTTGATCCCCTGCTTGAAGATCAAAATGTGCGCCGGGCAGTTCATGGGCTTGAGCGCCATCCAGTCGACATCGTCGGACACCAGCGGCCCTTCATCCTCGACGTTCGGCACCTCGTCGGGGATGACAAACATATTCTCGCGATATTTGCCCCAATGGCCCGACTGCTCCCACTGGCGCGCATCCATCACCTGCGGCGTCTTGACCTCGCGATAGCCGCCAGCGTCGATGGCACGACGCATATAGGCTTCCAGCTCGCGCCAGATCAGATAGCCCTTGGGATGCCAGAAGACCGACCCATGCGCTTCCTGCTGGAGGTGAAACAGGTCCATCTCCGCACCCAGCTTGCGATGGTCGCGCTTGCCCGCTTCTTCGAGGCGCATGAGGTGCGCGTCCAACTGCTTCTTGTTAAGCCAGCCGGTGCCGTAGATGCGCGAGAGCATCGCATTTTTCTGATCACCGCGCCAATAGGCGCCCGACACGCGCGTCAGCTTGAAAGCATTCGGGTCGAGCTTGCCGGTCGATGCCAGATGCGGCCCCCGACACATGTCGAGCCACTCGCCACCCGACCAGTAAACCGTCAGTTCCTCGCCCTCGGGAAGCTCCGCCGCCCATTCCGCCTTGAACGTCTCGCCTTCCGCCTTCCAGCGCGCGATCAGGTCCTCGCGCGTCCACACCTCGCGGCGGAGCGGCTTGTCGGCTGCGATCAACGCCCGCATCTTCGCTTCGATCGCGGGCAGATCCTCTTCCGTGAAGGGCCGGTCCTTCGGAGCGAAGTCATAGTAGAAGCCGTCGTCCGTCGCCGGGCCGAAGGTGATCTGCGTCCCCGGAAACAAAGCCTGCACGGCCTCGGCCAGCAGATGCGCAAAGTCATGCCGCGCCAGTTCCAGCGCGTCCGCCTCATCCTTGCTCGTCACCAGCGCGAGTTGCGCGTCGCCTTCCAGAGGCCGCATGATGTCGCGCAGTTCGCCGTCCACACGCGCCGCGATCGCCGCCTTGGCCAGACCCGGCCCGATCGCCGCTGCAATATCCGCCGGCGTAGTGCCGGGCGCGACTTCACGCACGGAACCGTCGGGCAGGGTGATCTTGAGCATCGCGGACAAGGGACAAGTCTTTCTGTGATTGGATGGCAGCGCAAAATGCCGCGCTTTCCCCATAAATGGGCGGCCCCGTCTGTCAATAGAAGGGACCCTTGCCAAGGAACGCTGATACAGGCATGTTGAATGTGTTGATATATCATTCAACAGGAGGGGTTCATGGCTTCAAGCTTTGCGCAATTCAACGCGTCTCAGCCCGAACAACCGATGGGCGAGATGAATACCACCCCATTGATCGACGTGATGCTGGTGCTGCTGATCATGTTCATCATCACGATACCGATCCAGACGCACAGCGTCAGCGTCGACCTTCCCCAAACGCCTGACACGGTGACGCAGCCGCCAGTAAATCCAGTCAAGAACAGGCTGACGATCGATGGGGAGGGCGTGCTGCGCTGGAACGGGGCGGCAATCGATCGGCTCACTCTGCGCCAATATCTCGCCGCGTCCCTTGCGAAGCCTGTCGAACCGGAATTGCAGTTCCAGCCCGCCGCTGACGCCCGCTATGTCGTGGTGGACGAAGTGCTCGCCGACATTCGCCGAGCGGGCGTCAAGAATATGGGCTTTGTCGGTAACGAGCGCTACGCCACCTTCTGACGGAAGGATCGCCAACATGGTCCCTCTTGACCAGTCGCCCGGCGCATAGTCTTTTGCTGCCGGGGACTACAGGGGGGATCATGGACCAGGAACGCTTTTACGGCGAGAGCTTCGCCTTTGAAGGAAGCTGGCGTGAATATGCGCCCATCGCTTTTATCAACCTGCTGCTGACGATCGTCACACTGGGCATCTATCGTTTCTGGGCCACCACGCGGACGCGGCGCTACCTCTGGTCGAACACGCGCTTCATCGACGATCGGCTCGAATGGACGGGCACCGGTAAGGAATTGTTGCTGGGATTTCTGATGGTGCTGCTGCTCATGGGCGTGCCCTTCATGTTTCTTCAGTTCGGCGCGCAGGCGCTGGTGCTTCGGGGGCATGCGGGCCTCGCAGCTGTGCTCACCATGGCGGCGGCCTTCACTATCTTTTACCTCACGGGCGTCGCCCGCTTCCGCGCGCTGCGCTATCGGCTCAGCCGCACCTGGTGGCACGGCATCAGAGGTGGCGCCGACGACAGCGGCTTCGGCTTCGGCCTGCAATATATGTGGCGCACCATGGTGTCCTACATACCCTTGGGCCTGCTCATCCCATGGTCGATGGTTTCGCTCTGGAACCGGCGCATGAACGCGATGAGCTTCGGCTCGCATCCATTCGTTGCGGTCGGTCGCGCCCGGCCGCTCATGAAGAGGTTCCTGCTCTTCTATCTCGCTCCGCTGCTTTTCGTCCTGCTCGGCGTCGCGATGGCGGGCACTTTCGGAGGGGCCATTGGCGGCGTTTGGGTGACATCCAGCTTCCCGCCGCTGCTGCGCATCCTGTCGTTCATCGTCATCTTCGTAGGCGTTTATGCTTTGCTTGGCCTCATCGCGCTCGCTTATTATGCGGCCTTCCTGCGCGAAACGATCGGTAACCTGACCCTCGCTGGCCTGGAATTTTCCTTTGAGGCCAGCACGGATGATTGGCTTGCCTTGTTCTTCGGCGACATCGCACTGGTCGTCTGCACCCTCGGTATCGGGTCGATCTTCCTCCAGTATCGTCACTGGAAATTCTTCATCACCCACATGAACGCAACGGGCGAAATCTATACCGACGATCTCACCCAATCGCAGACGAAGACCAGCCGCCATGGCGAAGGCCTGCTCGACGCGCTCGACGTAGGTGCCTTCTGACCGGCCTGCCCGATTTCCGGCTCTGGCATTATGACGGCGTCACCGCGACGCGGCGGAGCGTGCTCCTCCGCCCGGTCGGGGATGGCTTCGTGCTGGAGGAACCGGAAAGCGGCTGGGCCGGTGCGCCTGCCATCTGGTCCGACCTGACCGTGATCGGCTCGGACGGCGGGCGTTCTGCCTATGGGCACAGCGCTATTCCCGGATGGCGCATGGGTTTTTCAGGAGAGCCACCAGCGGGTCTGTCTGCGCATCTGCCCAAGGGCGAACGCTATGGCCGCTGGATCGACCGCTTCGGCTTCTGGCCTATGGCGGGGCTGTTCACGGTTGCGGCGGCGCTGGTTGTCTGGGGTGCGCTCGAAGCCCCCGGCGCCATCGCCCCGCTGATCCCGCAATCCTGGGAAAACCGGATGGGCGATACCATGGTCGGGGATTTCGGCGGTCGCTTCTGCCACACGCCCGCCGGGGATGCCGCGTTGCGGACGTTGGCAGAGAGGATCGACCCCCATCATGAAGCGCGCGAAATCACGCTTGCCAACATCCCGATGGTCAATGCGGTAACGCTGCCCGGCGGCCGCATCATCCTGTTCGACGGCCTCATCCAGCAGGCGGGCTCGCCCGACGAGGTCGCGGGCGTCCTTGGCCATGAACTTGGCCATGTTCGTCACCGCGACACATTGACCGGCCTTGTCCGCCAACTGGGCCTTAGCGCTGTGCTCGGCGGAGCGGGCGGAGGTGCAGGCAGCTACCTCAACGGTGTGCTTGCGCTCAGCTATGGGCGGGAGGCTGAAGCGGCAGCCGACAGCGTTGCCATCGATCAGATGCGCGCTGCCAGCATTTCCCCCGCCGCCACCGCGGCCTTCTTCGAAAAGCTCGGCGGCAAGGAGGCAGATCGGGGAGAAAGGGCCATGACATGGCTCTCCTCGCACCCGCTCTCCGCCGGTCGTCGCCGCCGTTTCGCCGAAGCGGTCCAGCCGGGTTCGGCCTATCGCCCGGCCCTCGACCGCGTTTCATGGCAGGCGCTGCGTTCCTCCTGCGCGGCCGACCCCAAGGTTGCGAAATTCTGGGGAAAGCCCTTCTGATCAGGCGAAGAGCAGCCGCGCCTGATCCTTGGTTTGCTGCAGAAAGGCGATGGGGCCGCTGATGGAAATGCCTTCCGGCAATTCACTGGCGGCGACATCATGCAGCGCCATGCCGCTCTGGCAGGCCAGGATGCCGACATCCAGCGCCAGCGCCTCGGCGATCAATTGGCGAAGGGAAGGCAGGCCCGCCGCCAGATGCGCGGCATCTTCTGGCGCCTGAGCGGTTTGCCGCAGCAGCGCCACGGCATCCAGTTGCAGGAAGATGCTGGCCGCTCCGCCCAACGCCGCCTGCGCGCTCGCCAGCACCAGTGCGCCGCGTAGCCGCTCCGCGTCAGCCGTGGCGACGACAATTCTCAGTTCGCGCATAGTTCGGCGGCGCACGCCTTGCAGCCGGGGTCCTTGGCCACGCTCAACGTACGGAACCGCATGGAGAGCAGGTCGGCGAGCATCAGCTTGCCCGCCATGTCCGCGCCGAAGGGGACCAGCGCGCGGATGACTTCCAGCGCGGCCAGGCTTCCCATCACGCCGGTAAGAGCGCCAATCACGCCCGTCTCGGCGCAGTTCCGCTCCGGCGCGTCCTGCGGATCGCCGACAAAGCAGCGATAGCAGGGCTGATCGGCTTCCCAGCCGCGATAGGTAGCGAGCTGTCCCTCGAACGGCCCGACCGCCGCAGAGACGAGCGGAATACGCAACCGCTGCGCGCAGTCCGCCACCGCCAGCCGCGTCGCGAAGCTGTCGCACCCGTCCAAAACGACATCCGCGTCCCGCAGCATGAGCGCGGCATTGTCCGCATCGATCCGCGAATTGATGGGGATCAGCTTCACATCGGGATTAAGCCGCGCCACCGCCGCCATCGCGCCTTCAGCCTTTGCGACACCGATGTCGCCGGTCCCGAACAGCACCTGCCGCTGCAAATTGGAAAGCGCGACATGATCATCGTCGATGACCCGAATCGTGCCCACGCCCGCCGCCGCGATATAGAGGATCGCCGGGCTGCCGATCCCGCCCGCGCCGATCACCGCGACATCGGCCGAGAGCAGCCGTGCCTGACCCGCGCCGCCAATCTCCTTGAGGACGATATGGCGGGCGTAGCGTTCCAACTGCTCGTCGGAAAGGGTCATGAGGAACTCACTCCCGTCGATCCGAAACCACCCGAACCCCTGACCGTCTCGTCCAGTTCCTCAACCTCCGCAAAGCGCGCCATCTGAACCGGCGCCGCCACCAGCTGCGCGATGCGGTCACCGCGTGAAATGACGAAAGGTTCAGCGCCCAGGTTGATGAGGATGACCTTCAATTCCCCGCGATAATCCGCGTCGATCGTGCCCGGCGTATTGGGCAGGCTGATCCCATGCTTCAGCGCCAGTCCCGACCTTGGCCGCACCTGCACCTCATAGCCATCTGGAATCGCCATCGCGAAGCCGGTCGCCACGGCATGCCGCCCGCCCGGCACGATGATCACATCCTCGGCGGCCACCACGTCCATGCCCGCTGCATGCTCGGTCGCATAGGCAGGTACCGGCAGCCCCTCACCATGGGGCAGGCGCTTCAGACGGATTTCAATCGGAGAGAGAGGGGAGGACATTGGCAACCTTTTCGATGATTCGGGTGGCGACGGCATCCTTGGGCAAATGCTCCCAACTTTCGATGCCGTTCGCTGTGACGATATGCACGCTGTTGCTGTCGCCGCCCATCACGTCGCCTGACACATCATTGGCGATGATCCAGTCCGCACCCTTGCGCGCCAGCTTTGCCTCAGCATGTTCGGCAACCTTCTCGGTCTCGGCAGCAAAGCCGATCAGCAGGGCAGGGCGCCCCGCATGTTTGCCCAAGGTGCCCAGAATGTCAGGATTCTCCACCAGCGCCAGCGGCGCAGGCTTGCCTGATCCATCCTTCTTCAGCTTCTGTTCGCAAGCATCCGCCGTTCGCCAGTCAGCAACCGCCGCCACCATGATCGCCACATCGGCGGGCAGCGCGCCCTCGACCGCCGCCAGCATCTCCCGCGCGGTTTCCACATCGACCCGATCCACGCCCGCAGGCGTCGCCAGATGCACCGGCCCGGCGACCAGCGTCACCCGCGCACCGGCCCGCGCCGCAGCCGCCGCAATGGCAAAGCCCTGCTTTCCCGAAGAGCGGTTAGCGATGTAGCGCACCGGATCGATCGGCTCATGCGTCGGTCCAGCGGTAACCAGAATATGCCGCCCTTTAAGCGGCAGTTCCGCGCCCTCAAAATCCGGCTGACCGGCAAGCGGATCTTTCGCAGCCGGATGCTCAAGCAACCGCTCAATCTCTTCCACGATCGCTTCGGGTTCAGGCAAACGCCCCTTGCCGAACTCGCCGCAAGCCATCTCGCCGCTATCCGGCTCCATCAGATGCACGCCATCGGCATGCAGGCGCGCCAAGTTCCGCTGCGTCGCTGCATGATGCCACATGCGCACGTTCATCGCGGGCACCGCCAGCACCGGCTTGTCCGTCGCCAGCAGCAGCGTCGTCGCCAGATCATCGGCGATGCCATTGGCCATCTTGGCGAGAATATTCGCCGTCGCAGGCGCGACCACGACCAGATCAGCCTGTCGGCTCAGCTGGATATGCCCGATCTCCCGCTCTTCTTTCAGGTCGAACATGTCGCCATAGACATGGTCCTCGGTCAGAACGCCAAGCGACAGGGGCGTCACGAAGTTGGTCGCGCTGTCGGTCAGCACCGCGCGCACAGCGATGCCGCGCTTCTTCAGCAGCCGCACCAGTTCCAGCGACTTATAGGCCGCGATGCCACCGGCGACGATCAGGAGGATGCGGCGCTGAGTCATAGTTGCAGATGTAGCAGGGCCGTAACGACCGCTCCAGTCACCGCGGCAACACCGGCCACCGCGGCATAGCGCCACCCCCCGCCGATGCGGATCAGCCTCACCTCGGTCAGCGGCGGCGGCGGCGGCGCTCCTCCCTTCTCCGGGAAAGCCTCCTCGATCCGGCGCACAAGGCCGGGCAGCCGCTGAAGCGTCCGCCAATTCTCGATCAGCGCATCCGCCGCCTTGGCTTCTGGCCCCAGTTCCGCGCGCAGCCATTCCTTCACATAGGGGCCGCTCGTCTCCCACAGGTTGATGTCGGGATCGAGCGCGGTCGCCACACCCTCCACCATCACCATGGTCTTCTGGAGCAGCAGCAAATGGGGCTGGGTCTGCATGTCGAAGTCGCGGGTGATGGCGAACAGCCCGTCCAGCATGCCACCGACCGAAAGCTCGCGCACCGGCTTGCCCCGCATCGGTTCGCCCACGGCGCGCAGGGCGGTCGCGAATTCCTCGACATTATGGTGGCCGGGCACATATTGCGCCTCGAAATGGATTTCGGCGACCCGCTTATAGTTGCCGGTGATCAGCCCGTAGAGAATCTCCGCCAGCCACATGCGCGCCCGCCGGTCGATCCGCCCCATGATGCCGAAATCGATCGCCACGATATCGCCATTGGCGGTGACGAACAGGTTCCCCTGATGCATGTCAGCGTGGAAGAAACCCTCGGCGATCGCCTGCCGCAGGAAGGCGTTGACCAACCGCGCGCCCAGTTCCTTCACATCATGACCCGCCGCGATCAGGGCGTCTCGATCGGAAATCTTGATCCCGTCGATCCACTCCATCGTCATGACCTTGCCTGTCGTGCGATCCCAATCGATCATGGGCACGCGATAGCCCGGCATCGCCTCCATCGCCTCGGCGAGTTCGGACGCCGAAGCGGCTTCCCGGCGCAAATCCAGCTCGCGCGCGGTCCAGCGCTTCATGTTGGCGATGACCAGGCGCGGCCGCAATCGCGCGACCTCGCCACCCAACATTTCCACATGGGCAGCGGCCCATTCATAGGTCTGGATGTCGCGGTTGAACTGGTCCGTGACGCCCGGCCGGATCACTTTCACCGCGACATCGCGGCCGTCCGTGGTAATGGCGCGATGCACCTGCGCGATCGACGCAGCACCCACCGGTGCTTCATCGAAGCTGGTATAGATGCTCTCCAGCGGACGTCCGAAACTCTGTTCGATCTGCGCGCGAATGGTGGCGAAAGGCACGGGCGGCAGTGCGTCCTGCAACCGCAAAAGGTCGTTCGCCGCCTCATCCCCAACCAGATCGGGGCGTGTTGCTAGCGTCTGCCCCAGCTTGATCGCCGCAGGCCCGATCGCCTGAAAGGCATCGGCATAGCGCGGTTGCTTGGGCACCCGTGCCCCCACCCGCGCCAATCGCACCAGCCGCCTCACGGGCGTAGGCGTCAACGGATCGCGCTCAATCCCCCGCAGCGCCCCATGTCGCGCCAGCGTCCGGCCCCATTTCAGCAGCCGCCAAATATGCGTGATGTGGGATGGCATCTACCTAAGCCCCTCCCCTTCAGGGGAGGGGTTGGGGTGGGGGCGAGCGGAGCGAGCGACTGCCGTCGCGAGGTCAGAGCAGCGCCGCTCACGCGGCGCACCCACCCTTCGAAGCAGGCACGTGACTGCTTCGAACCCTCCCTTGAAAGGGAGCGGCCCCATTGTGAGTCGCCCCACCATCAAATCTTCCACCCCGAATGGATCGCCACCAACCCACCAAGAATCGGCTCGACCTTCGTCTGCACGAAACCAGCCTCCCGGATCATCCGCTCAAATTCAGGCATAGGCGGAAAGCGCCGGATCGATTCGATCAGATACCGATAGCTGTCCTCATCATCGGCGAGCAGCTTGCCGAGCTTGGGCACCAGCCGATGCGAATAGACATCATACACATCGGCAAAGCCCGGCCATGTCGTCGTCGAAAATTCCAGGCAGAAGAAGCGCCCGCCAAATTTCAGCACGCGGTGCGCTTCCCGCAGCGCCTTGTCGATATGCGTCACATTGCGGATGCCAAAGGCGATCGTATAGGCGTCGAAGCTGCGGTCCTTGAACGTCAGTTCTTCCGCATTCTGCTCCGACCAGATCAGCCCTTCGAGGCCCTTCTTCTTTGCGCGCTCGACGCCCACGGCCAGCATTTCCGGATTGATGTCGGACACGGTGACGTGCGCGCCATGCTTGGCCATGCGAAAGGCGATGTCGCCAGTGCCGCCCGCCATATCCAGGATCGCTTCATCCTTGCGCGGCTTCACCCGCCCGACAAACTGGTCCTTCCATAGCCGGTGCGCGCCCACGGACATGGCGTCGTTCATCAGGTCATATTTGGACGCAACATTGGAAAAGACCGCGCGCACCATCCCCTGTTTTTCAGAGGCATCCACGTCGCGATAGCCGAAAGAAGCAGTGTCGTTCATGGGCCAGCCTCCTAGAGCATTTGCATGTCCGGTGGAAACACCCCAGATCGGCGAAAATGTTCAGTGACTTGTCGGCATAATTCGGCCTGACGATCCGATCGCTATCCAAGAGAGATTTGAATGCCTGAACTGCCCGAAGTCGAAACCACGGTCGCTGGCCTCCGGTCGGTGCTGGAGGGCGCGGTTCTGACCCGTGTCGAAGCACGCCGCGCGGATCTCCGCTTCCCCATACCGGTCGATCTGCGGCAGCGACTGACTGGCGCGACCGTCACATCGCTGTCTCGCCGCGCTAAATATGGGCTCATCGAAACCAATCGCGGCGACACGCTGATCTTTCATCTTGGCATGTCGGGGCGTTGGCGAATCGATCCTGCCGAGATCGGGACACATGACCATCTTCTGATCGAGACCGGAAACGGACATCTGCTTTCCCTTAACGATCCACGCCGCTTCGGCTCGATCGACCTCGTGCGCACCGACGGCTCTCACGCCTACGGTCCCTTCACCCGCATGGGGCCGGAGCCACTTGGACCTGATTTTTCGGCGAACTATCTCGCGCAGGTGCTGAAAGGGAAGGCGACATCGATCAAGGCGGCGCTGCTCGATCAGCGAATCGTGGCAGGGCTCGGCAACATCTATGTCTGCGAAGCGCTCAACATGGCGGGCATCTCCCCAACGCGCGAGGCGGGGCGCATCAGTCGGGCGCGGCTCGGGCTGCTGGCCGACGCGATTCGGGAAGTGCTGACAGCCGCGATTGCGGCCGGAGGGTCCACCTTGCGCGATTATGCCCGGCCCGATGGGGAGCTGGGCTATTTCTCCAAACAGTGGCGAGTCTATGGCCGGGAAGGCGAAAGCTGCGCCTGTGGCGGCGTGATCCGGCGACGTGTGGACGGCGGGCGATCGACTTTCTACTGCCCGAAATGCCAGAAATAGCACGCGCCTTCCCGTTGACGCTTTGGCTTATCCCCTGTAAGGGGCGCACCTTCACAGGGACGGCTGGCGATTCCGGCTGACCCTATTCACGAGATTTGACGAGACCGAGGACTTTAAATGGCCAATACGCCGCAAGCCAAGAAGCGCATCCGCCGCAACGCACGCCGCGCCGAAATCAACGGCGCCCGCATCAGCCGGATTCGTACCCTGGTGAAGAAGGTCGAATCCGCTCTCGCTGCTGGCGACAAGTCGGCTGCGGCCACGGCGCTTCAGTCCGTCCAGCCTGAACTGGCTCGTGGCGTCGCACGCGGCGTGCTGCACAAGAACACCGCCGCTCGCAAGTTCGGGCGTCTCACGAAGCGGGTTAGCGCGCTCGCCTGAGCCGCTTCACTCGATCGTCACGTAAAAATCGAAAAACCCGTCCCGCTCTGGGGCGGGTTTTTTTCATGATTCCGTCACGCGGCCGTAACGGACATCCGCAGTTTCTCGCGATTCCCTCACGATTCGAGCAAAAGGGCACAGAGGTGTATATTTGCTAAGTATCTGTATTTGCGTGATATTCTGTTCATTTCGCCATTTTCCCCGGTTTTCCGCGTCAACGTCTTTATTTCATATTTTTGAAGGGCCTTGCCCTTGATCAGGCGAAGATTGCCTGTCTATTTTCATCTCTCTGATCACCACTCGAATCGATTCCGGTGATCGTCATTAGGTTGTTTTTGCGCAGACTTGTTGGGGAAGCTCCCGCTTTTCCAAACGGATTTTTGCGTCTGATGGTCCCTGCCCGGCAGGGGCACAGTTGATGGGGGTCGACTGTTT